>NZ_JBKVCH010000001.1:0-460778 GCF_046966505.1 Zhenhengia sp.
AAATATTTTTTGTTTTACATTCCTTAAGTTAACCCTCAGTAGAAATACTGGGGGTATTATCATATATAAAATAAAAATACTAAAAATTATACTTAAATAAAAAGTTATTGACGTTTTAGTTATAATGTATTATTGTATTAAGTGATTAGTACAATAAGGAGTGGTGAAATGTTTGAAAAAATATTTATAGTAGCTACATTAAGTATAAGTTGGGTTTTAAGTTTAATTTTTATACCACAGGGGGCGATAGGTGCTACTACTATTATAATGATGGTTCCAGCAATATTGGGGTTTATTATAACTATGATTAAGTATAAGTCTATTAAGCAACCATTTAAACCTCTTTTTTATCGACCTAGTATTAAGGGTATATTATTTAGTTTTATATTTCCATTAACTATTATAAGCTTGTGTGGGATGATGGCCTTAGTTACAGGAACAGGAGAGCTAACGGGTGATCTAAGTAGTAATATCACACAAATATTGACTATAGTGATTATGAGTATTCCTTTTGCTATTATTACATTAGGGGAGGAGTACGGTTGGCGAGGCTATTTATTAGTGGAATTAGAGCATAAGTATGGCCTTAAGAAAGCAAATACTATAGTAGGTATAGTTTGGTGCCTATTTCATTTACCAGCATTTTTCTTGATTAATTTAAGTGCAGGGCTAGGAGGCGCAATAATATTTACAGCAGTGCAAGTTGGGTGTGTATTTTTTGTTAATTTTTCTTATACATATTTATATAGCTTATCAAAAAATGTAATTCTAGTAGGTGTTATGCATTCAGTTTGGAACAATGTAAATACACTCATGCTAGGAGATGCATATAGAAATGAATCCATTGGCATTGTTTCCGGTAATGTAAATTTGATAAATGGGGAGAGAATATATGGATTAATATTTTTAGGTGTATCAGCGTATTTCATATCAAAAATATTATTTAAGAATGTTAAGCATGAAGTAATAAAATAGTAAATGGTAATATATGAGGGTAGTCAATGTGATTACTCTTTTTTATTGGAGAAATATCATGAAAAAAGTTTGCAGTAGATGTGGAAACATCATTTTACATAAACAAAGGTGTGAATGTGCACCCAAATATAATAGGAAAGTATCAGATGAGAAGAGACGCTTTTATTCATCTTATGCGTGGCAGAAACTCAGGAACAGGAAAGTGAAAGAGCATCCTTATTGTGAAAGGTGCTGGAGTAAGTGGAAGTTGATTGTAACGGATAACTTACAAGGGCATCATATCAAATCGTTTAAGGATTATCCTGAATTAAGGTTAGATGAAGATAATGTGGTAGTGCTTTGTAGAACTTGTAACTTGCAGGCCGGTGATAAAAATATAAAAGACTAGTAATTGAAATATTACAAAAAGATTAAAACTGAAAGAGCTAGTACATAAATAATAGGAAAAGTTCATAGTGTGTAAGGTGATAGTGAAATAAATTATTAAGGGGGAAGAACATGAAAATTAATCGTAGAGTATTAATTGCAGCAAGTTTGATAGCGATAATATCAATTAGTAGTGTTGCCTATGCATCTGTTTCAAATGCACCAGAGGTTTCTAAAAAAGTAGATAAGAATATGAATATATTTAGAAACTTTGATGTAGGGATAAAAGTTAAAGTGGAGGAACAGTTAAATGTAAGCAAATTACTTGAAAAGGACCTGTCCATTCAAACTACGACAAAAGGTCCACAAATATTAATTATTCATACACATCCACAAGAAGAGTATGCAGGTGATAAAAAAGGTAGTGTTTTAGATGTAGGAGATGAGTTGGAACGTGTTCTAGAAGAAAATTACAAAGTATCTGTATTACATTATAAAGATGAGAAAAATACTCAAGCTAGTGTGGTAGGTGCTTATGAGAGAATGGAACCTATTATAGAAGATATTCTTAAAGAAAATCCTTCAATACAAGTAATAATTGATCTTCAGAGGGATGGAGCGGTAGAACCATCAGCTACTTTAATGAATGGCAAATCAACAGCAAAAATTAATGTAGTAAGTGGACTTAATATCGATCAAAATATTGGGACGATAGGTAGTTCAAAAACATATTCGAATCCTTACATAGAAGATAATCTTAGTTTTAGTGCTCAAATGAAATGCAAGAGTGATGAGCTAACTCCTAATTTAATTCCTTATGTACTAGTAAAACCATATAGATATAACTTACATTTAGTTCCTAAGTCATTAGTAGTGGATATTGGAAATGACAATGATACATTAGAAGAAGCTATAAATGCAATTCAGCCATTCACAGAAGTTTTAGCAGAGGTTTTAAACTTAGAAAAAGTAACTAAATGATATACTTAATTAGCAGAGAGGAATACCAATTGAAGGTATTCTTTTTTGTTTGTAGGACTTGTAATTTGCAGATAGGGAGATAGTAGCAAGGTAGATTGGAAGTAGGTGAAATAATTTGAATATTGATATATAATGTTCTTATACAGGGAGCGTGATTATATGAATATATTTAGGTGGAGAAAAATAGCATTATTTCTATTGTACTTTGGACTAGGCTTTATAGCCTCTGCTTTTATATTTATCTATGAGTCTAAAGAAAGTGTAGTAATGTCTCAATTCTTTATAGGAATAGGTTTAATGGTAGTATCAGCAGCAATAAGTTTTATATGTTGGAGATGTCCGTACTGTGGAAAATCTTTTGGAGTTAGGCATGGAAGAATGGAGTCTATTACACATTGCCCATTTTGTGGTGAGAAGCTTAGATAACTTTGTAAAATGAAAAGATAGTAGTGTGGTGGATTGGTAGTAGGTATTAAAATATCGTCAGTATAAGCTTGATGGGGGAAGTATATGAAGATCTAATAGGGAAATCTATAAGCCCCCCCTATAGCCAATATATTAGCATATAGGGGTATCTCTACCACGAGGGCCCAACCATTTAAACACAATGCCTAAAATGAAAAATTTTGAGGGTATGATGTGTGGAAAATAGAATAAAACTAGATATGCCAAAGGATAGAGCCTAATTGGTAGTGTGGAAAATACTATTGAAAAGGGCTCTTTTTGGATGTAAAAAGGCAAGGGAATGGGTAGAAAAGCTCCAAATTCAAGGTGTTTTAATATCAAACAAAATATGGTATACTATCATGAATAAATAGACTTATAAAGATTTTTGAAAAAATTTAAAGCCAATAAATTAGATAATTTATTTAGCGAACAAAAAGTGAGGGGATAGTAATGCTAACAAATGATTTGATAACTGAACGATTGATTCTTAAGAGTACAAAGGAGGAGCATGCTCCATTATGTCTTGATATGTGGCTAGACGATGAAATAGGAAAATATTTAGGAGATCCACCGAGAGATAAGGCAGATGAAAAGTATATGAATTTTGCTAAAGGGATTGAGGAAGATGAAACATGGTATCCTTTTGTAGCATTTTTAAAGGATACCAATGAGTTTGTAGGAACAGGTAGTATTGTACCTATGGAAGATAAGATGCATTGGGACTTGGGGTACTGTATCCATAAGCAATACTGGAGACAGGGATATGGAACAGAACTTATTCAAGCATTAATTGATTTTGGCTATGCCAAAGGGGGCCGCAAGTTTACAGCAGACATTGCACAAGAAAACATTGCATCTAATGCAGTAATAAAAAAGTTAGGGTTTACTATAGAAAAGGAAGGTTCTTTCAATAAACAAGGAACTAATATTACATACGACAATTATACATACAAGCTCGATTTAGAATAAGTATTTTTAGCATTCTCGACATGCAAATAGTTATTTTATTAACTGAGAACAAATAACGAGTCTATATAAATATTCCATATAGGCTCTTTTTTCATGTCCTAAAATACTGAAACAAGGCAACACCATGGTAAGATCAACTAAAAGTGTATTAACAATAACTAGATACATAATACATAGATTTTATCAACTTAAAGGATAGATCATAATTGACAGTGTGGAAATACTGTTGAAAGGACTCTTTTTGATGTGAAACGGTATAAAAATGGTTAGAAAAGGGCCTAGATTCTTAGTATTCTAATATGTAATCTTATATGTTATAATATTCTGTATAATATAAGGTGTAAGAGACTTTGATAGAATGTAAAGTCAACAGATTAGATATTTTATGAAATGAGGGATATTTTTATGAAAAGTAGAGTTTTATCAAAAGTTCTATTAGTTTTTACTCTAATGATAACCTGTGTTACATCGGTATTTGCAAAAGATAATAATAAGTTATTGGTCAATGGTAAAGATTTCGGGTATGATATTTTACTCAAAAATGGAGTTTCCTATATGAGAGCAGATGATTTTTTAGATATGTTCGCCTCAGAGCCTCCGATAAAAACAAATAAATCCATTACTTATATTAAGCGTTGCATTCCTACTCAAGATTCTTTTTTTGAGATAGAATATAAAGATAATTCTATCGCTTGGAATGGTAAGAAAACTGGTGCTTATGCTATTAACTCTAATGGAGAACTATATATTCCTATTAAAAGTGTATGTAAATACTTAGACTATAAAACTGTTTGGGAAGCTACTACTGGTAATGTAAATTTACTTACATACCATACCGAATCTTTGAAAAATAAAACTGTCGATGTAATGGGGTTTACACTACCAATTAGATTATTTGATGATGAGGTTATTAGAATAGAAGAAGATAAGCTTCCTTATTTAGATTATACTGTCTTTTCAGAAGAAGGTGTTGAAATAATCAATACACATGTAGATATATTCGAAATTGAAAAACTACAAAATCTTTTAACTTTAATGTTTAATAAGGATTTTTCGAAACAAATTATCCAAGCTATGCATGATACTGATTCCTTGATTCAAGTAGAAGTACCTTTGGATAATGGGTTGATTTTAACACATTTTACGACATCTGATGGATTATATTCGATTTCCGTTGAAAAAAGAGAAACAATAAAATAGTTATTTTATGAGATGAAATATAAGTTTTATACTCATCAATCAATTGATAGGAGGAACAAAATGAAAAGATTAGGGGCAATTTTGTTAGGAGTAACTGTAATAATGGAAAGTAGTATTCCTATATTAGCTAAGGAGAACCTAGAGCTTTATATAGATGGTACTGAAATAACAACTCAAAGTTATACTTATATTGGGGCAAATGGTAATGTTGAAGGAAAATATTATATGGATGTATTACCACAGCTCAAAAATGAAAGGGCCTATGCACCACTGAGTACAATTACTAAGTTATTAGGAATTAACGCAGTTTGGAATAATCCAACTATCACAATAAACAATGACAACACAGAAATTATTTTAACAATAGGCAAAAAAGAAGCAAAACAAAATGGGGAAGATATACAACTTGATGCAGCACCTTATATTGAGAATGGCAGAACCATGATACCTTTACGATTTATTTCGGAAGCATTTGGACTTGAAGTAGATTATAAGGATAGCCGTATAGATATAAGCTCATCTGTTTTAAAATCACATGATACAACTATCTCAGCATTACAAACTGAATATTGGATGACTATGGGAAGCAAAGTATTAGAGAATAGGTCTAATTTGTGCACAACAAGAACCCATGAAATCATTCATAACTCACAGAAAGAAGAAGTAGCTGAACCAAATGTATATAGCCGTACTTATATGATAGATGAGCCTGATTCCTATGTTTTATTAAGAGGTTATTATTTTGTAAATAGCGAAAATCAACCGGTAGAACAATTTGAAATTTATCAAGGCTTATCCTTCGGAATGAGTACAGGTGTTTATATGATAAGAGATGTAATGAACGCTAAATGGTATAGCTTTACATCTGAAGCTTATAATGAACTAATAGATTTATTGCATATAGGAAATTGGGAAACTATATCTAATACGATTGTATAGTGTTAAAATCGTTCATTTAAGTAGTAGATATTTTATCAAGTCTTTTATATGAAGGAGTGAATAAAATTGTCAAAAGTAATTAATAAGCTATTGATAGTCGTTTTAACATCAATTATGCTTCTTCCATGTAGTGCAAAAAGTGTTATTAATGTTTCTTATAATGGGGAAAAAATGCAGTTAGAACAGCAACCACAGAAAATAGAAGGAACTGTACTTCTACCACTTAGAAGTTTATCCCAGTTTTTAAGCTACAAGGTAAATTGGAACTCAGAAACTAAACAAATTGATATTATTGAAGGTGGGACAAGTATAAGATTAGTTATTGATAGCGATAAAGCGGAAGTTAATGGCAAAGAGGTTAAACTTAACGTCCCTGCACAAGTAATAGAAGAGACAACCTATGTTCCATTACGTTTTGTAGGGGAAGCATTAAATTTGGATGTAGTTTGGGATGGAAAAACACAGACAGTAAACTTAGAAGGAAAATATACACTAGATGAAGAAAATAAAGAACTTTTAGTTAGAACTACAGAAGGAAAAAAGTTCTAGCAAAAATTAATACGTTAAATGAATATTCGGATGTTACATATATAGATTATCATACAACTCAAAATGGAAGTGAAATTGTTTCAGTAGGTCAAACGGTACAAGGAGCAGCTGGTACTGCTTCAACGAGTACAGCTTTTTATATAAAAGATGAAACGATTATAGATAAAATAGAAAAACCAATTTACTACACAGGTGATAACGGCATTATAGAATTGGAAGATTTCATTATTTTAAATGATGAAAGTAATTTAAAGTTTTATGACGATAAAACCGGAAGCCTTATTCAAACATATGATTTAAATGATTTTCAAAAAGGGTTAAAGTTAGACATAATGAAAATACGGCCACACTATATAATGGGTAGGTATGAAAGAACTATTCATGTTGTAGATCTAGTCACAGGGAAAGTAACTCGTATTCTAGATCTCATTCCAGAGGTAGATCAAGGTTATGTTTTTCAAAGTGATATGCACTTAAACGAAGATGATATCAAGTTGGTTTGGGAAACAGATAAAGCATTAGTATTCAAGTATTATAGTATTACTGAACAAATAGAAAAAACTGTAACATGTAAATTAGGAGAATAAATATGTGTAGATGTATGAAATACTCAATAAAATAGTTAATTGATTAGCCTAAACTAAATAGTAAGAATAAACACTGAGTCTGTATGAATCATTATATATAGGCTCTTTTTAATAACCTTTTATGATGTGAAAATAGGAATGGAGTAAAAAAGTAAGTTTTTTAGGTAGTACTACTTTAATAAATATGTTATAATTCAGAAAAATACTATCAAATAGGGAGGTATTTATGAAGTCAAAAAGTAAAATATGTATAACTACTGGGATAGTACTAATCTTAACTTTAATTTTAATTGAAAATAATTCTGCCAATAGTAATTCGGAAAAATACTTAATCAATAAAAATGGTAAAACATATGGGACTAATAAAGTGGATACGATTGGATATGAACCTGATTTGATGTTAGCGAAGGGTGATGACGGCACCGTAGGATATGTTAGAACAGAGGAATTAAATGATCCAGAGTTTAAGACACCTGAAGAGGCTATAGCATGGCAAAATAGTAAACCTAGCTATCGGGTATTGTCTCTCTATGATGAAGATGAAGAAAATATAATAGGTACATTTACGATAGGGAGATAGTAATTTAGTTATGTCTAACTAGATAACATTTAAAATTATAAGAACGATAATTATGAGTCTATATAAATACTACATATAGGCTCTTTTTTTCATACCCTAAAATACAGCAAGAAGGTGAAATCATGGCAAGACCAACGAAAAGTATTACAACAAAGATGCAATAAATAAAATAGGTATTAACTATTCCAATGGATAGAGCCTAATTGATAGTGTGGAAAATACTATTGAAAAGGGCTCTTTTTGATGTAAAAAAGGCATGGAAATGTGTAGAAAAGGGCTGGATTCTTAGTGTTTTAATAGATGATATTTTGTGTTATACTATTCTGAATCAAACGACATATAAAGGTTTTTGAAAAAATGTAAAGCCAATAAATTAGGTAATTTATAAGTAAAGATAAAAAATTTTAAAGTGAGGGGTTAATAATATGAGGAAAAAATTTATAAGAAAGATTTGCTTTATATTTGCTGTATTAATATCTATTAAGGTTTTTGCAAAAGGCACACCAGATTTATTTTTAAATGGAGAATTAAAAGACATTCAGATAATCTTAAAAGACTCTAATACACTAATACCTCTAAGGTTCTGTAGTGAAGAGTTACTAGCTAGTGTAGGTTGGGATAAAAAGACTCAAGAAATAAGTATTACAAAAGGGGATGATAAGGTACTGTTTACGGTTGGCTCTCTTGAATATAAACATAATGAGGAAGTTAAAGAGCTTTTAGTAGCTCCAGAATTGATAAACGGAATAACTTATGTTCCATTCAGACCGCTTGTAGAGGCTCTAAATGGAGTAGTACTTTATAATAATGAGAACAAGTTTATAAACATCTATGATGCTAATTCTGAAGCTTATAAAGTACATAGAGCTTTAAATAGCAGCAATATAGTAGAAAAAAGATTTGCTATGTTAGAGGTGCCTAGAATTTATAACATTCCTTCAATCAAAGCTACTATGCATGGATACATCTTTCCTTTAGAAACTCCAAATGCTGATTATTTTCTAGAATATCAAGGAACATGGGAAGGTGAACCTATCGTTTCATTAAGGTACTACTCCATAATAGATGGAGTTGCTGTCAATACATGGGGGCGACAAGTTAAACAAAATTGTTCTTTCAATGTAGATGCACACCCCCTATTTAAACTAATTGGAGATGCAAAACCAGAGGATAAAATAGAGTTTGGTTCTTGGCCAAATCCCGTTGATTTGAATTATGTAATGTTCTTACAACAAACTTCTTCGGATGCAGTATACTATCTAAATAATATTTGGACAGACTTCTTCGCTTTAGAAACTAATGAGATTGGAATAAGATCAACCCCCCCCCTTTCTCTAATAAAGATATTGTATTATTTGATATTGACAATAAAGTTTTGTTAGAGAAATATAGTTCAGATACTCATTGAAACCAATAAAATAGTTAATTTATTAATTGAGAACAAATAATGAGTCTATATAAATACCATATAGGCTTTTTTTATACTTTCAATATAGAAAGAAGGTGATATCATAGCAAGACCAACTAAAAGGATTACAACAAGAACTGGACATATGAGTAAGACTGATATTGATAAGAGGCTAGAGTATGAAGCTAAGTCGCGTGGAGATAGTGATAAAATACGTGCACCAGCATACTTGACATTACAGCAGAAAAAGCACTTTAGAATAATTGTGGATTACCTCAAAGAATCAGGAGTATTAGGTAACATTGATGTGTACCTATTAGCTCAAACAGCTATAAACATTGATCGTATCCAAGCGTGTGAAGTTGCGATTAATCAAGATGGTGTAGTAGACCTAGAGGGGAATCCAAACCCACATATAAAAATAAGAACTGCCTATATGAAAGATTTCTTCAGGATGTGTAATGAGTTAAGCCTAAGCCCACAGGCAAGGGCAAAGATAGCAAATATTAACTGTAGTGCTGAAGCTGAGAAAACAGATCCACTTCTGACAATACTGGGAGGTGGTAAGAAATAACGAAAGAGGAATTTAAAGAATCAAAGGCCTATAGGTATGCTGTGGATGTACTGGATGGAAAATTTCCAACTAATAGGTACATAAAGGCAATAAGTAAAAAGTTTATTTATGAGATAGACCATCAGGAAGAGATGGATTACTTTTTTGATTATGAAACAGCCGATAAGATAATGAACATCATGAAACTAATTAATTTTGCTACTGGAGCTGTAGCAGGCCAATCGTTATATGAGGCTTGTGTGGGCTACCAGTATTTTTTTGTACTCAATATCTTTTGCTGGAAGAGGAAGGATAAGCCTGAAAAGAGAAGATATGAGGTCTGTTTGTTATGGATAGCAAGGAAAAATAGTAAATCAGTTGGAAGCTCCATGATTATGATTATCTTGATGTTACTAGAACCAAAGTATAGTGAATTTTATTTATGTGCAAACACAAGAGATCAAGCAAGGATTGTCTATAATGAAACTAAAAAGCTACTTGAGTCTAGTCCATATATCAAGGATAAGTTTGATATTAAAAGGGATATCATTACATGTAAGTTAAATCAAAATACCCTTAAGGCCTTATCCAGTGAATTTAATACGACAGATGGGCTCAGAGTTTCAGCCGCTTGTATAGATGAAGTTGGAGCGGCTAAAGATGGTGGACTTATTGAATCTATGACTTCAGGTATGTTATCAGTTCAAAATAGGCTTTTAATATTAATTTCTACTAGCTACCCAAACACACAGAACCCATTTCTTGAGTGGACGGATTACAGCAAGAAGGTTATTGATGGTGTGGTAGAAGATGAAAAGCTCTTTGCTATGCTCTACAGCTTAGATGAAAAAGATGAAATGACAGTAGAGAACTTCATGAAGGCTAATCCTTTGCAAAGCACCCTAGAGGATGGCAAGGAATACCTAGAAAGTGAATATAAAAAGGCACTTGAGATGGGAGGGGCTAAGTTAACCTCCTTTAAGTGTAAACATCTTAATATATGGCTTGATGGGATGATAGGAGAAATCTATATTCCTACAGAAGAAGTAAGAAAGTGTAGATTGCATGAGCCATTTAGTTGGTGTGGTAGACAGGTTTATATAGGCATTGACTTAGCCATGACAACGGATAACTGTTCCGTAGCGATGATTACTGAGGAAGGTGGCAAGGTTTATGCGAATGTGTGGGCTTTCATACCAGCTGATAGGATAGAAGAAAAGACTCGGGTTGAAAAGGTAGATTATCAGGCTATGATTAGAAATGGTAATTGCTTTGCGTGTGGTGAAAATGTAGTTGACTATGGCTTTATTGAAAGCTTTATACTTGGGTTAGAAAAAAGATACGGCGTGGTTATCATGGGAATAGGGTTTGATCGCTACAATTGCCTTAGTACAGCCCAAAAGCTAGAAACTAATGGCTATGAAACGACAGAAATCAAGCAGCACTCAAGTGTATTACATAGTCCGACTAAATTATTAGAGGAACTTGTCCTTACACAACACTTTGGTTATGAGCGTAACCGATTATTAGAAATTAACTTTGCGAATGCAAGGTGTCTATATGATACGAACCTGAACAGATACGTTAACAAGAAGAAATCGACAGGGAAAATAGATATGGTGGCTTCATTAATTAATGCTATGTATCTCCTTGAAAAAGATATGCTTCAAGAGGACTTTGTTGTTCAGGTATTCTAAATGGAAGGAGATGAGAAATGGCTTTAAGAGACTTCTTTCAAAAGGAAAGGGTTGAAGTTACAAATGAAGAATTAGACTTACACCTAGAAGGTACAGAAACACCCAATATAAAAAAGAATACTATTACACGTGACCAAGCCATAGGCCTTCCTTCTGTATATGCCAATGTGGAGCTTATAAGTAATGTCATATCTAACTTAGAAGTAAAGCTATATAAGGAATTAGAGGGTAGTGTGGAAGAAGTAAAAGGAGATAAAAGAATTGACTTACTTAATGATGCACCTAATGACCTAATGAGTGGTGATGAACTTAAGAAAGCTATGGTGAGAGATTACCTATTGGATGGAGCCTGCTATGTCTATATGTGTGGGTTAGGCTACTCAAAGGACAAGTGGTCACTTCATTATATTCCTACAACTGATATCTCTCTTTTGTACTCACCTGACATCATCTTTAAGACAGTGACAATAAATATCCAGGGGCAGAACTTTAATCCTGATAACTTTATTATTTGCACTAAGAATACAGTTGATGGAGTAAAGGGAAAAGGGATTGTAGCTGAGTGTAATAGCATTTTAAAACAAGCCTTAGACAATATGAACTATACCACTCAAACCATGGGAAATGGAGGCGTAAAGCGTGGCGTTCTACAAAGTACAAGGCGATTGACTGCAGAAGCTATTGGAGAATTAAAGAAAGCTTGGAAAAGACTCTATGAACAAAATAATGATTGTATTGTCCTAAATGAAGGTATTACCTATCATGAATTGCAACAAACAGGTGCAGAAATGCAGATGATTGAATCTAAAAATGCTATTGATGCAGATATCTGTAAGCTCTTTAATGTACCAGTCAATATGTTTGATTCTTCTATTCCTCAAGATGTATGGGATGCTTTTGTAAAGCTGGCTATTATGCCAATTATAAATAAGCTAGAGAAGGCAATTAATAGGGCTCTTCTTACTACAGAAGAACAAGGAGAATATTATTTTGCATTTGATACAAAGCAGCTTAACAAAGGTGATATTGAAAAACGCTTTAAGGCCTATGAGATTGCCCTAAAGAATGGGTTTATGACACCATCAGAGGTACGTTTTGAAGAAGACTTGAACGAGATTGAATCATTAAACTTCGTAAAGATGAGCTTAGGTGATGTATTGATGCATATTGAATCAGGAGAAATCTATACACCAAATACAAACACCACAGTTACACAAACTGGAACCAATGTAGTGCAAAATAGTGCAAGTGGAACCAGTACGGTGAAAGGAGGTGAAAAAGATGCAGATAGAGGTGAGAAGTGATGGAAAGCTTGAAATTAGTGGTTATGTTAATGCTATTGATAGGTATTCGAAGGAACTTTATGGTACGAAAGGTAAATTTATTGAAAAAGTCGCACCCACAGTATTTCAAAGAGCTTTAGAAAAAGCTAGTAATATAGATATGTTACTGAACCACGATGTAAGGCGAAAACTGGCAAGCACAAGTGATAATACTTTAGAACTTAGAGAAGATAATATTGGACTTCATGCAAAGGCAGTCATAAGTGACCATGAAGTTATAGAAGAGGCTAGGTGTGGAAATCTAAAAGGATGGTCTTTTGGTTTTAGAGCTTTGAGTGATAGTTGGCAAGAAGAAGGTAGTGTGGCTAAAAGAACTTTAGAGGAGATTGACCTAATGGAAGTATCCCTTTTAACAATTGAGCCAGCTTATATTGCAACATCTGTTCAGGTAAGAAGTGAAGATATGGAGCAAAGATGCATCAGGGATAAGCCTGATGTGAAGGAAAATGCGGAGGAGATAGAAAATCAAAGAAGCTTAGTAGCTACTAAGGTGTGGTTATTAAAGAATGCAATACTCGGTTAATTAATCTATAATAGAAAGTAGATATGTAACCTAAAGACATCGGCATTTGATGGGAGGAATAGGATGTTGAACAGAAGCAAAAGGGAATTTTTTGAAGCTGTAAAAAGTGGAAGAGAAATAGAATTTAATTATAATGGAAAACATTATTTTGAGAGCAGAAAGGGGGATAATGATTGGTACATATACTGTGAAGAAACGAAGGAAACTCAACATTTTATATCATCACATGAATTGTTATTATGTACTATACTTGAAGGAAATAATATCAATGATATTTGGGAAGACATTATAATCGATTATGTGTTATAAGTTAACTTTTTTAGCAAATTCCTATTTTACAAGAGATAACAAAAATTAATTAACTATTACAGTACATCCATGAGGTGTACTTTTTTATTATTACTCCAATAGGAAACTAATAAGTAGGTATGCAACTGGTAGTTGAAAAGATGCATCTAAGAGGTTGTTGAATACTGTATGTTTTCTTGTATAATCAAATTATCAACGTTGAGAGAAATTTATGAGATGTATAAAATTAAATGAGAACGCAGAAAATAATAGAATAAGGGGAAGATAATGAAAATCGGGAATAACATTAAAAAGCTAAGAGAAGCGAAACAGATTACGCAAGAGCAACTAGGAAAGTTGTTGAATGTATCTCACCAGGCAGTAAGTAAGTGGGAAAATGATGTGGCATTACCTGATATATCGCTTTTATCAGAAATGGGAAGGGTACTAGAAGTATTAGTAGATGACTTGTTAAAAGATAAGATTGACCCCTATGAATCATATGCAGATCGATTATTTGGGATATATAGTGCATCAAGGACAATGGAAAACTTTCTAAGAGCAGAAGAAGAATATAGAAAGCTTATTGAAAGTGGAAAATGCACCAATAAAGAACTTTGTGAGTATGGCTACTTATATCACTATCATATGAATGATTGTAAGAAAAAAGCTTTTGAAATGTATGATAGGGTTATTGAAGCAGAAAAGGAAAGTAAAAGTGAAGTGTATTATAATACATTAACCTGCTATGTTTCATTAAAGACACAACTAGGTCAATATGATGAAGCAATGACATTGTGTAAACAAATATTTGAAGAAGATACAGAAAATGTGCAAGTATATGATTTAATGTTACAAGTGTATAGCTCAACGGGTAAATACCAAGAAGGGCTAAAGTTCGCAAAAGAGGCAGTTAATAAATTTCCTAATGAATCTGATATGGTGGGCTATATGGGAGAATTCTATGAGCATCTAGAATGTTATGAAGAAGCTTTTGAATGCTGGGATAGGGCTATTGAATTAGCTGATAAGTATATCCATTGGATGTTTAGTAAAGTATTTTGTTATCAAAGATTAGGAAGAAAGCAGGAGGAGTTAAATCAGTGGAAGGCAATTGTATCCTGGTTAGAGGTTAAGGGATTTGAAGGCGGGGCAGAAAAACATAGGCAGAATATAATAAGATTAGAAGAAGAGTTAACTGCGGGTAAAGTGAACCAAAAAAATTGAGGTAAAAGGGCATCTAGAAATAGGTGCTCTCTTTTTATAATTAAATTAGACTAGAAAGGACAACAGAATGAAACAACTACTAGAAAAAAGAAGCAAATTAATTGAACAAATTGAAGCTATTATGAATGTAGCTGAAACAGAGAAGAGAGCCTTCTCAAAGGAGGAACTAGATAAGATTAATGGCTATACAGATGAAGTGAATCAGATTGATGCCACAATCCAAACTCAAAAAGAAGCTAGAGCATTAATGACTACAATTAAAGAGTCAGCAACAGAGACAAGGCAAAATGAGCCCTCTTTATTAGATGAAATACGAGCCTTACAAGCTGATGCGAATAAAGAAATTGAAATTGGTACAAGAGAAGTGAGAGATGGAACACATACCTTTTCAGATACGGCAGTAGGCTCAGGTAATGCACCAACTGAGATTATTTCTAAGACCACTTTTGCAGACTACATCTTAGATAAGCTTGCCTATATCTCACCTTTATATGGGGCTGTACGTCATGAACGCTTTGGAAATAGTAAACATCAAATTCCAGTACAGGCAAACAAGTTAGGAAAGTTTGTCCCTATGAAAGAGCTTGCAGAATATACAAAGCAAGTGGCAACCTTTGAGCCAATCAAGCTAGAAGCCCACAAGTTTGGAACGCTTATTACATTTTCACAAGAAGCTATTGAAGATACTGGCTACAATGTGGAGGGAGAATTAATGCGACAGTTAGCTGAATCATATGGATTGACTTTGGATGAGCTGATTGTAAAAGGAAATGAAGAGTATAAGGTGAATGGGCTTAATGACTTTAGTGTGGATGATGGAGTGAAAGAAGTACAGTTACCAGCTAAACTTACACCTGAAACTCTAACTGAAATGTACTTTGCCCTCCCTATTCGTTATCGCCACACAGCAACTTGGGTTATTTCAGACCAAACAGCTAAGGCCTTAACCGATATGAAGTTTGAAGATGGTAAACCAGTACTTGTAACATCATTTAATAGATCACCAGTAGGACCACACACAACTCTTCTTGGCAGACCAGTTATTATTAATGAGCATGTGGCTGAACTTAATGAAACAGGGTCTGCTATTTTCTTTGGAGACCTAAAACGTGCCTTAATTGTAGGTGAAAGAAAAGCATTATCATTACAGAAGTCTACTGAATATGGATTTATCAGAGATGAAATTGCTATTAAAGCAAATATGAGGTTAGATATTAAAAAGGCTTTAGGTGAGGCAATGGTCATTGGTACAGTTTCGAATGTAGCGAAAACTAGGAGCAAGGTAGCTTAATGAATCTATCAGAGATTGATGTTCCTCTTGTAAAGGAAAACCTTAGACAAGATAGTGATGAAGATGATAAGCTCATTGGAGCCATTTTAGAAGGTGCAAAAGATTATATTGTGAAATATACAGGTCGGAGTTTAGAACAGCTTGAAGAAAGTGAAGACCTTACTATTGCAGTATTGGTGCTAGTAGCAGAGTTTTATGATAATAGGACAATAAATGTAAATGATAGATTGAACTTGAGGATGAATATGATGTTGGAATCTTTGTTAGGAAGGCATAGTGTGAATTTGTTGTAATTGACTTTTGGGTAGGAATAATAGTAATCTTTAGTCAGATATATACATGTTAAAAGGAGAAAATAGGGTGAAATATTATACTAAAGAATGGTACAAAGCAAGTCAACAAACTAATATGGATTTAAGGCTAAAAGAATGTAAAGAAGCGGGTGTGTTTTCTGAAGTATACTTTGAAAAATTATATCATGCTCAGCTCAAGGAATTTCTAGACTCATGGAAAGAAGTTAGTCCAGAAGAATTTGAAGAAATGTTATTTATTCAAAAGTTTGAGGAAGCGTTTAGATATAATAAAAAATACTTAGAGCAGAATCTACCTCAATATATTTTAGAGCAAGTAGCTGATATTAGAGTTTTGACATTACAAAATGCTACAAAAGAAATTATAGGGGAAATTTGCAAGTTCTGTGACAAGAATAGGAAAATAGTTGAGCAAGCTAGACAGGACTATATAGATTACATAGATAAAGTTAAAGAGACACTAGATATTGAAATGATAAGTAATATTCATTTCCATGATTGTATCATAACAGAATTTAAACGAGACCAAGGGGAGATATGTCTTACATTTGATAATGGAGGGGGATTTACTACTTTAACTGAAGCAAAATTTACAGGCGCAGTAATAGAAGAGTTAGATATGCCTCTAGAGCGATGTTGGTGGATTTACGATGAAATTTATAAAGTACAGAATGAATATGAATTACATGTACTAATACAAAGCCAGAGTATGAAGTTAGGATATTTTACATTTAGATTTAAGAATGCTTACTTTAAGTAAAATAAGGTTAATGTATTTATTTGCTATGAATAAGTATTTTTCTCCTTCTCTATAAGACTAGAAAGTAGGTGATAAAATCTATTTCAACGCAGGAAAACTAAACAAAAGAATAACATTCACAGCCTACACAGAAACAACTAACTCAATAGGGCAAACAATCCTATCAGAGCAACCAATAAAAACTATGTGGGCTAATATTATGCCCATAAGAGGATTTGAACAAACCTTAGAAGAACGATTAAGACCTGAAACAGTCTATAGGATTTTAACAAGATATCATAGAGGCATAACACCTAACATGAAAATAAAGTATAAAGACAAACTCCTTCATATCACAGAGATTATTAATGTGGATGAGGGAGATTTTGCTTTAGAGATTACAGCCACTTCAAAGGAGATTAGGAATGGCAAAGAATGATGTATTCCAGTTGAATGGACTAACAGACTTACAGAAGAAATTATCTTTTGTTACGAAGAGCTATCCTGACGAATCAGAGAAGCTTTTAACTAAAATGGGAAATCAATTTAGGAAAGAAGTTAAGAAGAAAACACCTGAAAGACTACAAGGTACGAGTAAGAAGAAACTTATTAATTCCTATAAAGTAAGTAAAGTGAAGGGGTATGGTAAAGACCTATATGTAGAGTTTAGGTCAACCAGCCCTCATTTTCATTTAGTAGAACGTGGGCATAGAATTGTAGTAGGTGGAAGAGGTAGAAAGAAAAAAGATACAGGTGAAAGAGTAGCTGGTAAGCATATGGTTAAAAGGACAACGTTAGAGTTTGAAAAGGAACTCCCACAACAAGCTGAAAAAATGGTGAATAGGGTGGTAAAGAAACTTTTATGATAGGCTATCAGGATCTATTAAAAGGCGTTATTCATGTGCTACAAAATACTTATCCAGCCATACCTATTTATGGTGACGAGGTAACGGAAGGCTACAAGTTACCTTGCTTTTTTACCACAATACTACCGATTGAAAGTGAAACCCAAACTAAGAATTACATATCTATAAACTTACTCATTGTTATTTCCTATTTTTCAGATTGTAAGGATAGCCTTAAATGCCTAGAGGTAATGTCAAAGTTAAAGCAAGCCTTTGGTATTTGCTTAAGTGTGGAAGATAGGCACTTTACAATACAAGATAGTATGATTGAGAAAGTTGAAAAGGATGTTTACCAATTTTCTTTTCGTATTACTTATCATGAGCTTATTAATTTTGAACCTGATAATGAACTTATCACAACCATTGAACACCATATAGAAGGGAGCAATAAATGAGTTTACCAAACGTGATGATTAACTTCAAACAGACAGGTGCAACAGCTATCCAAAGAGGCGAACGTGGTATAGTGGCACTTGTATTGAATGGAGAAACACAAGAAGTACATGAATTAAACAATATAAAAGATGCAGCTGGTATTGCACAACTCACAGACAAACAAAAAGAATACATACAGTTGGCATTCATGGGATATATCAAACCTCCTAAGAAGGTCATTATTATTTTTAGAAGAGGTGAGGAAGAGGATTATAGTCACGCTCAAGAAGTAGTGGAATCTCTTAAATGGGATTATCTAGTTATTCCAGAGATTGAGAGTGGACATGTAGCTAGTATGGTTGTGTGGATGACAGGTCTAAATAAAAAATGTAAGGTAGTCTTACCTAATGCAACCACAGCAGATACAGAAAAGGTTATCAACTTTACAACTACTAATATAAAAACTACATTAGGAGATTACACAACATCAGAATATACCTCACGAATAGCTGGCCTTTTGGCTGGAACACCTATGACGATTAGTGCAACTTTTGCACCACTTAAAGAAGTAATAGGATTTGACCAGCTGACTAAAGAGCAAATGGATGAGGCTATTGGAGATGGGAAATTTATCCTATATCATGATGGAGAAAAGGCTAAAATTGCGAGAGGAGTCAATAGCTTTACCACAACCACACAAGATAAAGGGGAGTCCTTTAAGAAGATAAAAATTGTGGATGCTATGCACATGATTGAAGATGATATTAAAAAGACTTGTGAAGATAGTTATATTGGAAAGTATTCTAATAGCTATGATAATAAATGTGTGCTGATAACAGCGATTCAGACCTATCTTGACCAGTTGGTGTTAGAGGGCATCTTAGATGCTGAGTTTAAGAATGTGGTTGAGATTGATGTAGAGCAACAAAGGAACTATCTTAAGAGTATTGGTGTAGATGTGGAAAAGATGAAAGAACTGGATATTAAAAAGGTTAATACAAGGGATAAGGTTTTTTTGAAGTCACAAATTAAGATATTGGATGCTATTGAGGATATCATATTGAATGTGAGTATTTGAATCACTAGTATTTGTATTTAATTGAAAGATTAATTTGAAAATGTTATTATATTTAAAAAATGTATTAAGGAGTACAAAAGTATGATTCTAGCAGAAAATAAAAATGGGCAACAACTATTGGAGTACATAGTTATTAGTGAAGAGGCATTGGCTGAAAATAAAGAGCTTGCTCCAATTACTGGTTCTTTTGCTATTATAAAATGCAAAGGTAAATATTTAATTGCCTATAATAAATGGAGAAATCAATGGGAATTTCCAGCAGGAGGAATAGAAAATGGTGAAACTTATAAACAGTGTGCAATAAGAGAGCTATTTGAAGAGACTAATCAAAAAGTTTATGATATGAACTTTAAGGGTCTTTTTAAGATCTATGATAAAAATAAAGAAAGAATAAAATATAATGCAGTCTATTTTCAAGAAGTTGATGAGATACAAGCATTTAATTCAAATGATGAAATGACTCAGATTATGTTATGGGATTTTAAGACAGAAATTGGTGAGTTTGATGAGGTGGATAAGAAGATAGTTGAAATGAGTTGCATTTAAAATACATTAGGGCATTTAAAGAGCCCTATTTTTTATACCACAAGAAAGTGGTACTATGTCAAGAAAATGGACACTACAAACGGAGATTTTCTAGTTAGCTAGCTTTTTTCTGTTTGTAGTATTCCTTCTCATAAGCGATAGGCGTTTTATAGCCTATAGTCCCATGAATTCTTTTGCAATTATAAAAATGTAATATATAGTCTAAAATACTTGCCATAGCCTGGGCTCTAGTGCGATATTTCTCATGAAAAATCCATTCTTTCTTAATAATACTAGGGAATGATTCAATACAAGCATTATCATAACAATTACCCTTTCGTCTCATGCTAGAAATAATACCGTGGTGATCTAATAAGGCCTGGTAAGCTTTCGAGCAATACTGTGAGCCGCGATCTGAGTGATGGATAAGTCCCTTCTTAGGTGGTTGTCGCCAGATAGCTTTCTGCAGTGCACTAATTACTAATTCTTTAGTCATTCGTTTATCCATAGCCCAACCAATGATTCGACGTGAAAAAAGATCCATATCGGTAGCTAAATAGAGCCAGCCTTGACTTGTCCAAATATATGTAATATCTGTTACCCAAGCCTTACCTGGGGCATCTACTTTAAAGTTTTGGTTAAGTAAGTTTGGTGATAGAGGTAGGTTATGTTTAGAATGAGTGGTAGCTTTATACTTTTTTACAGTCCTGGATTTAATGTTATTTTTCCTCATAATATTAGACACAGTTTTCTGTGAAACTTTTACCCCTTCTGATGCTAATACTTCTGTAATTTTAGGGCTGCCATAGATTCCTCTTGATTGGATATGAATACACTTAATTTTAGCTATAAGTTTAGCTTTTGCTTTCTTTTGCATAGATGTAGGTCTTTTAAGCTACATATAATAACCACTTTTAGAAACACCTAGTACTTTACACATCTTTGCTACACGATATATGTATTGGTGTTTATGAATGAAGGCATGAATTACTTCAGGTCTTTTGCAAAGATGCTCATAGCCTTTTTTTAGATAGCATTTTCCTCTTCTAAATCTCTTAATCTTTTTTCAAGATCTTTCAACGCTTTATCTTCACTTCTAAGATTACCACAACCTACAAAAAGTTCAGATTGATCTTCTTTGTACTTTTGGCTCCATTTACTTAATGTTTGCTGAGCAATATCTAGCTCTCTAGATACTTGTGCTGCTGTCTTACCTTGTTCAGTTACTTGCTTTACTGCATGAAGTTTAAATTCTTTGTCATATTTTTTAGCCATGTTTGGACACTCTGGTTCATAATAATTATTTTTATTATAACTGAAATTCCCATTCTGTGTGTCCATTTTTTATTCTAGCATCAGTTGACTTTTAGACGAAGTGAAAAGATGACAGCAGTTACACTTTTGAGAGAAGCTAGGTACTCCTTACCATTTCATGAAGAACTGGAAGATGAGATCCAACTTATTGATTTTAGTAGAACGAGAGAAAGTTCATTTGAAAGCCTTATGATTCTTGCGAATAGAACTAAAGTTGCGATAGCAGTTGTTGGTACAGAAGATGCGTATGAGATGATGTTTTCAAAATTTAGAACAGGACGTAGGGTAGGTACAGTTATTAAAGCTCATAGTTGTTGATTGGATTATGGATACTTCTCTTTACTTGTTAAAAAGTTAATGGAGTATCAGTGGTTTGATACAATTGTTACCCCTACGGATGAGTTGATAGAAGCCTTATTTGATGAAACTAAGGGAATTATAGATCAGTTAATTTCAATATATATATATGCAGATTGATTATATACGCAAAAAGAAAGTCAAGCCTGAAATCAATGCAGATTATGTACACAAGAGTGTAGACAAGTATTATCTAGGACTTAAGGAATTGCTAAATGACTTAAATAATCCTTATATACAAAAACAAAGAAGTGAAATCTTGAGGAACGCAGAAAGAGAAATTGACGCAAAAATAGACGCAGAGAGGCAGAAAGCGTCTGCTTTAGAAATTGAAGCATTTATGCCGAGTGAAGAACAAAAAATAATCAACAAGTTAAAGAAAATATTTTGCATAGCATTCAAATGATAACAAGTGATTTTACTACAGATACAATTATTTCAACGATTGAAGAAGTGATGAATTTAGCTACGTCAAAAGTGATGAGTGAGCAAGAGATAGGGCAAAAGTATTTCAGCTACTAACCAAAGGAAAAACAGACAAACGTCCTAAAGCTAAGAAAAATGATGTAAAGATAGATTCGAAACATATAGATATGAAAAATTATCTATTAAATAATTAATATCTTTTCTCGAATAGCCCTATCCTTTGCATTTATAAAGGACGGGGCTTCTTTTATATACTATGTCATCAATATTGTTTAATAAAGTCTAAGATTAAAAGAAGGGTGGAATAAAAGCAATTGTGATGTAGATAAATAGAATATTTTAATTAATATATAAAGTTAAACTTTTATAATAAGGGTTTGTGTCGTATAATTGTCATATATTGTGAATACTATGATTTTAAAACGATTTTTATAAGAAAGAGGGAGGCTAGAATATGAGGTTAAAAAACAGATTTTTTTGATAGCAGTAACCATAATGTGGGGAAGCTTGCTGGTAAGCTGTACAAGTCATAAAGAGGTAATAGTGGTAAACGAAGTTAATGAAAGTAACAAAGAAGAACAAAAGATTACAAATAAGGTTGATGATGAAAAACTTGAAGAACTAAATAGTTCCAAAGACAACCTAAATACAGAATCTGACTTATACAGGATACAAGAAATACAAATTAGAGAAGAAATAGAATCATATATAAGGAAGAATTTGATAGCACTTATTTAGAGAAGAATATCTTAGAAATACACCAAAAGATTTTGCCGATAGAATATTATAATGGTTTTAACTTGGAAGGAAAGGAAGTATCACCAAGTACCTATCAATCTATAGTTATGACAATCAAAATAGAACCTAATGGAGATGAAATACAAGAAGAAGAGATTATTAAGATTGCCAACAGCACTTACAAAATCAACTAAAAATTTGGGACTTAAGAATATTAATATAAAGAGATAGTGGAAGGAAATTATGTTGTGAAGAAGCAGTTGTGTTTAATAATGGTAATAGCAGTGTTATTGAGTGTTAGAATGACTAATGTTTATGCTACTCCGATGGAATTAGTATGTGATGGCAACAGATATCTTTATGAGTTGGCACCGATTACTCTATATATAGATGATATGTTAGTAGAAACACAAGCTATGCCACCCATACAAATAGAAGAAATTACTTTAGTGCCTGTAAGAGAAATTTTTGAAGCTATAGGAGCTGTTATAGAATGGAAAGAAGAAGAAAAGAAAGTATATATTGCATATCAAGATACTGTAATCATATTAGAGATGAATCATCCTGAGGCATGGGTAAGTGGTATTACGTTTATTTTAGATATGCCTGCCAAAATAATAAACAATAAAATTATGGTGCCTCTAAGATTTATCAGTGAACAATTAGGATTTGATGTATATTGGGACGGAGTAAATAGAACAATCTATATAAATGCCCCTATTGAAAAAGTACCTGAAATTGAACCAGAAGAAGAAAGCGAAGACTCGGCAGATGATACAGTTGTAGGGGTAAATCAAGGGAATATACGATATGAGAACACAACTCCCAAACTATTAATTGACCTGAAGGAAGAAGTTATAAAAGAGCAACTAATCATACAAAATGATTATGTGAATAAAAAGATTATAATAGACCTAGGTGATAATTATGAGACCTCTTTTAATAATGGGAGTATGATGATTCAAGATACTGTAATTGAGTATATAGAAGTTAAGAATACCTTAACTACCCAATTTGTTTTACATATGAATGGAATTTATGAATATGAACTGGATGAACAGGCAAAAAAACTAGAAATTAAATTTATAAAGCCGAAGGACAAATATGATAAAATCCTCTTTTTAGATGCAGGTCATGGTGGGAAAGCACCAGGATCTATAGCTAATAACTTAATAGAAAAAGAAGTGAATTTAAAGCAAACTTTAGCGGTTAAGGATTTAATTGAAAACAATACAGATATTAAAGTGTATTTAACTAGAAGCGAAGATATAAGCGTTAGCACTGAGGAAAGACCTTTTATAGCAAATGATATAGGGGCGGATTTATTTGTCAGTATTCATAATAACTCTACTAGTAACTCAGAGGTAAATGGAACAGAGGTGCACTATTACCCAGATACTAATGGTGATGTAAATGAAAGCATTGCAAGTCTTTTTCAAGAAAAACTAATTGCGTATTGTGGATTAAAAGATAGGGGGGTTAAACCTAGTCCAGATTTATGGGTGCTTAAGATGAGTAATATGCCAGCAGTACTTATTGAAGGGGGATTTTTATCCAATGTATCAGATGCATCTTGTTTGGGTGACGAAGCATTTACTAATGCTTATGCTTATGCGGTATACGAAGCAATAGTGGAAACTTTTAATCATCTTTAGTCAGGTAATTATAGTATTATTTTTGTAGAGTATATTTGTATCCAAATAAAGAAGGGGGCTCATATATGAGAAAACGATTAATTGTTATTCCGATAATTATAACAGGGATGTTGACAGGGTGTGTTGGAAATACTATAACTACGCCTAAAGAACCGCTTATAGTACCACCTATAACTGAAACACCAACAATTCAACATGATGTTTCAGAGGAAAGTGAGTTAGGTTCTCAAAAAACAATAGAAATACTTCGAGCTGAAATGCTAGAAGGACTAAGTACTATGGAACTTGCGAAAATTAGATATGGACTTCCAGGAATGATTTTTAAATTAGAAACTCAAGCACAAAGAAATTTAGAACAAATAATAATTGACCTCCAAAACATAATAAATGCATCAGATTCTCTTGTTTTTCAAGAAGATTTGACTACTATTCAAAAGTTAATTCAATACACCTTGGAAACGGTTGCCGACAAGTACTCGGAAGCTCCGTTAAAAGCGGATGATGTTTATTCCTTGCAAATAGCTGTTAAAATGTTGAGTGACTTATCTTACTACGGAATAGACTATCCGATAGATACTAAAACACCTCTAGAAGGAGTATTCTCACCTGCTATATACTCTAAGGGTGAACTCTTTGGTGTTACTAAGAGCTTAGGTGGAGAATATTCACCTGAAACGATTGCTATAATTAATAAAGTAATTTTAGAAACACCAATACCAAACTATAGCTTGGAAGATCTTTGTATAGAGCTAGAAGCTATCATATCTGAAGAACTTTCAACAGTCACAATTGAAAAACAAGAGCATTTAAAAGAAAAAAATTTAGAGTTTAGTGACACAATTTATGAAATGAGGCAATTTCTTATTGCATTAGATTATGGAAGAGCAAACTTAATTGATTTAATGGGGAAAAATAAACAACATTTAATAAATATACTTGATGAATGTCTCCGCTTGCTACCAGACGGAAAACTTAAAGAAGAGTATTTGAAGGTTGAGGAATATCTGAAATATGCCTATGATCTCATCGAAGAAGAGAACTTTAACTATGATGTGGTTTTAATGTGCATAGAAGGAGCACAAGAATCTTTAGATGACATTTCGGCAACAGTACTGGCTAATGTAGAACCTTTGGTAAATAAGAGATACTCTGCATCGTTGGCGTTATTTGAAGAAGGCCCTGTTTTGTACGATTGGATAAAACATGAGAAGACAGGTGAATATCCTGATGGAGGAAAACAAAAAACAGATTTTTTTAATGTTCCTGTGTACTATGAAAATTAACAGATGAGCAAATAGTTATTCTATAGGTGTGGAGATATGCATAGTGCTAGACATCTTAGATGAAATGTCAATTGGTGATATTATGCCTTATATTTATCTGAATACTGATCAAACTCAAGGTTATATCGTTAATCAATCTAAAGCAGGTGAATTTAATGTAACAAAAGTGGCAGTGAAGGAAGAAAAAAATAATACAGAGGATATTATTTGAGAATTAACTAAAGCATAAAAGAATATTTCTAAATACAAGTTATAGCTACTTTTTTAGTTTGTTATATTTCTAAATATTGAAGTGCTAGCCGTTATGACTAGTTTGCTTTTTTATAGTAAAAATAATAATGATAACTAGTTATAAGAAGTTGTTAGATTGAAATATTTAATAAATTAATAGGATCCACATAATGCCTGGAATTTCACTAAATTATTTAATGCACTAGGGGACAGATATAATGAGAATTAAAAAAATATTAAGTATGGTATTGGTAATAAGTATAATTATATTTTTATTGAGTGGCTGTGCCTCTTATTCAAATTACACTAATAGTAATCTTTTTAATGAGTCATATGAAAATGAATCATTTAATAATAGTATAATAGTCTCTGAAGGAGATTTTACTTTGTTTTATAATAGTTTTAATCAATCTACTGACAAAAATTATTATATAAGTAAAGATGAATTTTTAAAATGGCAAAAGGTAGAAGATTTTCATGATTGGTCAAATACTGCTACTATAATAGATAAATATATCTATGATTTTGTCAATGATAAAGATAGCAATTGTTACCGTATATGGAATATATACAAAAGAGATTGCATAGAAACGGATTGTGGGGCTACTCAATTCTTTGCTGTTTGGGAATATGATAAAAAGCATTCTTGGAATGGATTAAAATGTGAAAATGTTATTAGTACAGAGAATTTATCCAATGATGTTAAAAGTAGATTTTAAGAGTATTGTAAACGTAGGCAAGAACCCTAAAGGGCTTGTTATAACATGGGTAACCAACTGGCTTATCAAACCGTTTACTATGTATGGGATTGCTGTGTTATTCTTCTATGTTATATTCAAAGACATTATACCTGCTGATTTAGCAAAGGATTACTTAGCGGGAGCAGTATTATTAGGAGCAGCTCCATGCACAGCTATGGTATTTGTATGGAGTTCATTAACTAAAGGTGACCCTGCATATACGCTTGTGCAGGTGGCAACTAATGACCTTATTATATTAATTGCGTTTGTTCCTATTGTAGGATTTTTATTAGGAATAGGTGGCATTAGTATACCTTGGGCTACATTGTTTTTATCAGTAGTTTTATTTGTTGTGATACCTTTAGTGCTTGGAATGGTCACAAGACATTTTGTAATCAAGAAAAGGGATGTAAATTACTTAGAGAATGTATTTATTAAGAAGTTCAACAATGTAACAATTATAGGTCTGTTATTGACGTTGACTATTATTTTCTCATTTCAAGGAGATGTAATTCTTAGTAATCCTTTGCACATTGTATTAATTGCAATACCACTTATCATTCAGACGTTCTTAATTTTCTTTATTACTTATACATGGGCAAGAGTATGGAAATTAGAGCATAGGGTTGCTTCGCCAGCAGGTATGATAGGAGCAAGTAATTTCTTTGAACTAGCAGTAGCAGTAGCAATAGCAGTATTTGGAGCACAATCTCCAGTAGCATTAGCAACAATAGTAGGTGTATTAGTAGAAGTTCCTATAATGCTTATTTTAGTTAAAATTGCAAATAACACCAGAGGATGGTTTGACAAAAAGGAGAATTAAATTTATGCAAAAGATGAAAGTAGCATTTATATGTGTTCACAATTCGTGCAGATCACAAATGGCTGAAGCTTTAGGGAAACATTTAGCTTCAGATGTATTTGAAAGTTATTCAGCGGGTACAGAGTTAAGACCTCAAATCAATCAAGATGCAGTAAGAATCATTAAAGAGCTTCATGGAATAGATATGAATGAAACACAAAAGAGTAAGCTCTTAGTAGATATACCAGAGGTAGATATTGTTGTTACAATGGGGTGTAATGTACAATGCCCTAACTTACCATGTAAGCATAGAGAAGATTGGGGACTGGATGACCCATCTGGTAAAGAGGATGCAGAGTTTATTATGACAGCAAAGATAATAGAGGAAAAAATACAAAGTCTTAAAAGAAGAATTCTTAACAATACATTTTGAAATATGATATAAGAGACAGTTAACCACACTGCCTCTTTTTTTATACCTATAAAGGCTCCAACACAGTCCAACTAGAAACAATCGCAAATAGTATTACTATAACCATTATAACTAGCATAATCCTTAAAAATCTTTTAGTTCGTCTCTCGTCCCTAGCAGTAAATCTTTTTATTGTAAAGAATGGACTAAAAGAGAGGAGGAGTAATTGTTCAAATGCCTCCTTTATGTTTCTTCTAATACTTATAATTTGAGTGGATTTTTTCCCATTATCTACCCTCAAAATTTTAACTTGGCTTTCCCCAAAATCTTCAAGAGAGTGTAGTCTAAGGATAAAAAAAGCTGAAACAAAAGCCATAATCATCATACCTATAAATATCATACCTAAGCCATAAGCCAGTTCTTCAACACGTACGGCGTTTTTATAGCCAAACAGCTTTACTAGTGATACTTCATATAAATCAAGAAGCTTTTGGAACATTTCAATCAATCTCCTTTGTTATAGTACTCTTTTGCCATAGTTTTGAACTCTTCTATCACTTTGCTCATTTTTTCAGGATTAAAATTCTTATCTTTTGTCACATCTATAAAGAGTTGCCTTAATTCAGGATATTGCATAATTACATTGATTTCATCATTGGGTAGCTTGTTATATAGACTGAATAATTGTTTTTGATCCACACCATATAATTGCCCTAATGCTATCAATGTGGGTTCTGATGGGGCACAACTACCACGTTCAAATTGGCTTATATAGCTGCCTGAAACTCCAATAGCACGACCTACTTTAAAAACAGATAGGCCTGTCCCTTTACGAAGATTCCTAAGTTCCCTACCAGCTTTTTCCCATAGTTCCTTTTTATCCACACTAATTTATTGGGAGGGATTTTATGTATAAAGGGTATAAAATAAGTAAACGCTTAGAAAGATATATTAGTTATGCAGAAACAAAATATCAAAAGCTCAATGTATATTACAATGCTGACTTATGGGAAATACTAGAATCCTATGATTTAATCAATGAGCAACCTGATTGTATGAAGTGGTATGTTTATGACAAAATTAAGGGAGAAGGGGAGCATGAGGATGCTTATAAGGTGACAAAGAGTGTGAACGGGTGTACTTATGTGAGAGAGGTTTTTGAAGAAATAAGTTAAAAAAAGGGATTAGGCATTTAACCTAATCCAGTTATACTTATTTAACGATTTATTTCTTACCTATTTTCTTCCTTACATTCATATTGACATAATTATCAAGGATATTAAGCTTGTCATAATCCATTTTTAAATCTTCAATATCAAGGGTTACGTAACGTCTAGTAGTTTCAATTTTGCTATGGCCTAATAGGTGCTGTAAGCGAAATATGTCGCCTTTGTTTTTAACATAATTAGTAGCGTAGGTATTTCTATATCTGTGAACACCTGTTGTAGTTACACCTCTCGAACGATTATATCTATTTACTAACATAGTGAGTCCATGCCGACCTAATTGTTCTCCAAATTGATTAGGGAAGAGGTAATCTGTGTCCTCGTTATAGCGCCATATAGATAGGTATTGTTTTAACACTCGTTTAAGCTGTGTACTCATAGGAATATGATATTGCTTTCTTGTTTTAGTAGTATCCAAGAAAATTAGATTGTTCTCAAAATCAATATCTTTAATTTTAATATTTATCAAGGTATTTCTTCTCACACCCGTAGAAAGGAGAAAGCAAATGATACAGTGATCGCGCATAGATA
Organism: Zhenhengia sp.; assembly: GCF_046966505.1. Classification (NCBI taxonomy): domain Bacteria; kingdom Bacillati; phylum Bacillota; class Clostridia; order Lachnospirales; family Lachnospiraceae; genus Zhenhengia; species Zhenhengia sp. The sequence goes on from NZ_JBKVCH010000001.1 coordinate 29,572, forward strand.
CAAAAGTTTTATTCTTAGGTGGTTGTAGAAGTAGATTAATTTCTTCATCTGAATAAATATCTTTAAATTTAAAACTTTCGTCGGGCATAGAAAATTTAATATCTAAATCATGATATTTAAAGAATACCTTCAAGAGCTTACAGTAGGAACGAGCAGTATTACCAATTGTTCTTTCAAGACAATTTGCAATATAGTTATCCATATCTACCTTGGTAAGATCATAAATATTAAAATCTTCTCCTATAAAATCCATAAAGTATCGTGTAGCTTTTTCATAGTTCACTATTGTATCGTTCACAAGATTTCTAGCCCTACAATTTAACAAAAATTCTTCTCTAGCTTCTGCCATGTTTTTTGTAGCGTTTACAGTCTTAATTTTAATAACCTTTTTACGCTTATTTTTCATAAAAAAATACACCATCCTCATCTAAAAAAATTAGAATCACACAGTGTAAATTTCACTTCAAACCATTGCAAATACTACATCTCTCTAAATAAACCAATAACTTTGCCAATGACTTTAACATCTAAACAAAAGATAGGATCCATGGTATCATTTTCAGGCTGGAGTCTTACCCTGTTCTTCTCTCTAAAGAAGCGTTTAACAGTCACCTCATCACCTAGTAAAGCAACAACAATATCTCCATTATCTGCATGCTCTTGCTGACGTACAATAATATAATCTTTGTTTAGAATCCCTGCCTTAATCATACTTTCCCCCTTCACACGTAGCATATAAACATCGCCACCTCTTGCAAGATGATTAGGAAGAGGATAGTATTCTTCAATATGTTCAGTTGCTAAAATAGGTGCACCGGCTGTAACAGTCCCAATAACAGGAACAGGTGTTACATGATCAGTAAGCCAATTTTTAGTTTCATCAATAACCTCAATAGCACGTGGTTTAGTTGGGTCACGTTTAATATAGCCTTTATCTTCAAGTTTACTGAGATGACTATGCACAGTAGAAGTGGATTTAAGTCCTACTGCAAGGCAAATTTCACGTACAGAAGGTGGATACCCCCTATCTGTACTTACTTCTTTAATAAAACTTAGTATTTCTTGTTGTTTCGTACTTAACTCACTCATCCTTATTCCCTCAGTTCACATCAGTTTTATCTATTATAGCATATCTCATATAGCATATCAAACGTTTGTTCGCTATTAAAGTTCTAAAAAATTTATCATGACAATAAGATAATGTAAGCTTTGTTTAGAAGTCATTTAAGATTTTAAGAAGCTGATCGATGAGTTCTTCTTCTGATATTCTATGCTCCTGTGTAATCCACCATCTAATAGTCTGCATTAAGGCACCAGTAAAAAAATGTGCTAGAATTTCTGGATGGGCAATAAGTAACGCACCATTTCGTTCATCTTCTTTGAATTTTAGTTTTAGATCTAATGAAATTTGCTCCGATAAGATATCTAATAATGAAGATGTCATATTACTTTGCAAAATTGATTGAATAAGTTTTTCATTCTCTGAGATAAATGAAATGGTTCTACGAAGAAGATTGAGGTAAAATGCTTTAGATCTTTCATCACCAAATGTAATAGTATTTTCTTTATAAAATTGTTGTTGTGTCTCTCTAATAACAAAGATAAAAAACTCATATTTATCGGCAAAATGCTTATAAAAAGTTGCTCGCCTAACCATGGCTAGATTACAGAGTTCATTAACTGTAATATCTTCAAAGCGTTTTTTTTCAAGTAATTGTAAAAAAGTAGTTGTTAAAGCTTTATACGTTTTTAATATTCTTAAATCTATTTTCTTTTCCATGTGTAACTCCTTTAGGAGACACTTCATGATTAAATGTCAATTAAGTGTCTAAACTCATCTATTTGAGCCTTTTTATTTTAATGAAAATTAGTATAATAAGAAAATATACATGTGTCAATTATTTTTCACATGTATCAGTATTATAATATCAAGGAAGGAGTTTTTAGATGAGTGAAACAAAACCAACTGTAATGGAGCAGATTGCAGCGTTTATTGTTGACAAACGTAATCTGCTCTTTCTCATGTATATCTTAGCCATTGTATTTTGCTTCTTTTCTATGAGATGGGTTGATGTTGAAAATGATATTACAGCTTACTTATCTGAGGATACAGAAACCCGTCAAGGCTTAACAGTAATGGATAAGGAATTTGTTACATTTGGAACAGCGAATATTATGATCTCCAATATATCCTATGAACATGCACAAGTAATCGCAGATGAATTAAAAGAAATTCAGGGTGTAACTAAGGTTGAATTTGATCATACAATAGACCATTACAAAGATGCCTCTGCGTTATTATCTCTTACCTTTGAGGGGGAGGAAGATGATCCTATCAGTATGACTGCTATGAATGAGGTAAGAGATAGGGTGTCATCTTATGATACTTCTATCTCTACATCTATAGGCGTAAATTTGGCAGATCAACTTGCCCGTGAAATGCAAATCATCATTGTAATCGCTGCTTTTATTATTATCGTAGTTTTACTTTTTACATCTAAAACCTATGGAGAGATTCCGGTTCTTATTATTACTTTTATTGTAGCTGCAGTCCTGAATATGGGGACTAACTTCCTTTTAGGAAAGATATCCTTTATTTCAAATTCTGTAGCCGTAGTCCTTCAGCTAGCTTTAGCCATTGACTATGCTATTATATTATGTCATAGGTTTAGTGAGGAACATGAACAGCTTCCTACTAGGGAAGCCTGTATCATTGCATTAAGTAAAGCAATCCCAGAGATTTCTTCAAGTAGTTTGACTACTATATCAGGGCTTGGTGCTCTTATATTTATGCATTTTAAAATAGGTGAAGATTTAGCTTTTGTATTAATTAAATCAATTCTCCTAAGCTTACTATCAGTATTTACCTTGATGCCTGGCTTACTCATGCTTTTTAGTAAAATCATCGATAAGACATCACACAAAAACTTTGTGCCTTCCATTAATATAGTAGGGAAATTCGTGGTAAAAACTAGGTATATTATTCCGCCTATTTTTCTGGTTATATTGGTTTTAGCCTTTATTTTTGCTAACAAATGCCCCTATGTTTATGGAACAACAGATCTTCGTGCGGCCCGCAGAAATGATACGCAAATTGCAGCGGATAGAATTAAAGAATCCTTTGGAACAGATAACCTGGTTGCACTCATTGTGCCTTCAGGAGACTATGAAGCTGAAGGTAAATTACTCAATAAGCTAGAGAGTTATGCACAAGTAAAGTCTACTTTAGGGCTTGCAAATACTGAAGCCATAGATGGGTATATGCTTACAGCCTCTTTGACACCAAGACAATTTGCTGAACTCATTGATTTAGACTATGAGGCAGCAAAACTTCTTTATTCAGCTTATGCTGTACATGATGAAGCATTTGGCAAAGTAGTAAACGGTTTAAGTGAATATGGTGTCCCTTTAATTGATATGTTCATGTTTCTATATGACCAAGTGGATAAAGGCTATATCACTTTAGAAGATGAGCTGATGGATACTTTAGAAGATCTTAATAATCAGCTTACAGATGCAAAACTTCAGTTAATGAGCGAGCAATATAGCCGTATGCTTATTTATCTGAATTTGCCTGAGGAAAGTGATGAGACCTTCGCCTTCTTAGAGACTATTCATGATGAGGCAGCTCAGTATTATGAAGAGGAAGTGTATATAGTAGGTAATTCAACGAGTAACTACGATTTATCCTCAACTTTTGGTATGGATAATATCATTATTAGTATATTATCGGCCTTATTTGTTATCGGTATTTTAATGTTTACATTTAAATCAGCTGGATTACCTGTGTTGCTTATTCTTGTTATTCAGGCAAGTATATGGATGAATTTTTCATTTCCTTATCTTCAAAATACAAGCTTATTCTTTTTAGGGTATTTAGTTGTATCCTCCATCCAGATGGGGGCTAATATTGACTATGCTATTGTCATTACAAGTAGATATATGGTACTAAAAAAGTCTATGCCTATAAAAGAAGCTATTATTGAAGCTTTAAACCAGAGTTTCCCTACTATCATTACATCTGGAGCTATTTTAGCATCGGCAGGTATTCTCATTGGGCAGATTACAACAGATGGGACTATTGCTTCTATTGGTGTATGCCTTGGACGAGGTACTATTATTTCGATGGTTTTAGTTATGTTTGTTTTACCTCAAATACTAGTTCTTGGTGATAGTATTATTAAGCGAACAGCATTTGCTGAGAGAAAGCAAGCCCCCTTACAAAAAGCAAGTGGTAAACTTTATGTGAGTGGAAGAGTAAAAGGATATGTTTCTGGTATAGTAGATGCAGATATAAGTGGGGTTATTACTGGAGAAGTACATGCCATGGTCGATTCAAAGGAAATAAGGCAAGAAGAACCAGCAAATGACGGGAAGGAGTTTGAGTGCTATGAGAAAAATTAAAAAATATACTGCATTCTTTCTAATGATGATAATAGGTCTTTCCTTCATCTACCCTTTTGTTCAACTAAGAGCGGAAGATAATAGCATCTATATTTCAAACGCAAAAGATCTTATAGACCTTTCAAAAAAATGTACTTTAGATAGCTGGTCTTACAACAAACAGATTATTTTAGCAGGTGATATTGATTTAACTGGTACCAGTTTTAAGCCCATCCCCATTTTTTCAGGTACTTTCGATGGTGGTGGCTATACTATACGTGGGCTTGATTTAAAAGAAAATGGTTCACATCAAGGGTTGTTTCGTTATGTACAAGAAGGCGCCATCATTCAAAATTTAAATGTGGAAGGCAGTGTCACCCCAGGAGGCTCTAAGACTTATATAGGTAGTATGGTAGGCAGAAATAAAGGGCTTGTAAAAAATTGTACTTTCACAGGGGTAATAAATGGTGCTAAGTATATAGGAGGACTAGTAGGTGTTAATGAACCTTCTGGTAAATTAATTGACTGTAAGGTATCTGGTATAGTTTATGGCGAGCATCAAATAGGTGGTATAGCTGGAGAGAACATGGGTACTATTCTACGTTGTACCAATAATGCTAGTGTCAATACACAGGCTATCAATCAGGATATAAATGTAGAAAAGATTGTGCATGAGGGTATAAACCCTATGAAAGAAGCTAATGATCTAACTTCAGACGTTAGTGATATAGGTGGCATAGTTGGTGTAAATATGGGTATTGTCCAAAATTGCATAAACAGCGGCATAATAGGATATGAACATATTGGATATAATGTGGGGGGTATAGCAGGACGCCAATCTGGTTATATCACAGAGTGTCATAACGAAGGGTCTGTCTATGGACGTAAAGAAGTAGGGGGGATTGTGGGACAGATGGAACCCTATACAGTTCTTACCTTTTCTCAATCAAAATTAGATGAACTTAGCAAGGAACTTGATGTGCTACAAAATATGGTGCATAAGGCAACGGCAAATAGTCATGATGGTTCAGATTTAATCTCTAGTCAGCTTACAACCATACAAAACCATGTAGATACGGCTCGTAATCATACACAATCCCTTTTAGATCAAACAGAAGAGATGATTAATCAAAACGTAGATACTGTCAATGAAGTAAGTACCACTGTGTCCGAGGCATTAGATCGATTAATACCTGTAGCCAATTCTTTAACGGATATGTCTCGTTACATAGAAGAATCTATCCAGCCTATTCAAAACGCACTCCAGTATATGCTAAAAGTTACAGATAGTACTGATGAGGGTATAGATGAGTTAGAGAATATCACGGAATATATGCATTCAGCTATAGGATCTGCAGACCATGCATTAGTCTCTTTTAATGATGGCTTAAATCTCATTAATACGTCTATGGAATATTTAGTAAGTGGTGATCTAAAAGGTGTCATACATTCTATCCAAAAAGCAATTGATGCATTAGATCGAAGTAGAAATGAATTACATAGTTCACTTAGGGATTTAGAGTATGCAACTTCTCATTTATCAGAAGTTTTTGATGTGCTAGATGATGCAAATCATTATATAGATAAATCCATAAATGCTATGAGTAAATCTATGGACAGTATGGAAAATGCGGCTGATTCTTTAACCAATACATTTACAGAATTAAGCTCATTAGTAGAATACCTAGCTGATCAGCCTGAGGTGAGTTTTGTAACAAGTGACAGTAACTACCAAGAGACAAAAAATAATCTTTGTGACGCACTTGGAGAGACTTCAAATGCTTTATCTGAGCTCAATAATATGTTTAATAAGCAAAGTCATATTCTTCTCAATGATATACAGGCTATTACTGATCAGCTTTTTGTAGTATTTGATACTATGCTAGATATAACTAATGAGGTTACTTCATTTGATATAAAATCAGAGGAGTATAAAGAAGATATATCAAATGCTGATACTCAAGAACAAACAGAAGGCAAGGTCGCAAACTGTTTGAATAATGGCATTGTATCAGGAGATATTAATGTAGGTGGTATTACGGGAGCCATAGCTATTGAACGAAGCTTTGATCCAGAAGATGATATAGAAGTAAAAGGGAATAAGTCCCTTAACTTTATCTTTCAAACACGTGCAGTTATTAGAGAATGTCACAATAAAGGAGAAATTAAAGCAAAAAAAGATGGTGTTGGTGGAATTGTTGGAACTATGAAGCTTGGCTATGTAGTTGATTCTATAGCTGAAGGAAAAATTATCAGTGATGGTGGTAACTATATTGGTGGTATAGCCGGCCAATCTTATTCATTAATTCGCTCTAGTTATGCAAAATGTGTTTTAGAAGGTGGAGAATATATAGGTGGAATTGCTGGCAAAGGTAGGGATATGTTGAATTGCCGTGCCTTTGTACGTATTAATAGCGCTGATGAATATTTTGGCTCTATTGCAGGTGATATCGAAAGTGATGGACAGATACAAGGAAACTTTTTTGTAAGCGATACCCTTGGTGGGATTGATGGAATTAGTTATGCAGGTAAATCCGAACCATTGGCATATGAAGACTTTATCCAATTAGAAGGTATGCCTTCTATCTTCTCAGAGTTTACATTAAACTTTTTAGTCGATAACAAGGTAGTGGAAAAGGTGCCTTTTACTTATGGAGATAGCCTAGATGCTAAGAAGCTGCCTCAAGTACCTCCAAAAGAAGGCTACTTAGGTACTTGGGAAGCCTTTGATTCTACACATCTTACCTTTGATCAGGATGTAGAAGCAATCTATACTTCTTTACGCTCTACCTTAGAAAGTAAAGAGCGAAGAAATGATGCCATGCCTATTATGTTAGTAGATGGCCTCTTTACTCCAACAGATGTGTTAACTCTAACAAAAAGTAATCATCTTGCCCCACTCTTACAAAAGAATCAAATGCAACTAGAACAGTGGTCCATCACTATACCTGATGATGGGAATAAGACTCATACTTTACGTTACCTTGTTCCAGAGGATACAAAAAATGTCCAAATCTACTTACTAAAAGATGAGAAATGGGTCCAAGTAGATACTAAACAAGATGGGAAATATATTCTTTTTGATATAGATTATAACCATTGCGTACTTAGTGTCATTAATAATCCTCCAACAGCACTAGCCAGTCTCTTTATAATACCTATCGTGCTTATACTTCTATTGATTATTTTTATTAAGTCAATACATTCAAAAAGAACAGATTCTATTACACAGTCTATTTCCTAAAATCATAAAAAAGCTCACAATTACTTGTGAGCTTTTTTATTCTATATCTCTAAGCTTGACAATAGATGCTGCCATTCTTCTTCTAGCATCATCCATTTGAGCATAGTGTTTTTTCGTCGTATTAACATCTTTGTGTCCTAGAACGTCAGCAACGAGATAAATATCGCCTGTTTCTTGATAAAGCTGAGTCCCATATGTAGAACGTAGTTTATGCGGTGTAATGGTCTTAAGCTGGGTCACAAGACTGCTATATTTTTTTACAAGAATTTGAACACTACGTACACTCAATCGTTTATTTTGTAAAGAAAGAAAGAGCGGGGTATCACCATCTTTACATACCTTTTCTTTACGCTCCTGCATGTAGTCACGAAGCGCACCTTCAACTTCCTGACCAAAGTAAATAATTGTTTCGTTTCCACCTTTTCTAGTAATACGAATTCCATTATAGTTAAAATCCACATCTTCCATATTAAGACCTACACATTCAGATACACGAATACCCGTTCCTAGCAATAAAGAAATAAGGGCTAGGTCTCTTTTTTTAGTATAGACATGATAACGCTGTTGCTTTTCTGTCAGCTCAGTGCCTTCTTCCACAATATCAAGAAGTCTTGCTACTTCATCTACCTCCAGTTTCACAATAGGCTTTTCATTAATTTTAGGCATATCTACTAAGGCGGTAGGATTAAAAGTAATGAGTTGTTGCTTATAGAAGTAGTGGTAGAAGGTTTTAAGGGCTGCTAACTTTCTAGCTTTCCCCTTCTGTCCATTTTGATGGCTAATTGTTTCATCTTCATCGTCTTTTTTCTCATAATAAGAAAGGTATTCTAAGTATTTTTCAATATCTCTAGGTGAAAGAGCCTCTAGCTGTTTAAGCGTAATCTCCTTAAAGGATTCCAACCTACTAAAAGATTCATTTTCCTTATGCAGGTAGTCAAAAAATACTCTTAAATCATAGGCATAGGCTAAACGGGTATTCATACTCGTTGTATGTTCAAGCCCTCTGAAAAAGTCAAAAGTATAAGGAGGCAGTTCACTAATGACTTCACGTAATACTTTAGTTAAATGAATTTGTCGTTGTTCACTATAGCTTGACATATTATCAGCTCCTTGCTTTCCATCCGTCAATTTCGCTACGTTCTATAGCACCAAATAAGTGGCTTGATAAAGATGGAATTTCTTTTTCTAACTTATAAATAAGCTGCTTTGTTGTCTCACGTCTTGTTACACCATCTGCAGGACAAGGGCTTTTCACAACTGGAAGGCCTTCTTTTTTTGCAAAATATTTAATATCTTTTTCAGGCACATAAATAAGGGGCCTAATAATAGTAAGTTCTGCGCGCTCTAAATAAGTAACAGGACTCATGGTATGAATGCGCCCTTCATAGAATAGGGACATAAGGAGTGTTTCATTAATATCATCTTGGTTATGTCCAAGCGCAATTTTATTACAGCCAAGCTCTTTAGCTTTATCATTTAAGGCTCCCTTACGCATTTTAGAACATAATGAGCAAGGATTAGATTCCTTACGCTCATCAAATACAATTTTTCCAATTTCTGTTTCATATACCGTATAACGTACCCCTAGTTTTTCACAAAAAGCAATAACACCTGAAAGATCAAAGTTATCGAAGCCTAACGAAACTGTAATAGCTTCGAGCTCAAATTTCTTAGGATAGAAGTATTGTAAATGTCTTAAGGCAAGAAGAAGTGCTAGGCTATCCTTACCTGCTGAAATACCTACCGCAATACGGTCACCTTCTTCAATCATATGATAATCTTGTATCGCACGTCTGGCGTAGCTAAGCAAATGTTGAATTTTCATTTATAAGTCCTCCATAGTTTAGGGTAATCCCTTATTCTAGCTCATTTTATTATAAAGGTATTACCTTTGAGATAAAAGCAAAACTCAAAAATCCGAACATTTATTTTTGAGTACAAATTATATTGACGGGTATTTTTGATACTTATCCGAACTATGAACCAAAATGTATTGTTTATTTTTTGTTAAAGTTCGATGAAATTTTATAATAAGGTTATATCTTGATTTTTCTTCAAGTATACTCTTAGTATAAAGAATGTCTATTAAACTTTCTACTTTTAGGGCATAAAGTAGAAAGTTTAATAAAATACGAAATTTAGATGACAACGTGGACGCTTTCTGATAAGATAGTCCTTAAAAAATAAAAGATGGTAAAGGAGACAGTCTATGAAACATTATTTAGATGTATGTCGTAAACTAGAAAAAGCAGACCAAGTATTAAAAAACGGACGTATCATCAACGTCTTTACAAAAGAGATCATAGAAGGCGACCTAGCCATTTGTAATGATAAAATTATTGGTATTGGACATTATGAAGGGAAAGAAGAAATAGACCTTAAAGGAAAATATGTGGTACCAGGCTTTATCGATAGTCATCTTCATATTGAATCAAGCATGATTTCACCTTCAGAATTTGCTCATGCTGTATTACCTTTTGGTACAACAACTCTTATTGCGGATCCTCATGAAATTGCCAATGTAAGTGGCCTTGATGGTATCGACTATATGCTTAAGGAAAGTGAGCAGGCACCCCTTTCTATTTACTATATGCTTCCATCTTGTGTACCTGCTACACCAATGGAAAGTAGCGGTGCTATTTTAGATGCTGCTAAAATGGAGAAGTACATTAACCATCCACGTATATTGGGTGTGGGTGAGATGATGAACTATCCTGGGGTGCTTTTTGGAGATGAATCTGTTTTAGCTAAAATTAAAGTAGCTGGAGATAAAATTGTAGATGGCCATGCCCCTCATGTTAAGGGAGATGACCTTGTAGCTTATGCTTTCTCAGGTATCCATACAGATCATGAATGTAGTGAGATTGAAGAGGTTATAGAACGTCTTAGACTCGGTATGGTTGTTCAAATTAGAAAAGGTACAGCTGCTAACAATTTAAATGATATTGTCAGTGAGCTTGTCAAAACTCATTTACCACTTACAAACTGTGTATTCTGCACAGATGATAAACACTTAGAACATATCTTTGAAGATGGCCATATTAATAGCAATATCCGTGAAAGTATTAGCTTAGGAATTGACCCAATTGAAGCCATCTGTATGGCTACCTTATATCCTGCACGTGTTTATAGCTTACGTCATAAAGGTGCCTTAGCGCCAGGGTATGACGCAGACCTTGTTATCCTAGATAATCTTGAAACAGTAGCAGTAAACCGTGTTATGACTAAGGGAAAATGGTATGAACAAGAACCATCTATTACTGCAAAACGTTACGACGCCTATACAACAGTTCAAAACACAGTACATTGTGACCCAATTTCTGAAGAAGATTTAATCATTTCCTTATCACAATCTAAAGCACATGTCATCGGGCTTATTGACGGACAGATTATTACTAAGAAACTTGTAGAAGAAGTACCAGTGGAAAACGGTTACTTTAAAGCCAATGAAACTTATTCTAAAATTGCTGTAATTGAGCGTCATCACAATACAGGGAATAAAGCTGTTGCCATTCTTAAAAACTTCTCTATTAAAAATGGTGCTATTGCACAAACTATTGCACATGACTCTCATAACATCGTATGTGTAGGGGATAATGATGCAGATATGGTACTGGCAGTCAATACTTTAATTGAAAAACAAGGTGGAATCGTCCTTGTATCAGAAGGAAAAGTGCTTGATCATCTGAACTTACCAATTGCAGGTCTAATTAGTACATTAAGTGCCAAACAAGTTACTCATAAACTTAAAGAAATGCTAGATGCCGCTAAGGGGCTAGGCATTAATCCACAGGCTGACCCATTCCTGACATTAGCCTTCTTAGCATTACCTGTTATTCCAGAAATTAAAATTACAGATAAAGGACTCTTTGATGTAGGTGCTTTTAAGCATATTCCAGTTGAATTTATTTCTGAATAATCCTATTTCTAATAAAATTCATCAACAAATAGGTATAAATACACACTTACCATTTACACTAAAGGTAAGTGTTTTTATTTTTCTTTTTAAAGGAGGGCATTATGAAAAAATCCTATTTTTCTAATCCTTATTTACAGATTCTATTAGGTACCATTTTAATTGCCTTGAGCATTAACTGGTTTTTTGCACCTAACGGACTGGTAACTGGCGGTATTGCCGGAATTGGTATCATCTTGCAAACTGTGTCTACTGAATTCCTAGATTTTACAATTCCTGTATGGGTTACTAATATTGTTTTGAACATCCCTTTATTTGCTATAAGTATTAAACAAAGAGGCTTTAACTTTGCCAAAAGATCTGCTTTAGCTGTTACTGGTGTATCTGTGATGTTAAGTATCGTAGAACATATTCCTAATCCTTTCTGGGTAGGTGATGACCTTTTGGTATGCTGTATCTTTGGCGGTGCACTTTCTGGACTTGGAATAGGTACAGTGCTACGTAATTTAGCCAGTACAGGTGGTACAGATATGCTGGCTTCCATTATCCGCTTTAATCATCCACGCTTTCCTATTGCCAAGCTCATGCTAGGTATTGATGGTCTTATTCTTTTAACAGGTCTTTTTGTTTTTGGCGCTAATAAAGCTATGTATGCCATTGTTGCTGTATTTGTCAGTACCCGTGTTGTAAACAATGTACTAGCAGGTCTCCATTATGCTAAAGCTGTTTTTATTATGTCTTCTCATAATGAACAAATTTCTAAAGCCATTATTGAAAAGCTCCCTCGTGGTGTAACAGGGCTGAGTGCTCGTGGTATGTATACTAAAGAATCTAAAGAAATGCTTTTTGCTGTTGTATCTCAGAAAGAAATTACTAAACTGCGTACCCTGATTCAAGAAATTGATGAAAAAGCCTTTGTGGTTATTGCTGATGTAAGAGAAGTACTTGGACAAGGCTTTATTGAAGATTATAGTGCTATTATGTAGCTTTTTAAGTTAAATCCTTTGCACAGTGAGAATAATTCTGTTACTATTGTGTAAAGGATTTATACAATTTAAAATAGGAGAGATCTTTATGCATACAAATGCCATTCGTAAACTTAAACCCCTAGCTCAGACTAGATTTTTAAACCTCTATGATGCTGAATATGAAAATAAAAAGGGTATGACTAAACACTGGATGATTGCTTCACGTAAAGACTATGATACTTTAAGTACGCAATACTTCCATAAAGGTGAAGAAAAGACAGATGCCGTTGTCATTGCAGCTCTACATAAGGAAAGTAATAAACTGGTTTTGATTAAACAATTCCGCTTACCACTTAACGATTATATTTATGAATTACCAGCTGGTCTTATTGACCCTAATGAAACACCAGAAACAACACTTGGTCGTGAACTTAAAGAAGAAACAGGCCTTGAGCTTGTATCTCTTGTAAAGGCTCAAGATAAACTCTATCTTTCTGCTGGTATGACAGATGAGTCTGTATGCCTCATGTACTGCATTTGTACAGGAGAAGTATCTATAGATTATCTAGAGGCTGATGAGGATATTGAGCCTTTCCTTGTATCGAGAGAAGATGCCGAGAAGCTTTTACAAAGCGGTGAAAAACTAGATATTAAGACGTATCTACTTTTACAAAGTTTTGTAAAGCTAGGTAGTGCTTTATTTACAGAATAAAACTTGACAAATAGATAAATACTTTATATACTAAACGAAATATTTCAAATTCTATGACGAGGAGAGTATCTTAATAAATGTATTCCCAGCGAGTAGGAACAGAGTGGAAGTCCTACACTACACATTAAGAGAAGAGGACCTTATCAGAAGCCTATCTGAACCCATTAAATAAGTAGGATATGCCGTTAACTGCGTTAAAGTTATGAGTGGGTCTTAAAATAAGACCAATTTGAGTGGTACCACGGAATGAATCCGTCTCTTATTTCATATAAGAGGCGGTTTTTTTATACCCTAAAATCCCAATAGGAGGTTAATAAATTATGAAAACCTTATTATCTATGCTTACAGAACTTGTAGGCAATACTTTTACATCGTGTGGCTATAACCATACGTATGGTCAGGTAACCCTATCTAATAGACCTGACCTTTGCCAATTTCAGTGTAATGGGGCTTTAGCTGCTGCGAAAGCTTATAAGAAAAGCCCTATACTTATTGCAAAAGAAGTAGTAGAACATTTACAAAATCAATCTTACTTTGAAACAATCCAGTATATTGCTCCAGGCTTTATCAATATAACACTGCAGGATGATTATTTAGTAAGCTACTTAAATAATGTAGCTCTTAGCCCGCAATTTGGATGCACCCCTATAGAAAACCAAGAAACGGTTATTATTGATTACGGCGGTGCTAATATTGCTAAACCTCTTCATATAGGACATCTTAGAACAGCTATTATTGGTGAAAGTCTTAAACGTATGTATCGTTTTTTAGGCTATAACGTATTAGGAGATGTCCATTTAGGTGACTGGGGACTTCAGATTGGACTTATTATTGCAGAAGTAAAAAAGCGTCACCCAGAACTTCCTTATTTTGATGCATCGTATAAAGCGGATTATCCTAATGAGGCTCCTTTTACAATTTCAGAATTAGAAGAAATTTATCCTGTGGCAAGTAGCTATGCGAAAGAACATCCTGAATTTATGTCTGAGGCAAAAAATATCACTTTTTTATTCCAACAGAACCATCCTGGCTACAAAGCTTTATGGCAGCAAATCTTAAAGGTTTCTATAGATGACCTGAAGAAAAACTACACAGCTTTAAACGTACACTTTGATTTATGGAAAAAGGAAAGTGATGCTCAGCCTTATATTCCTAAAATGATTGAAAATCTTAAAGAACTTGGGCTAGCCTATGAAAATGATGGCGCTGTAGTTGTAGATATTAAGGAAGATGCCGATACACGTGAAATGCCACCTTGTATTTTAGTGAAATCTGATGGTGCAACTTTATATAGTACAACCGATTTAGCGACTTTGATCGAGAGAAAACAGCTCTTTAACCCAAATGAAGTTATCTATATTGTGGATAAAAGACAATCCTTACATTTTGAACAAGTCTTCCGTACAGCTCGAAAAGCTGAACTTATTCCCCCTACAACAAAACTTACCTTCCTAGGTTTTGGTACAATGAATGGTACAGATGGTAAACCTTTTAAGACAAGAAATGGTGGAGTAATGAGATTAGAGCAACTAATTGAAGAAGTTCATACAAAAGTTTATGCCAAGGTTGCTCAGAATAAAGCTATCTCAAAAGAAGAAGCCCTTATAATCTCTAAACAAATTGGTCTTGCTGCCTTAAAATATGGAGATTTATCCAATCAAATTTCAAAAGACTATGTCTTTGATTTAGAACGTTTCACTTCATTTGAAGGTAATACAGGACCTTACCTTCTTTATACTGCAGTACGTATGAGTGCTCTATTAGAAAAAGCCTCTCTAGTAGATGTCCGAAGTAAGATAGATGCTCCAAGTAGTGAAATGGAACGTGCACTGATGCTTAAACTTGCTTTATTTAATGAACTCGTTCCTGAAAGTATTATGCAATATAGCCCACATAAACTTTGTCAGTATCTTTATGAGCTTTGTAACTTATTTAATCGTTTCTACCATGAACATAAAATACTTACAGAATCCAACATTTCCAAACAACAATCTTGGCTTAAACTTACTGCACTTTGTAAGGAAATGCTTGTAACAGGCTTAGACCTTCTTGGTATAGAAGTTCCTCATAAAATGTAATAAATGTACCTATTAAAATTTCAATGCTATTTTATATAGGTATTAAAGATATAGTATTTGTTTTATTTAAAATAATAAAGTAGAACATGGTGCCTGTAAAGTCATTACTAACTTAGAGGAATGAAAATTCTAAATATTTACACCAGTACCTTATAGCAAATAAACAATGATTGCTTAGGAGGATAATAAAATGTATCGTAACATTGAAGCTTTATTTATTGACAGAGATGGAACCATAGGTGGAGATGCTTCTGTAACCTATCCAGGAGCATTTAAACTCTATCCTTTTGCCAAAGAGGCACTTGAACTTGCTAAGAGATATAATATACCTCTTTTTGCCTTCTCTAATCAACCAGGCATTTCAAAAGGAGAATGTACACTGCAGGCTTTTGAAGACGAACTATTAAGCTTTGGATTTAGAGAAGTATATATCTGTCCACATAGCCATACTGAAAATTGTTCTTGCCGCAAGCCTAGTCCAGAAATGTTATTAACAGCCTCTCAGACCTATCAATTGAATAGAAAAAATTGCGTCGTAATAGGAGATAGATGGAGCGATATGTTAGCAGCCTCTCAAGCTGGTATGCAGGCTATTTTGGTTAAAACAGGGGCAGGAGAAGAAGCTTTAGGAAAATATCGTCATAAATGGATTGACTTTGAACCTATGTATACTGCTAAAAACCTATTAGACGCAATGAATTGGTTATTAAATAAATAACATAAGAACCCACCTATAAAATCATATATCTAATTCTCGCACTATTTGGGCAGCTATAGACTACTCATTAATAATTCACCCTTCAACTCATAATATTAAATGAAATATACGAACTGATTAGTGTGTAAATTTACCAAAAACTATTATTCATGATATTATTGACAATATTTAATATTAAAGGTACAATTAATAAAAATATAAGACAAAGCATTGACGAGGAGGAGTACATACTCATTGGATTAGCAGAGAGAAGATGGATGGTGAAAATCTTCATGAAGAGAGTATGGAAGTAGCCTTTGAGCTGTGAAATGAAAAGGGATTCCCCAGAGTAGACTTCACCGGAAATTTCCACCGTTAAAAGGAAAGCAGTATCGGATTTATAACTACACATCCCGCACTGTTCGAGAGCAGATGATTTTCATCTGAATTTAGGTGGTACCACGGACATAAAGAGTTCGCCCTAAGCATATTTGACATATGCTTAGGGCGTTTTTTGTTTTATATTTTATAATCTAAAGGAGGATGAAATGATGCAAAAACATTATGATGCAGCAAGCATTGAAAAAGAAATGCAACAACTTTGGGAGGAGAATGATATTTATAGCTATAGATATGATAACCAGAAACAAACTTATTCTATTGATACGCCACCTCCAACAGTAAGTGGACAATTGCACATAGGACATATTTTCTCTTATACTCAGGCAGAAATAATTGCTAGATTTAAAAGAATGCACGGATATAACATATTCTATCCTTTTGGTTTTGATGACAATGGTTTACCTACAGAAAGACTAGTAGAAAAAGAATACCATTTATTAGCCAGAAACTTATCTAGAGAAGAAATGACCACAAAATGTACTGAAGTAGCTCAAAAATATGAACATGAATTTACATCTTTGTGGAAATCGATGGGTTTTTCAGTTGATTGGAATTTACAGTATGAAACAATCAATCCTACAACAACACGTATTTCTCAGCGTCTATTCTTGGATCTCGTAAAGAAGGGAAAAGCCTATACCAAAGAAGCCCCAGTACTATGGTGTACTGAGTGTCAAACATCTATTGCTCAAGCTGAATTAGAAACAGTAGAAAAGGACACAAGTTTTAACTATATACCATTTGAAGTAGACAATGAACAACTAATAGTAGCAACCACTAGACCTGAGCTACTGTATGGCGTAGTAGCTTTATTTATCAATAGTCAAGATTCACGTTATAAAAAGTATATTGGAAAGAAAGCTATTACACCTTTATACAAACATGAAATTCCTATCTTAGGAGATGATAACGTTGAATTAGATAAGGGTACCGGAATTGTTATGTGTGCTACTTTTGGAGATATAACAGATACAAAATGGTATGATAAATATCAGCTGCCTTACAAAAAAGTTATTTTGCCTAATGGAACAATCGATAATGAAATTCCTTTTATTGGAGGATTAAGAGTAGAAAAGGCAAGAGAAATTATCATTGAGGAGCTAGTTAAACAAAACCTATTAATCAAACAAGAAACAATGACACATTTAGTAGCTTCACATGAGCGTTGTGGAAAATCTGTAGAAATTATTCCTTCTAAACAATGGTACATTGATATATTAACTGATAAGGATCGTTATCTACAAGCTGCTGATGAAATTAATTGGCATCCAATCTCAATGAAAAACCGTTATATTTCATGGGTTCAGAACCTAAAATGGGATTGGTGTATTTCGAGACAACGCTATTTTGGAGTACCTATTCCAATCTGGTACTGTAAGAAATGTGGAGCCGTTATTCTTCCACAAGAAAAAGACTTACCTATTAATCCTTTAGGAGAGACCCCTAAAACTATCTGTAAGTGTGGTGGAACTACCTTTATCCCTGAAACTGCTGTAATGGATACTTGGGCCACTTCATCTATAACACCACAAATTAATCGCAAATGGCACGAGCATGACGAAAGATTAGAGTTAGAAATCCCAATGAGCCTTAGAACACAAGCTCATGAAATTATAAGAACTTGGGCATTTTATACTATTGTTAGAAGCTTATATCATACGGGTAAACTACCTTGGAAGGACATCATGATTTCAGGATTTGTTCTTGCAAAAAAAGGAGAGAAGATAAGTAAATCCAAAAATAATGGTAAACTTTCTCCCAAAACATTAATTACAGAACATTCCGCTGATGCTTTGAGATATTGGGCCGCTAATACAAAACTTGGGGCTGATACATTTTTTTCTGAATCAGAGTTAATGCCCTCAAAGAGATTTATGAATAAACTATGGAATGCAAGTAAATTTAGTTTTATGCATTTACAGGATTTTGATAAAAACCTATTACTTTGTAAAAATAAACCTCATTTACTTCCAGCAGATAAATGGATATTAGAGCGAATAAATCAAACAATGCTAACATGCACTAAATTGTTAGACCAATATGAAATAGGTCTAGCAAGACACGAAATAGATGACTTGTTTTGGAAAGATTTTTGTGATGATTATTTAGAAATTGTAAAAGATAGATTATATAAACCCCATATTCATGGTGAAAAAGAAAGATGTGCTGCACAATACACTATTTATTATGCATTGCTTAATATTCTTAAGTTATATGCCATCTATATTCCTCATCAAACAGAGTATATTTATCAAAGCTTTTTCAGAGTATATGAGAAATGTATTTCTATACATCTGATGGAGTGGAAAATTAACGAGGAAATAAATAATAGTATTCTAGGGTTTGGAATTGAATTGAAAAGGGTATTAGGAGAAATACGGAAATATAAATCAGAGAATAATTTATCTATGAAGACTGAACTAAAAGAATTTATAATAATAACGGATGCAATATATATTGATTACTTTATAAGAGAATCAAAAGATATTAAAGCTTGTGGCACAATAGGAGATCTTATAATTAATACGCGATAGACTTAGGCACTAATAAAATATAAAACATAGTTAATAGATCCACTTGGAGATTAACCGTGTTTTATATTCTATACATGATAGAAGAGAGGAAGTTAAATGTAAACACTTTTGTGTCAAAAACAATATATTAACACATTTATGTCACTATACATTATAGATGGGTTTTAGGTATAAGAAGAGCGGTTTTCTTTATACAAGTAACTCTTCGCGAAATACAAGTTATCTATACCTAAATCTCTATAAGTATTATTATTGATAGGGTTATCTATATTGTATATATAGAGTATAGATAACCCTATTATATGTATTGTACTTTGTATAAATTCAGAATTTTTAGTATAAACTATACTATCCTATTAATTAGGAATATGCTATACTTAATTAATGATATTCTTATAAGCCAATAGCTGAGAATTTAAGGAGGATGATAATTATGGAAGATAGCGTAAAAGGAACTGTGATTTCTGTTATTAAACTAGGGGGACTCAAAGTTATTAATCAGGTACAATTTCCACATCTAATAACAGTTCAATACAATGTGAATGAAACTACTTATAAAAAAAGAAAGTATATCAGTGCAAGCAATATTTGTCCTCAACAAGGTGATTTGGTAGTTGTATTGTATAAGAAAGAAAAACCTTCTAAGTGCAGAATTACGCTATAAAAGATATCTTGACAAATGGTTATTTTTTTCAACAATATCAGATACTGTTGACAATAGAAAACCCTACCTATAAAACAAATTGTTTAATAGCAGAACAGGAAGCCTTATAGGTGGGTTTTAGGTATAAGAAGAGCGATTTACTTATATAATGAACTATTCGCGAAACACAAGTTTTACGAAATTTTTACTGTATAAGTAACTGAAAGTACCTTATGGGGCACTCTTTTTATATTTTTTTATGTATTATACACTTTCCTTTTGTACTTTCTACATTCTTAATTTTTAATCTAATAAAATTTTAGAACATATATTTCAATCCCCTAGGATCTTTATGTTAATTATAAGTTTCTACCAGAGATTTCTGTATATACTGATACCATAGCATTCTTAATTGTTCACCAGCACCATATTTCATTTTATAGCTTTTGCCATCTATCAATAGATAAGGATTACAAAGGCTTAATTGTATTTTATTACCATCTTTCATATTTAACGTAAAATGTATCATACTTACTTCATATTTATTAGGCCTTTCTTCCTCTTGAATAATAATCCTTTTTAGAAGTCTTGATAGCACTTTTATATGTTCACTTTCTTCAATACGCACACTTACATCACTAAAATCTGTATTTAATAAAATATCTCCTATTTCATCTGCTACGAGATGCTCAAAGGGCTTATTACCATAATTATTACTTATCATAAATATAATAATGATACTTATAATAATTACCATGTATCCTATATTCTTTTTCATAGTTTTCTCTATTCCTTTCTCTATCTTTTCACAGTATGGTTATTCGAGTATTCAAATTCCTTGAGCAATCCTATTATAATAATATTCTTCTTTTTTATTCTTTCTTTGTTCTATATATTCTTATATTTATCATATTCATTATATTTTTACAATAAAATTTACAGAAATATTCAACTTTCATTACAAAAATAACTAAATAAATTATATGCCTTCTACATAAACTAAATTAAAAAAATAAGTAGATTAAATAACTTAAAAGCCCCCTATTAAATAGAGGAGCTTTTTAAGTTATTTAATCTTTCAATTTCTCTCATAGGGGCATCGAGTGCCTCTCCCGTTGTGATACCATGATCTTCTTGTAAGACCATCATGTATTGTTCCCATATTTTTATTGCTTTTTCATACTCCCCTCGTTCTTCATATAAAGGTGCTAGGGAACATAATCCATCTACCAATCTAGGTTTTTCTTGCATATCAAAGCACTGATGGTAATCCTTCATGGCTTCTTCTACTCTATCTAATTTTAAGAAACGGTCTGCACGACATGCGTATACTTGCCATATATGGGTAAAGCGTTTAACTGTCTCATTCCATATTTCAACTGCTTCTTCTCTATGTCCTAAGCCTAATTGTATATCTCCTTCAAAAATATAGAATACATAACGATCTTCTACTTTCCTAGCCTGCTTAATCACTCGCTCTGCTTCCTTAAATCTAGAATCAGCAATAAGCTGGTTAATGAGTATAATATACCCTGTTATATATGTTGGGTTCTGTATAATGAAGTTCTGATAAAACTTTATGAGTTCTGAATGATTATCAATATAACCATCTCCTGTAATACCTTGGCTAGCTTCTATCAGTCTTACATGTAAAGAGCGATTAGTTGGCTCATAAAGTAATGCCTCTTTAGCATAGGTTTTAGCTAATTCATGATCTGATTTTGCCCTATGGTTATAAAGTTTAGACAATAAACAAAGTGCCTCTATATTTTGTGAATCTTGCATAAGCAATTCATTTAGGAACTTCTTTGCATAGGCAAACCCTTCATCTGAAATAATACGCTCATTCAGTAACATGTTATCTATACGTTTAAAATGCTCCTCATCTGATAATTTGAAGAAATCATCTATTGTCACACCAAAAAATATAGAAAGCTGTGGAAGTAATGCAATATCTGGTGTATTAGCATCTGTTTCCCATTTAGAGACTGCTTGGTAAGAAATCCCTAAATAATTGGCAAGTTCTTCTTGTGTAATGCCTTTTTGCAATCGTAGGCTTTTAATACATTTACCTATTTCTAATTTCATGCCTGCTTCTCCTATCTTACCACTATTTAATACTTGAATAATTCGGCCGCCTCATTACAACTTTATTTTAAGGTATATACTTTCATTAAACAATAAAGCATTTCTAGAGTCTACTCAAACGTAAGTTGAGTCAAATAGGAGTTGTCTCTACCATGTAGTAGGCTTCGTTAAATGTTTTGGTAATTGAGTTGCTTTATTTCCTCTTGCGGCATTAACCTGCATTTGTGTTAGAAAAATGCTCTCACTTAAATCTGTATTTTGAATGTTAGTATCTCGTAGATCTGCTCCTAAAAAGTTAGTGCCTTTTAAGCTACACCCTTCTAAATTAGCCATAATCAAAAAGGACATGCTGAAATCTTTCCCATCAAGATTTGCCCTTTTAAAGTTTTTCCCCATATAATCTACTTTTTTAGGCTGACTAGTATTTATGCCTTTTAAAATAGTATTAACGCTTTTTCTATAACTCTCTATATCTAGCATCAGAATTTCATTAGGGGATAATGTTGTCATATGCTCATTCTTCCTTATGAGTGTGCGTATGTCTTCTTGCATCTTTTGATTATTACTCATCCTATAAGTCTCCAGCAAATACCATAGCATCTGATGTAATTGTGTAACAATATGAAAAACCTCGAACATCTGCTGTCGGCAATGAGGGCTCTTTCTCCAGTCTTCCCCTTTGTAAATTATTTGTGTAACCTTTTGACCTGCTCCAAAGCAATCATAGGAAAGACAGCCTTTTAATTTTCTTTCTATAAGCTCATGATGACTGTGACAACGAAAGTCTGGCAATAAATTTTTACATGGTGTACCCGCTACTTTATCGTAAGGCAAGCCATCTGTTTTAGTGCAGTATAATGCAATGCAACATAGCCCACAACACTTTTGGCAATCTATAGTTAAGGCATTGTATAATTTTTCCATTTAAGTTTCTCCTATAAGGATTTATTGCTCAAATCCTTTTTATTAATATAATTACATATTATCATACAATTTTATAAATCTATATACTAGTATAAAGTAAGGTTCATCTTTTGCTACTTTACTATTCTTTTGGATCATACTTTCTAATTGACGTTAATAAAATTTTTTATAATTTTATGACGCATTTGCTATACTTATCCGTATATATATAAGTGTAAGGACGTGAAACGAATCCTAGGCCAGTTTCATATCCTACATCTTGTAAGTTGTTGAGTAAACAGTTAGTCCCCCCTTCTAACTTCTAGCTCATTCACTTACATGAACTTTGCAGCAAGCGTCGTGGCAGCTCTTGTTGCAAGGGGCATCACCTATATATAAGTACTCAAGACTTTACCAGTTTCAAATGAATAAGATTAGGCTCATCTATCCTAAGTCTTAGCGTCCTACGTGCTACCCCAATAGTCTTAAGGTGATACATGCAGTGGCATCCCTTTCCCCTATAGCCTCTTGGTCATACCCACCTAGTACCTACAGCCTTATATAAGAAATGTCTCACCTATTCATTCTACTCTTGTAAAACCTTAAGTTACTTAAGTTTTGCCACAAAAAACCCGCATAAAACCATTATTAAGGGGGATGGTTTTATGCTAGCTTATATTGTAAAAATCCTCGTAGTTCTTTTACTACGAGGATTTTTCTATCTATTTTTTGATATATTGCTCATAAACAGCTATTATAGAATTAATAGAAACAATTAGATAAAAGGCTGCAATAGAAAAGCCACTTCCTGTTTCAAGCATCTGATAAGTCCATAAAATCGTTCCACAAACACCTGACATTAAAGTAATCATATAGGCATTTTTATAGCAGAATGCGAGCAATAAACAAGCACTCACACTAAATACAAAGAATACACTATCAACTAGTACATTGGTACTATTAGAGAGTTGAAGCACAAAATACATCACAATGCCTAGGGCAATCATTGCAAACCCTAACATACTATTTTGCCTAAAAGACATTTTCTTCATAATAGCTTCTGTACTTTCCTTCTTTTTTCTCCAACTTATAAAGCTATATAGGGCCATTGGTGCCTGTAAAAAGAGCATAAATATAAAAGTGGCATAAATCTGTCCATTATAAGCTAGTATTCCATTTGTAATGGCATAGACAAATCCAAATAAGAATCCTACTGGGTTATTCAAAGATACAAGGAAATTAAATACCACACCTATAATAGAAACACCTATGGCATACCAAGTATCACTTGAAAAAATACCGGATAGTAAAATAATAATGAATTGTATAAGGAGTATTAATCTATATTTTTTATTATTCATTATCTTCTATGCCTCTTATAGATTGCAAAGAACAAGCTTGAAATCTAGTGTGTTTTCCTGCGGAATGTCTAACGGCTCACCACAATAATTTCCCCATGCCAATTTTGGATAATAATCTCCAAGTGCTATTTGTAAGTGAGGTATTAATTTTTCATTTATCGTATCATATTCTACGAATGCTCCTAGATGACTATTTATTGGTGTTACACATAAGTTACTACCATCTACAAAATGAACAGTATAATCCTGAATATGATTACGTCTTGTTCTAAAATCATTGGTGATTCCCTTACTATTATCCTCAAATAGGAAATAATTTGCCATATCCTGTTCCCAGCACCATTCAGGTTTTACACCATACTCATCTTTAAGCATATCACTATTACACCTTCTTAAATAAGCAGTCCCTTCATTTCTTCCAATATGATGTTCAGGATAAGTGCAGTACAGTCCCTTACGATGCCATGAAATAGCCTCAACCTTATCAAGCAATCTATATCTTACGCCAAGCTGCTCCACTTGCTCTAGCTTTGTATCATCATCTAGGATACTTATAAAAGTATGTAGATCCACCCCGTCAAAAATCATTTTAATATAAGCTCCTGACAGGTTATCATATCTTTCACGCAGCGTCATAACAGCTAATCCATTTTCTATTTGGTATATAACCTCTTCCGTTTGCACTACTGCTACCTCTTGTTCATTCATATAGAGGTAAGGTCCAGTTACCGCAGGGTCCATTTGCCCTGATTTACAGTAAGAAGCCTTGCCTGTATGCTTATCAAAGTATAGAGAGGCAGAAGGTGTATTTATACTAACCTTGTCCCTATTTTCTACTATCTCAAAGGATTGTTTTAAACTTATTTCTGTTAAAGAATCTACTGATACTACTTGTGTTAAATGATATGCATCAATTAAGAGATCGTTATAATAAAAGCTTACATTTATGCTATTGCCTTGAACATTAGCCCCTAATAGCTTAATAACACCATCTTGGTGAGGGGGAATATCTTCCTGAATAAAGCCATCATAAAGTAGATCTCCCTTTTCATCTGTACAAATCATCTTTACTTCTTTTAAGGAAGTATGATCAAACCAATTTCTTAAATAAAGTATAATATCCTTACCCAAAGTACTTCTATCTGCATCAAGGCGTATAGGTGAAAAGGCTTTTTTAGTTAAATAAGCTTCTGGCTTCTCTCGTTTATAAGCATCAAGTACAGCTCCCCATTCACCATATCCTGCAGCTTTACCTTTTGAATGATGCTGATGTGACTCACTTGTACCCTCTGGTATATAAAACACATCATCAATCCCTCCCCATATAGCACATCCAAGGGCACCATCTGTTTTAAATATATTTTCCCAACCTTTCTTAATACTTTCTCCCCAAGCCTCACGGCAGCTGTTATCACGTATCAAGTCTTCTAGGTTATAACAAGCTACATGTGCAAATTCATCATGTAATATAGGCATCTTATCATTCCCTAACAAACCTGTTACCGATGCATAGTGCTGACTATAAAGGTCATATGGCACCGGATTTGACTTAACTGTATAAGGATAGCTAAATATAACCGGTCTTGTTGGGTCTTCTATCTTAACATAGTCATACTCTGTTCTAAATGCATAAGTACGTTCAAAGCCTGACTCATTGGCTAAGGACCAGATGATAACAGATGGATGATTTCTGCTACTTTCTATCATTTCAGCAAAGCTATTTACAAAGTCTTGCGGTGGATTATAAATATCATAACCATTGTCTCCTTTAAAGCATGCTGAATTCTCTTGCTCTACATAAATGCCTAGCTCATCACATACGTCTAATAAATACTGTGAGGCTGGATAATGAGAGGTTCTAATATGATTAATGTTATTTTTCTTATAAGCAAGGATTTCATTTCTTATATCTTCCTTAGTCAAAGATCTACCATATAAATGAGAAACATCATGTCTACATACACCACGTAATTTAATCTCATGTCCATTGATATAAACTTTATTGGCATCTGTATGACGCATGCCCCCATAACAAATTTGTCTAAACCCAACTTTATGATGATTCTCCTGAAGCATTACATGACCATCCCATAAGGATATTTTCACTTTATATAAATGTGGATGTTCCGCATCCCATAATTTTGCTCCCTCTACATCCATCTCAAGGCATACAGAATAAGTATTACATTCATACGGTTTATCTGAATACTGGTCAATATAGCGTGCCTCAAACTTTCTATCATTCTCATAAGCTTCTTGATTTTCTGCTTTCCAATTTTCATCTGGGTGCATTATAAGTTGATCTTTTGGGAAGATCCATGTATCTAAATAGCTTAAGTCAATAGAATGAATTTCACTTACCATAAGCTGATTATGCTCATCTAATAATTCAGCCTTTATTTGTATAGGCTCATTATTTGTATATAACTGTAAATCAATCTTTAAAACAGCATCGTTATACGCATCATCAAGAATAGTATCTATATGTGTTCTTGCAATGTAGTTTTTAGGCAGTGCATAAAGTGTAATATCGCGCAGGATGCCTCCAATATTATGATGTGCATAATAACTTGCCCAAGCAGAGTCACTAATCACCTGCCCATTTGGATTCCATACGCCAGGATGGTCTCCTTCTATATCTGCGACACCTACAATAAGCGTTACTTCTTCTTCCTGTGCAAGTGCTGTAATATCACAATCCCATGAAGTAAAGCCGCCTACATGTGTTTTGATATATTGATTATTGACCCATATACGTGCATTGGAATAGACGCCTTCAAATCTTAAGAAGACTCTATTTTGAGCATATTCTTTTGGAATAGTAATTTTTCGTCTATAGTAATACTCCACATTATTTTGAATATCATATCCCTGCATTATCAAAGAACTTGGTACAATAATCTCGTCCCATTTTATTTCATCAACTGTATTAAAATCATAATCTTGATTTTTAGCAAAAGGTGAAGGAATATCTTTGATTTCCTCAAATAAAAATTGCCATTCATTCTTTATACGATTGGTCAAACATAGGCTACTACATGAACTCCCCTCTAGCTGGGCTGGAATAGGCGGTAAAAGAGGCGTTTGCCATACTTTATTTATAAAATCTGCTTTTCTAATCATTTTATATCTCCTTTTATACTTTACCTTATTTCATCCTATATTGATTCCTAAAATCCTTTGGTGAAACACCTGTTTTCTTTTTAAAAATTAGACTAAAATATTGAAAGCTGTTATATCCCACATTCATGGCAATATCTGAAATAGATACTGACGTATTTTTTAATAAATCCTTAGCTCTTTCTATCCTAAGCATAGTCATATATTCAACGGCACTAAAACCAACCTGCTCCATAAAAAGTCTTCTTAAATATCGTGAACTTATTTTATAAGTCCTAGCTAACGCCTCTATATGAATATCTTGTTCATAGTGGTCATCCATATAAGATAGGACTGCTTCTAAGAGGTTATTTTCACACTTTTGTTTAATTAAACGCATTCTGTCTATATGCATGGATAAAAGAATAAAAAGCTTTTGTACCTCCATATTAAATAAAAGTTTATTATATTCGGCATAACTGCTGTAGTTAGAGTATGTATACAGATTATTCATATTCTCTAGAACATCTGTACAGTTGGTAATCTTAAAATAAGGCTGTTTACTTTTAAACAATATGAGACAATCCAGCTTTTCGTTTACTTCTAATAACTTAAAACCAAATTGTGTAATTTGACACTTTTGCATACCATCTACCATAAAACTATGCCGATAAGAAGGAGGTATAATAATACACTCCCCTTGTCTAAGCGCAACATTCTTATCTTCTGCAGTCATGATACATCTTCCTAAATTGACATAATTTATTTCATATTCATCATGAAAATGTTCATCATAAATATAATTGGCACAAAACTCTAGTTTGCATAAATTTATATTGTCTATGCTTACTATTTAACTCACCTCCCATTAAAAACAAATAAAATTCTATATTTATTTTAGCTCTTCCATCCTACTACTTCTATAAAATTATAGGAAAACATTCTTAAACTTTTATATTTTTCGGAACAACCATTTAAGTAAGTATTTCAAATAAAAATCCTCGTAGTTCTTTTACTACGAGGATTTTTTACTTATTTAATATGAGCTTGCCAAATACCAAAAGTTGTAAACACAATAATAGCAATAACCAATAAAGCAATAACCCTATTCATCGTTTTTAAAGAAACATTGAGATGATCATATACATTTTCTTTCATAGACATAAGTGTTGTATTAGGCAGCTCTTGATTTTCTTCTTGTTCTGCTTCTGCCTTTACTTTTTGTTCATCATCCATACTTTTATGCACTCCTATTTCCTACTTATTTTTTAGCAATATATTTTCTTACGTCAATTGAAACAGCTAAAATAATGATAAGGCCTTTAATAATATACTGTAGATAGGGGTTAACGCCTAAAAAGTTTAAGCTGTAGTTGATTACTTGAAGAATAATAACGCCAATGATAACCCCTGGAATAGTTCCAACACCACCTGCAAAAGAAACACCACCGATAACACACCCTGAAATGGCATCTAAGTCATAGTTAAGTCCTGTCCCTGTATTAACAGATTGGATACGTCCAGCTTCAAGAAAAGCTGCAATACCATACAAAACACCAGCTACTAAATAAACCCCCATAATACTTCTAGAGATATTGACACCTGATACAGCTGCTGCTTCCATATTCCCACCGATAGCAAACATATTTTTACCGAGTGTTGTCTTATTCCAAATAATCCATACAACAACTGCAGCAATAGCAAAGTAACAAATTAAATAAGGTAATTTAAAATTGCCAATAGGAAAAGAGCCATTTACAAAATTAATAAATTTTTCGTTAAAGCTAGAAATAGCCTGAGCCCCGCCTTCTTGACTATCAATGTAGATACAGGTACAACCAAAAGCAATAAGCTGTGTACCTAAAGAAACAATGAAAGCATGTAGTTTAAGCTTTGCTACACCAAATCCATTGATCATACAGAAGATTACACCAATGGTTATACTTGCTAGTAAGGGAAGAATAAGTGGTAAATCCTCTGTAATACCAGGATACATCCTTGACGCATAAGTCACAGACTGTACTAATGAAGCAGATACTGCTGCACAGCATCCTAAAATACGTCCTGCTGAAAGGTCTGTTCCAGCAAGTACAATCATTCCGGCAACACCTAAAGCCAAAATACCTCTCGTAGATGCTTGTGTTAAAATCTTAATAAAGTTAGAAACAGATAAGAATTTAGGATTAATACAAATAACGACAATAATCATAATCCCTAAAATAATATAGAGTGCATAGTTTAATAAAAACTCATTGATTCTTTCTTTATCCCATTTACGTGTTTTTGTTTCTCCCATTTGATCCCCCTCCTA
Source organism: Zhenhengia sp. (assembly GCF_046966505.1). Classification (NCBI taxonomy): domain Bacteria; kingdom Bacillati; phylum Bacillota; class Clostridia; order Lachnospirales; family Lachnospiraceae; genus Zhenhengia; species Zhenhengia sp. The sequence goes on from NZ_JBKVCH010000001.1 coordinate 58,911, forward strand.
GTTAAATATATTTTGCAGCTAATCGCATAATTTCTTCTTGCGCATTCCCCGCATAGTCTTTTTTCATATCTAAAATACCTGCCACCTTTCCATTACTCATAACAAGAATACGATCACAGATTCCAATAAGCTCTGGCATTTCAGAAGAAACCATTACAATACCTTTTCCTTTATTAGCTAAATCAATAATAAGCTGATAAATTTCATATTTTGCTCCTACATCAATTCCTCGGGTCGGCTCATCTAAAAGAAGTACTTCTGGGCTAGTGAGTAACCATCTCCCTATAATAACCTTTTGCTGATTACCACCTGATAAAGATTTAATATGTGTTTTAGAAGAAGGTGTCTTCACTTTCATACTATCAATAACCCATGTTGTATCTTCTTCCATCTTCTTATCAGATAAAAAGCCTCTTTTTTTATAAGCTGCTAAATTAGCTAATACAGAATTAAATGTAATGCTTTGAAGTGGAATAATCCCTGTTGCACGTCTTTCCTCTGTTAATAAAGCAAAACCATTTTTAATGGCCTCTTTGGCATTTCTATTTTGTATAGGCTTACCATGCAGAATGGCTTCTCCTTTTTCCTTATGAGCTGTTCCAAAAAGTGTTTCAAGTAATTCTGTACGTTTAGAGCCGACCAGCCCTGCTATACCTAGAATTTCACCTTTATGTAAGTTAAATGAAACATCCATACAAGTTGGCATGTACTTTCCTGTTAACCCTTTTACCTCTAATAACACATCTCCTATTTCATTCGTCTTAGGTGGGAAACGATTTGTTAAACTACGTCCTACCATTAGCTTTATAATTTCATCTGTTGTCAAATCTTTTGCCTGTTTGGTGGCAATCCATTTACCATCTCTCATGACTGTTACATCATCTGATATTTGAAGAATTTCCTCCATTTTATGAGAAATGTAAATCATGCCTACACCTCGTTGACGTAGTCTATTAATAATGCCAAATAAATGCTCTACCTCTTGCTTAGTTAAAGAAGATGTAGGCTCATCTAATACTAATATCTTGGCATTATATGAAACGGCTTTCGCTATTTCTACCATCTGTCTTTGAGAAACAGATAGTTTACCAATGAGCATTTTAGGATCTACTTCTATATTCAGATCCTTAAAAACTTCTAAAGTATCTTCATACATCTTTTCATGATCAATAAACCCCATTTTTTTAGGAAAACGTCCTAGCCATATATTTTCCATAACACTTCTTCTTAGTACTTGGTTCAGTTCTTGATGTACCATAGCTACACCATGATCTAAGGCTTGTTTGGGATTATCAAACCTAATCTCTGTTCCTTCTATTTTGATGCTTCCTGCATCCTCTTGATAAATCCCAAACAAACACTTCATCAGTGTACTTTTTCCGGCTCCATTCTCACCCATTAAAGAATGTACTGTGCCCTTACGTAGCATTAACTGTGCACCATCTAATGCTTTAACACCAGGAAACTTCTTCTCAATTCCTTCCATCTCTAACACATACTCTGTGCCCATAGCATTCCCCCCTTTTCTTCCTCTCTTTTCATAAAAGGAGTATCCTTAAATAACTTGATCTATTTAAAGATACTCCCCTATTTTAGTATTTTACGATTTATTGAACAGTTGAATAAGGAATACGTACAGAAATACCATCTTCTGCTAATGTATAGTCTGTACCTTCTAAGTAGTCTTTATCTAAAGCTACATTTGTTGCAATAGCTACAATAGCTTTACCCATTGCATCACCATCTTGTTTAACTGTTGCTGCCATTTTACCTGAATTAATAGCTTCAACACCTGCATCTGTTGCATCAACACCTAAAACAGGAATCCATTTTTCACCATCTGCTGATAAGTTATAATCAGAACCATTAAGGGCTGCAACAACACCAAGTGCCATATCATCGTTATTACAAAATACTGCTTCAATCTCTCCATCATGGGCTGCTAAGACAGCTTCCATAGCTGTTTGCGCTTGGTCTGTTGCCCAGTTTGCTACAATAGGATCACCATTGACATTTTCCATAATTAAGCCATTAGCTTCGGCTTGAGAAACAGCATAAGAAGTACGTGCTTCGGCTTCTGGGTTACCAGGTTCTCCTTTAAAGACTAGGTATTGAACTTTACCATCTCCATTAAGGTCATACTCTGGGTGTTCTTTCCACATTTGTGATAAGATATCACCTTGCATTACACCTGCTTCTGAGGCTGTTGTTCCAATAAAAATCCCTTCACAAGATTGAATAACAGAAGCATCTGGCTCCCTGTTAAAGAATACAGCTGGAATGCCTGCAGCTTTTGCTTTATCTGCAAGTCCTTGTGCAGATCCTGTGTCTACTGCATTAATAGCTAATACATCAACACCTTTTTCAATTAAAACATCTAATTGGTCATTTTGTTTGGCTTGGTCACCTTGTGCATCCTGCATATCTAATGTAATAGCTACATTTGCCTCTTTTGCATATTTTTCAATGGCAGAACGTACTGTAGAGATATAAGTATCATCATATTTATAAATGAGGATACCCATTGTAATCTCTTCTTTCTGTGCTTCGGCTGTATCTGTTTCAACCTTTTCGGGTTCCTTAGTCTCTTCAGCTGGCTTTTCACTACTTGTTGATGTCTCTGGTTCACTTGGTGTCGTAGGTGCCTCGCTACATCCTGTTAATGACATTGCCATCATCGTTGCTCCTACTACCATTCCTATCCATTTCTTTTTCATATGATCCCCTCCAAAATAATAAACACATCTTTAATAACCTTATTGATGTGTTTATTATACCTTTATTAAATTTTCTTTTACATGAGATTTTCTTTTATCTATCTATAAAAATCTTAGATATATTTTCCCCACGGCATCCACATATACTTGTTATCTTCTAACTCGAGCTGGTCTACAAATTCCTCACCTTTAATAAGTGCATCACATAGTGTAAAAATTTGTCTTGCATAAAGTTTTTGATCTGACACAACAGTACCTAGTAAAGTGCCTTTATCTACAGCCTCTCTACCTTGTGGTGTTCCATCAATTCCCACAATAGCAATACTTTCTCCTTCTAACTTTTCAATGGCATCTGCTGCACCTAATGCCATATCATCATTATTGGACAAAATAAGTTCTATTTCTTCTTGTTCATGACTTAACCATTGTTCGACTAATGCAGCAGCTTGATTTCTATCAAAATTAGCACACCATCCTGCTACTCTTTTTAATTCTAGCCCTTTTTCTTCCAGTGTCTTAATGGCATATTCTGTACGAATAACAGTATCCTGATGCCCTGCTTCACCTTCTAAAATAGCATACTCAATAATCCCATTTTGATTTTTATCTATAAGCTCTGGATTTTGTTTATAAGCTTCTATAATAAGTTCACCTTGCATAATGGCTGACTCTTTTGCATTAGAGCCAATATAGTAGACACTATCACTTCGATACATATCTTCCTCTACAGGTTGTCTATTAAAAAATACAAGTGGGATTTGTGCGCTTGCTGCTTGATCAATTAGACTAGCGGCACTCGTTCGATCTACGATATTAACACAGATAACGTCATAATCTAATGCAATGTATTTTTGCACTTGTTCATTCTGAGTTAACTGGCTTTCTTTAGCATCTGAAATATCTAATTTAATCGTAGTCTCTCTAAGTTGCTCTTCTTCCTTTATAATTTTTTCAAGTTCTGTAACAATAGAAGCAATAAACGTATCACTAGCCTTATATGTACATACCCCTATCTTAACAACTTTATTTTCTTCATGCTTTAAGTCAGTATTTATGTAATTTTTAAAGAGTAGAAAACAAACGAATACTATAGTAATAATCAATAAATATCTTTTCTTTTGATTCATCCCACATCTCCTTATTAGTGAATAGGAAATAATATTTTTTCATAGAACGTTCCATAGATATTATCTTTTGTAATAAGCCCCCCTATAACCTTTTGGTCATAAGCTACTTTTTCATGTTGTAATAAAGCCACTGCTGAAGCTAAACTTAAGTACCCTAAATCGTAGTCATTATGTATAGAAAGTGCTTGAATAAGTCCTTTCTCTAAATCACTTAAAAGGCTACTCGTATAACCTATTCCATAAATGTATAAATTCTGCTCCTCTAGTGTTCTATACTGAGTCATCAACAAGTTTAAAGTCATAGTATCTAAGGTCACTAGTCCAGTCTCGATCCCCTTCTCGTTCAGTTCTCTAAGTAAGGTAACGAGCTCTTCTTCTGTTTCATAGTAAAGACATTCAACTCCTACATTATTTTCTTCTAATACCTCTTTTAGCCCCTTTAACCTCTGATTTACATTGCTTCTTTCAATTCTAGGTGCAATGGTATAAATAAATCGCAAGTTATCTTCAATAATCTTTCTACCAAGTTCTTGTACCCTTGCTAGTTCATCACCATGTATCCATACATCTACTACCTGTTCTGGCAAATAAGTTCCTACACAAATAATAGGAATATTCCAGTTTTCCTGTATTAAATATTCCTTGGTTAACTCTGCATCTACAGGAAACAAAATAATAACTTCTGCACCATTGGCAACTTCCCTTTCTACCAGTTTCATTTGCTGCTCTGCATGATTAGCCTCATATAAAGTCACTATATTGACTTCTGTAGTCCACTCCTTATCCACTTGCTTCATACCTAATTTAATATTTTCAAAAATAGCATCACTTGTTTCATTTAAAATAACAGAGATTTGATATATATCCGTTTCTTGTTCTTTATAAAACAAATCTGTTGAAGAAATAAGATAAAGCATGACTAATAGAATAAAGGCTAAAATATATAAGATATCATTTTTATGTTTCATCCTTTACACGCCCTTTTCTTCTTTTTCATAGATAACCTTTGGAAGGTGTACAATCATTTTGGTTCCCTCATCTGGCTCAGATTCAATCTGTATGCCATAAGCCTCCCCAAAATAGAGTTTAATACGCTCATTTACATTACTTACACCTATTCCTGATCCTCTTTTAGAAGATTGGATCTCACCTTTTAATAATTGATTAATACGTTCCTTTGTCATACCAAGTCCATTATCACTTACTGTAATGTACACTTCACTTTCTTCTACATAAGCTTGTACACGAATAAGACCATCCCCATCCATATAGACCATACCGTGGTAAATGGCATTTTCTACGAGAGGCTGAATAATCAGTTTGATTGTTGCGAATGACTTAGCTTCTTCTGTTATCTCAATATCATACTCAAACTTATTTTTATACCGAAGCTGCTGTATAGTTAAGTAATTTCTCACATGCTCAATTTCGTCTGCAATAGAAATAATATGCTTGCCTTTACTTAAGCTAATTCTAAAGAATCTGGCTAAAGCTGTAACCACTTTAGCTGCATCCTGCTGTCTTTCATTCTCAATCATCCAAACAATAATATCTAGCGTATTGTATAAAAAGTGTGGGTTAATTTGTGATTGCAGTGCGTCTAGTTCACTCTTTCTCTTAGATTCATGTTCTTTTACTATATCCTCCATTAACTTTTTAATTTGCTCAGCCATTTTATGTACGGATTGCCCCAGGTGGTGTACTTCATAAAATCCTTCTGCCTTAATACACGTATCTAGTTTTCCCATTTCAACTTCTTTCACGGCTTTTTCTAGATTTCTAATGGGTTTAGATACCTTTGTCGAAATAATAGAATTAATAAGTACAAGGCCCATAGTGAAAAACAAAAATAGAAAAATAAAGAAGATGTTACTTTTCTTATTGTTTAAACTCACTGCATTGGGGAAAATAACACCTTCTATAGTCCAGCCTGTATATCCTACTGTTTTAATAATGACTTGTCTTTGTTTGCCTTCAAATACTTCATTATAAATGCCATCATTATAATGCATGGCAGCTTGTGTATTTTCCTTATAGATACCTGATGCTAATAACTGCTGCTTAGGATGATAGATGATGGCACCTGTTTGATCCATCATATAGACATAACCTTCTTGCCCAAGTGAAATATTACTAAACAATTGTTTAATCCCATCATAAGCCATATCTATTAATAAAACACCCTGTTTAACTTCACTCCCATAAGTCATTTGCACTGCTCTACTTAATGAAATGACCCATTCATACTCACCCTCATTTTCATTAAATAAATTTTGAATATGTAAAGTAGAAAAATGCATATTCTCACTTTTTTCAAGCGCACGTTTAAACCATTTTTGCTCGGCTGGATGAATACCTTCCTTTAATGAAGCTGCTGGCGCTAGAACAATGGGATCTCCTTCTTTGCTAAATAAAGCAATGTTTTTAATATAGTCTTTATTGGTTTCATAAAATAGCCTAAAAGTCTCATCAAAGTCTACTAATTGTATGTCCTGATCTTTAATGACCTTAAAATATAAAGTATCAGAAAGCTTCATCATATTTCTTACATAAGTATTGACAGCATTATTCACTTGATTGATTAAAGCCTGATTTTCCATCTGCATTTCATTATTAAGCTGCATAGAAAACCTACTATAAAAGGACAGTCCCATGAAAATAGTGGCTAAAGCTGCTGTAGCAGAAAAGGATACCCATACAATATTTCTTAAACTAAGTTGATGATAAATCTCCATCCACCATTCATTTATTCTTTTTAGCATAGCTTCATCCCCTATTCGAATTAGCTCTGCGCTGATAACGACTAGGTGCTATTCCAAAGTTCTTTTTAAAGACATAACTAAAGTAATTCGGCTCTGTATAACCTACCTTATTCGCAATAATGTAGGTCTTATCTTCTGTTTTATTAAGGAGTTCAATAGCTTTATTAAGACGAAGTTCCGTTAAATAACTAATATATGTCTGTCCTGTCTCTTTTTTAAAGAGTGTAGAAAAATAAGCCTGACTAATATGTAGATGCTCACATACCATCTCTACAGATAAATCTGGATTAGTAAAGTGTTCTGTAATATACTTTTTCGCTTCTACTATGAGTTGCTTCATCGTATCGTAACGTTCCTTATGAAGGTTTTCATGAATAGAAAGGGCACTATTGATAATGAAGTTTTGCATGCTCTGTATAGTAAGTAACCTTCCCATAACTTTAAAATAATCTTCTTTACCCCAAATCTGATTCGTATCTAACTCATATTTCTGCGCCATTTCCATCATAGAATGAATAATCGCCATGACATAAACTTGATGTTGACTAGTATGTACCTTAGCTGCTTTCATTTTGTGCATGAGACTTTCTATAACTTCTATAATCTCTTCTCGCTCTCCAAACTTAATAGCATGAATCAATTTTCCTTCACTTTGTTCATCAAATCTTAAAACCCCTACATGCATAACCTCTACATCACTAATGTAAATAACCATACCACTTCCTATAGTCGCTCTATAGCCTATAGCACTCTTAGCTTCATCATAAGAATCTTTAATCAGCTCTTGTTTGGTATAAGCTTTTCCAAGTCCTATAGTAACATTAAGCTCCAGAATCTTTTTACAATCTAAGCACACTTGATTTAACTTATTCATGAATCTTTCCATTTCCTGTTTTGTATGAATAGCGCACAAGATACATGTACCTGTCGCTGTTCCAAAAGTTTCGAACTGAAAATCCCCCATTAACTTTTCACAAATGATCTGTTCTACAGAAAGCGGAATTAAATCAACTTCATCATGTAAGTTAAGCCTCTGTTCATCTTGCTCAATCATTGGAAGCTCAATATGTGTTGTAGCAACAATCCAACTTGGCCCATCCTTTACACATAGATTAAACCGATTAAAACCTTCTAAAATAGCTATATGATTTAATCTTCCTTGTACCAAATCCCCTAAAAAATGTTCTTTTAGAACAGGAAGCATCCTTTGGTAATCTAGTCTTAAGGCCTGTATATTACGTTTTTCTGCAATGCGCTCATCCATTTTTAGCTTGAGTTTTTTTAGTATCTCTGTTAACTCAACTACATTAACAGGTTTTAAAATATATTCAATAACACCCAGTTTAATCGCCTTCTGCGCATATTCAAAATCATCAAATCCGGAAAAAATAACAATTTCTGTACTATTTCTTTCTTCTTTAATATATTTTGTTAATGTGAGTCCATCCATATAAGGCATTTTAATATCTGTTAATACTAAGTCTGGCTCTAACCCTCTAACTTTTTCTAATGCATCTTCTCCATTTTCTGCATCCCCTACTAATTGATAGCCTAATTGTTCCCACTGCATCTTTCTCATAATACTGCTTCTTACTTCTTCTTCATCATCTACTATAAGAATTTTGTATAGATACATGGCCTTCTCCTCTTTATCTCTCTTATAAACTAAATTATTTTATATATGTAGTACAATTTACTTATTTTAACAATTATATTTTATCTTATGTTGATATATTTTTCTACAATATTCAAAATTATTTTTATCAACTCTATTCTTTTCATTATTTAAAATGTACTATTAGGAAGATTTTATCTTGAATCAATAATAAAGTAGATTTTTATCACTGAAAAAACAAAAAAAGCTCCCTTTTCCTAATGCCTAGGAAAAAAGAGCTTTCTCTATTTATTTACCTGAAGAACCTAACATACCTGTTCCACGTTCAGATTCAAATTGCATTAATGCTTCATAGCTAATTTCTGCCGTTTTAACTTTTGGTACCTCTACGAGAATACACTGGCTCATAGCTTTTTCATAAGGATAAATAATAGCCTCACCAAAAGCTGATTGCTCTCCTGCGTAACTTTCTTTTAAAAGAACTACAGGTACTGTGTTATGATTTGTTAAAGGTACAAACCATTCGCCGCGGTAACCAGAATCAATAACACCTGCTCTTTGACCAATCCCTTTACTTCCATTAGAACCACGTTCTTTTAAAATAGCTACATAATCAGATGAGAAAGCTGAAGCAATTCCTGTTGGAATAAGTTTTGTCTCATGTGGTGCAATGATCATGAAGTCTTCTTCAAAGCAAGCATAGATATCAAATGCACCATCTTCTTCTCTCTTGCTTGGAATAATAGCATCCTCTTTTACTTTTGCAAAATATATTATACGATTATCCATCTTTTGTCTCTCCTCTTGGAACATTAAAATGTCAATAAAACCTTTTCACCTGACGTTAAAGAAGCTTGTACATCAATAATATTTTGATTGCTACTTCCTCTAAATCTAAGTTTTAAGTCTTTTAAAGCCTCTACAAATCTACCATCCACTAAGACATCACATAATTCAAGTATTTGGCGTCTTTTAGGCTCTTTTAGAATCTCTTCATAAGTATAACCAGAATAAATCCAAATTGTCTCATTAGTCTCTTGTTTAATCCTTCTTAAAAGATTTAGGAGGTCATCATCTTTTGTCTGTTGCATAGGCTCACCGCCTAGAATAGTGACACCATGTACATTCTCATCTTCAATATAGCTTAAAAAAGTATCTTCTGCTTCCTTTGTCCACGGCATACCATAATCAAATTCTCTATAATCTGTATTAAAACAACCAGGACACTGATGTGTACAACCTGAAACAAACAGTGTACTTCGTATGCCTATTCCGTTAGCTACATCATATTTGCGCATCTGAGCATAATGCATAATCCTTCCTCCCTTATAAATGAAGTACTCTACTTTTAATCTCTTGAGTCTTTCCTTTATTCCAGTAGTTATCCCCTAAATAGCCACATGTCCTTCTAATAACATTCATTCTACTTTGATCCTTATTATGACAGCTTGGGCACTCCCATTCTAAAGCATCGTTAATACTAATTTCTCCTTCAAAGCCACATACATGACAACAGTCTGATTTCGTATTAAATTCCGCATACTGAATGTTATGATAAATATACGTAATCATTTGTCTAAGTGCTTCAAGGTTATGCATCATGTTTGGAATCTCAATGTAAGAAATACATCCGCCACTTGAAATAGGCTGGAACTGACTCTCAAATTTTAGTTTTGAGAAAGCATCAATAGGCTCTCTTACATCCACATGGTAACTATTTGTATAGTAACCTTTGTCTGTAATATCTTTAATTTCACCAAACTTAGCTTTATCAATTTTAGCAAAACGGTAGCAAAGTGATTCAGCTGGGCTACCGTAAAGGCCAAACCCTAGTCCTGTTTCTGCTTTCCATTTCTTTGTAGCATCATTTAAACGGTGCATTACTTTTAATGCAAACGCCTCACCTTCAGGTTCTACATGTGAGACCCCTTTCATTGCCTTAGTGACCTCATAAAGCCCAATATAACCAAGTGAAATAGTAGAGTAACCATCCATGAGAAGCGGATCAATGACTTCACCTTGTTTAAGGCGTGCAATAGCTCCATGCTGCCAATGAATTGGTGCTTCATCAGAAAGTGTTCCTTTTAAAGCATTATGCCTACACATAAGTGCTTCAAAACATAAATCTAATCGATTATCAAGAAGCTTCCAAAACTTCTCTTCATCTCCATTAGCAATAATACCAATTTGTGGTAAATTTAGACTAACTACTCCTTGATTGAATCTACCTTCAAATTTATACTCACCTTTATCATCTTTCCATGGAGATAAGAAACTTCTGCATCCCATACATGAGAATACATTGCCTTCATAAATCTTCTTCATCTCTTTAGCAGATATGTAATCTGGATAAAGGCGTTTCGCACTACATTGTACAGCCATCTCTGTTACTTCATCATATTGACCACCCTCAAGGCAGTTATGCTCATGAAGGACATAAATCAGTTTAGGGAAAGCTGGTGTGGTATAAATACCACTTTCATTTTTAATACCTTCTATACGTTGTTTTAAAATCTCTTTGACAATAAGAGATACTTCTTCTACATACTCATCATCTTCTTCAATGTTTAAGAATAATGTTACGAATGGGCTCTGACCATTGGTAGTCATAAGTGTATTAATTTGATATTGGATAGTTTGTACACCTGACTCAAGCTCTTTGCGTGTTAAACGCTCTACTACTGCATTTAACTCTTCTTGATTATCCATAGAATCTTTTAGTAAGTTATAGTATTTATCTCTACTTCTTCTTAAGTATTTACCAAGATGTCTAATATCCACTGATTGCCCACCATATTGGCTACTTGCTACTTGCGCAATAATTTGTGTCATAACCGTACATGCTACTTGGAAGCTCTTAGGGCTTTCAATCATACGCTTATTAATAACTGTACCATTATCTAACATGTCTTTAATGTTAATAAGGCAGCAGTTAAAAATAGATTGCATAAAGTAGTCCATATCGTGGAAATGGAGGATACCTTCATCGTGTGCTTGCACAATACGTGCTGGTAGTTTTTTTCTCCTAGAAATATCTTTTGAAACTTCTCCTGCTATGAGGTCCCTTTGTGTAGAGGCCATCATGGCATTTTTGTTAGAGTTTTCATTCATTACTTCTTCATTTGTCAGTTCAATTAACCCTAAAATGCTATGGTCTGTTGTGTTCGTTTCTCTCTTGAAAGATTGAATAGCTCGATACCCTTCATAAGATTTCGCAGTTAACTCATGTCCATTTTCAATAAGCTTGAGATAAACGCTTGTTTCAATCTGAAATATCGTTGCTTTTGTTTCTACTTTGGAGAAATCCTCTTTAATTTCATTAGCTATTTTTCTTGCTATATGTTCATCTACAATACCGCTACCATATTTCATAGCTTTCATAATAGCAGTATAAATCTTCATCTCATCAAAAGTTACTTCTTGTCCGTCACGTTTAATAACTTCCATGTTTTACCCCTCCAATATCTCCCATAATAGCTTTACTTCTATGTACTATATCTAGCACAGCTATTACTTTTAGATACTAATTATTGTATCTGTAGTCGCTTTAAAAATATATCATCTTTGATCCTTTTTGTCTAACCTTTTCTTACCAGAATCCTCCACAAAAAAAGCTGAAATAACTCATTTTACAACGGTTACTTCAGCTAAAAATTTTTTTTAAATATTTTTTTCTATGCCATCGGTTCGTTATTGTCAAAAGCTTTTGTACGATTATGAATACGTTTTGTGTAATCAATAATTTTACGGTTGTATTCTTGATCCATCAGTGGTGATGTCAGTAAGAAATCTGCTGTAGATTGGTTAGTAGCTACAGGTATATCATAAAGTGCAGCAATTCTAAGCAAAGCTTTAACATCTGGGTCATGTGGCTGAGATGCAAGTGGATCCCAGAAGAAAATCATAAAATCAATATTACCCTCTACGATGCGTGAACCGATTTGCTGATCACCACCTAAAGGACCACTATTAAAGGCAGTAATAGGTAATTCTGTTGCAGCTGCTAGTAGTTTAGCTGTCGTACCTGTACCACATAAAAAATGTTTTGTTAACTTTTCTTTATTAACTGTAACCCAATTGATAATATCTTGCTTACGACTATCATGGGCAACTAATGCTATACGTTTTTGTTTGTCCATACGTACAATAGTAAAATCATTTTGTGTGTTATTTTGTTCCATAAAGGCCTCCTCTTAAGTGTATTACTTGTATTATACCTTGTCTAAAGCCACTTGCCTATAATTTTTAAAACCTTCTCCTATTTCTTCTACAAGAAAACTCATTTTTTTCCCTGTATGATAACTTAAATACAGCTTTTTCTTAGCTCTTGTCATCCCTACATAGAATAGCCTTTTTTCCTCTTCTAAATACCCTTCTTTTACACTTCTTCTAGATGGAAAGATATCTTCATTACATCCTGCCATATACACATAATCAAATTCTAATCCTTTTGCTTGATGCAAAGTCATAACTGGAATTTTTCCTTTAAATAAAGCGCTTTGCTCCACTTCACTGGCATGAAGAGCAGAAAAGGTCAGTAACTTCATAATGTTATCCTCATACGAAAGATGCTCTTCATAAAGTTGCTGCGCCATTTTATAAAAGTCTCTTAAATTTTGTAGTGCTTCTTTACTGTAAGCACTTTTATAGTTACAACTATTCATTAAATAACTAATAGCTTCATAAGTAGGTTTTTTAAGTATTTCCTTGGTCATACTTTGCACCTGCTCTTTTACCCCTTGTACATAAGGATAATAGGCTTCTAAATAACTATAGCGTTCATCTTTTTTCTCATTAAGCTTTTTAATAAAATGAGTAAGTACTTCACTTGTGGCTAGTATATCCTGTAGTGCATTATGATTAGGCTTAGCTTGAGTTTTGATCAGTTCTGACAAAGTACCTAGCTTATGATTAGGTAAGTATGGATAAATTTTATGAGCCAAGTCTAAAGTATCATAAACTCCTGGGTAAGCAAAAGACTGTTTATGATGACGATAGAGCATACTTTCTATAATGGATAAATCATACTTAATATTATGACCTACTACAATTTTATCTTTAATAAAATCACCTAATAAATCTAATGCATGAGGAATTTCTAAACCTTCTCTTTCTAGCTGGTCATCTGTAAAACCATGTACATAATAAGAATCTCCTACAGACTTAGTAGGCTTAACGAGTACATCAAGCTGATCTTTTACGCCATCTTTCCCATAACAGATAGCCGCAATTTGAATAATGTCATCACTTGTTGTATCGAGTCCTGTACTCTCTACATCGAGTACAACAATTTTATTTTGCATGTATCCCTCTATAAGAGGCTGATAAGGATCATTATTTTCTGCTAGAAACCAATCATGTAAATACATATACCCAGACTTAGTTTTCTTAAGTTCTTGTATAAGCCACTGCTCCATATGAATAACAGGATGCTTAATGATTTTCTCTAGTGCATAACTATTGCGTAAATTAATCGCATAACTCATCACAGCTAGAAGGTCTTTTACCTCTGTTGTACGCATTAACCTAATATCTTCTACGCGTATACAAGGAATACCTTTTTTCTCAAGCATTTTATAGATAGACTTAGCTAAACTATTGGTACGCGTTAAAATAGCAATTTGCTTATGTTCAGCTGTATAATGCTCACTAATAGATTTAGCAATCATGAGAATTTCTGCTTCTTGACTTCCTCCACAAAAAACTTCTATAGGCTCGCCAATTTCCTTCGCATAAGGTATAGATAAACTCGGATATAGGTTACTGTTACGGATAAAGCTATTAGCCGCCTTAAGAAGTAGCTGTGTGCTTCTATAATTGGTTTTAAGGGTAATCTCTACAGGATTAAAGATTTCTTTATAGTCTCCTATCATTGTTTGAGGGGCAGAACCACGCCACTCATATATCGTCTGATTAAAGTCTCCATATAAAGCGATATGGTTCTCCTTAGCCAACACTTTAATAATATGATACTCCCTTGTACTTGTATCTTGCATTTCATCCACTTGAATATAGTGATACCGTTTCTGCCATTTTGCTCTAATTTCAGGGTCTTCTAATAAATAAGTGGCTTCTATAATAAGATCTATAAAGTCTACACAATTATTTTCTTTTAAATACTTCTCATAAAGTCTTAATATCCTAGCACCATATTGCAAAATAATAGGATCTTTACTTGGATACTCTTTAAGATAAGCCTTAACCAATCTCTCCTCTTTAAGCTCTGTATCAAAGCTAAAATTAAGGCGATACTTCTTCACATTTTCTATAAAACTTGTCATGTTACCCATATACTTTTCTTCCTGTTTGGTCAGCGCAAAGATAATACGTTTTAATATATCTTGTGTATCACTTTCATCAATAATGGTACATGGGAAAGCAAGACGTGTATTTTGCTTCTCCTGATTGATAAGATAGTAGCAGAAAGAATGAAAGGTTCTGATGGTTAAATGTCTTACATTGTGCTTGTCATACAGGCCAATACGCTCCTCCATCTCTCTTGCTGCCTTATTGGTGAAAGTCAGACATAAAATAGATGTAGGGGGAACCTGCTGGTTTAATAAATATGCCGTACGCATCGCAATAACTTTCGTTTTACCTGTACCTGCTGGTGCTAATACAAGTAGTGAATCTTTTATATTTTTAACAACCAGCCTTTGGTCTTCATTAAGGGTCTCCCAGTCTCTTTCGAACATCTCGCCACCTCCTAAAAGGCATTATAGCATAGGCCAGGCGTTGCACATAGCTTGTTTTCATAGTATGATAAAAATACTTAAGAAATAAGCGAGGTTAGACTATGGAAAAATTAATACGCTTATGGGAAGAATCCCTTGAGCAAAATACTTTTATAGATGCTGTTTGGAGCAATCCACGTATCAAATTAGACCAATATGAAAAGATCACCTGCAAACGTATTCTCCTTAAATCGGAAGTTTTACTCCAATTTACACTCTATAAAAATAATAAAGCTTATCATGAAAACTGTAAGCTTAGTGAAGTAGCAGCTTTTTTAAGAAACAACGCTCAGAACTTCAAACAACTTCAGCTCTACACAACAACTTATGACTATCAAGCACTTATTAATAAAAAAGGGGAAGCTAACATTAAACGTAAAGCTGCAACCAAGAAACAAGATACTTCTCTTAGCCATAACCGACAAAAACAGTATATTTTAGATGAAGCAAGCTCGAAAGAGTTTTTAATTCACCTTGGGCTCATGTCTAATGATGGTCAGATTAAACCTTCTAAATACGATAAATATAAACAGATTAATAAATATCTCGAAACCATAGAATCTGTTATGTCAACGCTTAATCAAGACTTTATTCGTATTATTGACTTCGGTTGTGGTAAATCCTACTTAACTTTTGCTATGTATCATTATTTAACCCATATTCGTGGCAAACAAGTAGAAATTGTCGGGCTTGACCTTAAAGAAGATGTTATTGCTTTTTGTAATGATTTAGCCCACAGTCTTGGTTACACAAATCTGAAGTTCCAAGTAGGTGATATTGGCCAGTATACAACAGATAAAACGATTGATATGGTCGTATCCCTTCATGCCTGTAATACAGCTACAGATGCAGCACTTGCTAAAGCTGTAGGCTGGGATGCAAAGGTTATTCTCGCGGTACCTTGTTGCCATCACGAATGTTACACCCAAATTCATAACCCACTTCTTGATCCTATTCTAAAACATGGTATTCTCAAAGAGAAAATAGCTTCCTTTATTACAGATGGTATGCGCTCCCTCTACTTAGAAAGTGTGGGCTATAAAGTAAACGTTATGGAATTTATCGATATGCAGCATACACCTAAGAACATTCTTATTAAAGCCATTCGTCAAGGCACCCCCAATCCTTCAGCATTAGAAACTTATAAAGCCTTAAGTGAAGGAATGCATCTTGATTTATCTCTTCCACGTATGCTTAAAGATAGAATTTCTCAATAAAAATAAAGCGTAAGATAAATCTTACGCTTTATTTTTTCTCTTTTTATCCTTTTTAAGCTCCTAAATAAGCTTTTTTCACTTGTTCATTACTAAGTAGATCTTTCCCTTCTCCACTTAATACAATCTCTCCTGTTTCAAGTACATAAGCACGATGAGCAATTTGAAGTGCCCTATTAGCATTTTGCTCAACAAGTAGTACAGTTGTACCATCTGCATTAATTTCTTTAATAATCTCAAAAATCTCCTGGACTAGAATAGGTGCAAGCCCCATAGAAGGTTCGTCCATTAAGATAATTTCAGGTCTGGACATAAGCGCCCTTGCCATCGCTAACATCTGCTGCTCTCCACCACTCATAGTTCCCGCTAACTGCTTACGTCTTTCTTTAAGTCTTGGGAACCTATTGTACATTTTTTCAATATCTGAAGCAATTTGCTTTTTATCTTTAATCGTATAGGCTCCAAGTTCAAGATTCTCTTCTACGCTCATTTGAGCAAAAACGCGTCTTCCCTCTGGTACATGTGCCATACCAAGAGGTACAAGTTTATGAGCTTCTTCATGAGTAATAGGCTTTCCTTTTAAGGTAATAGTACCTGAACTTGCCTTAATCATCCCACTAATCGCTTGGAGTGTAGATGTTTTGCCTGCCCCATTCGCACCAATTAAAGTAACAATTTCTCCTTTTGGAACTTCAAATGAAATCTCTTTAAGGGCATGTATATTGCCATAATGAACGTTAAGTTTTTCTACTTTTAACATATGCTTCCTCCTTAAGCCTGGCCTAAATAAGCCCCTATTACTTTCTCATTATTTTGAATTTCACTTGGTGTACCCCTTGCAATAACCATACCATAGTCAATTACAACCAATCTTTCACAAATAGACATCACTAAATCCATATCATGTTCAATAAGCAAAATGGTCATATTAAACTGATCTCGGATAAGTTTAATAGTCTGCATCAATTCATTGGTTTCATTAGGATTCATCCCTGCTGCAGGCTCATCTAATAAAAGAAGTTTTGGGCTTCCTGCTAAGGCACGGGCAATCTCAAGCTTACGTTGTTTCCCATAAGGTAAATTCATACTGAGCTCATAGGCATATTTATCTAGTTCAAAAATTTTAAGGAGTTTCATAGCTTCTTCTTCAAGCCATGCTTCCTCCTTCTTGTACCGTGGTAAATGTAAAATACCTTCTAGAGGAGAATACTTTAGCCTATTATTAAAAGCCACTTTTACATTATCAATAACAGTCATTTGTTTAAACAGTCTAATATTCTGGAAAGTACGCGTAATTCCTTTTTTTACAATTTGATGTGTTTTTAAACGGTCAATACGTTCACCATTAAATGTGATAGAACCTTCTGTGGGCGTATAAACACCTGTAAGTAAGTTAAATACAGTTGTTTTTCCTGCTCCATTAGGTCCTATAAGCCCTATAAGTTCCCCTTCTTCTATTTGCAAATCTAGTTCACTAACTGGTTTAATTCCGCCAAAGTTAACACTCATTTTATGTACTTCTAATAAAGCCATATTACTCCTCCTTCCCTATACTTATATTTTGTTTTCCTCTAAACTTTAATTTATTTTTCAATCCCAATTTATCTAAAATAAGTCCTACTGTAATCCCTTTTGCCTTACATACCATCATACTAATAAGTACTAAAGAATAAATAAGCATACGATATTCTGAAAAGGCACGCAAAACCTCATTTAATACGCCTAATACAATAGCTGCAATAATCGTTCCACTTAAGCTCCCCATGCCCCCTAATACAACAATGATTAAGTATTCAATAGAATTAAGGAAACCAAAACTACTTGGGCTTAATACTTGTAAGTAGTGGGCATAAAGTCCACCACCAATACCTGTAAAGAAAGCTGCAATAGCAAAGGCAAAGGTCTTATAGTAGAAAGTACAAATTCCTACACAATCTGTAGCAATCTCATTTTCACGAATAGCAATAATAGCACGTCCATGTCTAGATTTAATGAGTAAATAAAATGCAGTGACAATCACAATGGTAACGAAAAAAGTTACAGTGAAATTACTATAGCTAGGTATACCTGATAAACCTTTGGCTCCATTAGTGACTTTAAGGTTATTGAGCACAATACGAATGATTTCTCCAAAGCCTAATGTAATAATGCCTAAATAATCCCCTCTTAAACGAAGTGCAGGAATTCCAATTAAAATGCCTATAAAAGCAGCAAATGCTCCTCCACATAAAAGTGCAATAGGAAATTCTAAGGCTGCAGGAAGGTCCAAATTCATAGTAATAAGTGCCGATGTATAGGCTCCTACTGCCATAAAACCTGCATGCCCTAGAACAAGCTCACCTAAGTAGCCTGTTACGAGAGTTAGAGAAGAGGCCATAATCACATTGATTAAAATCGCTACAATAACACCACTAAAATAAGAGTTAATCATACCTAATGATAAACCTATCATAAGAAAGAGATAAGTAAGGAGAAGGCTTCCTAAAATAATTAAAGATTTGTTTTTATTTTTCATCTTGATCACCTACACTTTCTCTCGTACATTCTTACCTAGAATACCTGCTGGCTTTAGTAAGAGTACTAAAATTAAGATTAAAAATAAAATAGCATCTGCCCATAAAGAAGCATCTGGCCAGAAAGCTGATAGAAAGCCTTTTGTAATACTTTCAATAATACCAAGTAAAAATCCTCCTAGCATAGCACCTGGTAAAATCCCAATTCCTCCAAGCACTGCTGCAATAAAGGCTTTAAGTCCTGGCATAACTCCCATTAAGGGTTTGATTTGGGGATAGGCCATAGCAAAAAGGATCCCTCCTATTGCCCCAAGTGCTGAACCAATAGCAAAAGCAATAGAAATGGTTTTATTAACAGAAATACCCATTAAAGCTGCTGCTTTAGCATCTTCTGAAGCGGCACGCATAGCTTTCCCAAGCTTTGTCTTTTTAATAAATAGCTCTAGTGCAATCATAAGAAATACAGAAAGACCTATTGAAATCATCATAATCTGACTGATTTGAAGTGCCCCAATTTGGATAGGTGCAAGTGAAAGTGTAGGGAATGGTTTTGAACTCGCCCCAAACAAAATAGTAAATAATGTTTCTAAGAAGAAGCTTACCCCTATCGCTGTAATAAGTACCCACATACGTGGTGCATTTCTAAGTGGTTTATAAGCCACTTTTTCAATACCCATACCAATAAGTGCACAGCTAGCCATTGAAATAATAATAGCTATTGGCAGTGGTAAATTAAAAACAGTAATCATCATAAACGCAATATAAGCGCCTACCATCATAATATCTCCATGAGCAAAGTTAATGAGTTTAACGATGCCGTATACCATTGTATACCCTAAAGCAATAAGTGCATAAATACTCCCAATATGTAAACCATTAAGTATCTGCTGCATCAATAATGTTCCATAATCCATACTTCATCCCCCTCTATCTCTGATTTTACATAAATCCTATAAAAGCTTTAAAATTACTCGGAGGCAAGGCCTCCGAGAATAAATGTTTTCTGCTCTATTTATTATTTTACTGCATCAAGTTTTTTATAAAGTGTATTTTGACCTTCTTTAATTTCAATAACAGATACAGATTTAACTGGATTTCTATTCTCATCAAAAGTAATATGACCTGTTACACAATCTAAAGAAGTATTTTGCATTGCAGCGGTAATAGCATCAGCTTCTGTACTTTCACAAGTTTTAATTGCCTCAATTAAGATTTTTGCTGCGTCATATCCAAGTGCTGCAAAAGCATTTGGCTCTGCATCATATGTAGCTTTATAATTACTAATGAAATCTTGTACAATTACTGCATCATCTTCTACTGTATAATGGTTAACAAAATAGCTGCCTTCTACAACTTCTGGATTATTAACTGTTTTCTCAGTTACACCATCCCAACCATCTCCACCAATAAAGGTAGATGTAATACCGATTTCTCTTGCTTGTGTTGTAATAGTTGCAATAGTTTCATAGTAATCTGGAATAACAACAACATCTGCATTAGCATTCTTAATATTTGCTAAGATTGGTTTAAAGTCTACGTCATTTTTTCCATAGTTTACTTTTTCTACTACGGTTCCACCAGCTGCTGTGAAAGCTGCTTCAAAAGCTTCAGCAATGCCTGTTGAATAGTCCTGTTCTGAGTTAATCATAACTGCTGCTGTTTGAGCCTTTAAATCTTCT
The DNA here is from genome assembly GCF_046966505.1 of Zhenhengia sp. NCBI lineage: Bacteria > Bacillati > Bacillota > Clostridia > Lachnospirales > Lachnospiraceae > Zhenhengia > Zhenhengia sp. The sequence continues at coordinate 79,272 of NZ_JBKVCH010000001.1, forward strand.
GTTGCAAATTTAGCTAAAAGTTCCCCTTGAGCAGGGTCTACATAGCATGCTCTAAAAATATTTGGACCAATTGTTGTAATGCCAAGTTTTGTTCCTGTTGGTGTAATCATTGGTATATTTTTTTCTGCTGCTAAGTTAGCAATCGTTTCAGTTGTACTACTAATATCAGAACCAATAAAACCAATAACTTTATTATTATCTACTAACTTTTTGAAAGCATTTGTAGCATCTACTTGACTTGCTTTATTGTCTTCTAATATAAATTCAATTTGTTTACCAAGTACTCCACCATTTGCATTGTATTCATCTATAGCAAGCTTTACCCCATTACTTGTTGCAATTCCATATTGTGCAGCTTCACCTGTTAGGTCAAAGCTTCCTCCTATTTTAATTGTATCTGAAGAAGCATCTGCTTTTTGGCATCCTACAAAAGATAAAGTGCCCATCATAGCTACTAATGCTATTGCTAATAATTTTCTTGTTTTCATAGTATCACTCCGCCTTGTTTTTAATTTATATTTGACATTATACTAATTTTAAATTGCAATTTCAATACAATTTTTATTAAAAAATAGAGTTTTATTTAGATTATATAATGCACCAAAAGTTATTTATGAATTATACGTATAAATAAAATTCATTTTATATTATTTTCTAATTTTATTTTTTATTTTTATGTTAACATATAATCAAAAAACAAAAATAGCTTTTAGGGCTTGAACCTTTAGAAATACATTTGTTAAAATAACATTACACAGAAAGGATGTTTTCTTATGATTTACATAACTCATTCACACTCTTTAGACTTCGGTATAGAATCTCCTGCACATTGCTATTTAGATTTGGAAACAACTGGTCTTTCTAAAATTCATGATACCATTGTTTGTATAGGCATTGCCTTTAAAAAAGATGACACTTATCAGTCTTGTCACTGGATTACAGAAACTCTAGAAGATGAGTCACTTCTTATTGAAACCTTTTTAAAGGAAGTAATCCGCTTTGAAAAAATTTACACTTATGGTGGCAAGCACTTCGAATGGCCTTTTATTCTACAAAGAGCAGAGATCTATGGGCTAGATACTTCAGCCCTTACCACTCTTCATCTAGTAGATTTAAAATCTTCAAAACGTGCCAGAACTCTTATAGAAAATGACATAGGTTTTAACAGAAGCCTCACAACTTCAGGCCGAGAGCTTGCTAAACTCTGTAAACTTACCTTAACTTCATCTCATATTAACTATAGTACGCTGATTTCAGAACATAACAAGGAAGAACTTTTAAGCCTGATGACTATTTATCACTTCTATAAATTTTTAGATAGACTAAATCATGCCAAGCTTATAGATTATACCTTTGAAGAAGTAGCTTTAACTTTCTATTTATCTCCTTCTTATATCTATCCTTATTCCTTCAAATATCAGCTCTATCATTATGAATGCCTGTATGATGCTTCACTTAACCATTTCTCTTTATCTATTAATGCTTTAGCATTAAAACTTAAAACCTATCTTCCTCCTAGTGACTACTATATTGTAGAAGGTAACTTGATGCATAAATCTCTAGCTAAACTTCTACCTGCTTCTATGCGTACTAAAGCTACTAAATCTACCTGCTATCTTGAACAAGAAGCTCTTTATTTACCTCTTAAACTGTCTAATCAATCTCTTTATTGGGAAGATGAACAAAAACAAATTTATACACTCTATAACCAAGAATCACTCTCTCCATTTCTTGATGAAATTCTAAAATTAGTTATAAAAAAATTAGCCCAAAGACTTTAAAGTCTTTGGGCTAATTTTAATTTCTAGATAGGTTATTGGGTATCCATACCTTTAAGTACTTCTAACACTTCTTCAATTACATCTTTAGGTGTAGATGCACCTGCTGTCACACCTACTTTATTCTTGGATTTAAACCATTCTGCATTAAGATCCTTAGCCTCTTCTATACAATAAGTATCTTGGCAATAAGACTTACATATTTCAAAGAGCTTTTGTGTATTAGAACTAAAACTACTTCCAATTACAATCATAGCATCTACTTCTTTAGAAATCTCTTTGGCCTCTTCTTGCCTTTCAGAAGTCGCATTACAGATTGTATTAATGAACTTCACATCATATCCTGCTTCTTCTAATAACTTAACAATTCCATCTACAACTTCTTTTTTATAAGTTGTCTGAGATACAATTAAGTACTTCTTATTTAAGTCAAGCTCTGTAAAATCTACATCTTCTTTATTTTTATAAATGATACAACCTTCTTTGGTCCATCCATTAATCCCAATAATCTCAGGATGCTTAGCATCTCCGATTACAATAATACGATAACCTTCTTTTTCATATCTACTTACTAGCCTATGAATTTTAGTTACATAAGGACAAGTTGCATCTAGTACTTCAATATTTTTTGATTCTGCTTCCTTATAAACAGCTTCTGGTACACCATGGGCCCTGATAATGACTTTTTCCATTGGAGTATTGTCCAAGGCTTCTACTGATTCTATACCTTTTTGTTTAAGTTTTCTTGTTACCGTTTCATTATGAATAATATGTCCAAGTGTATAGGTTTTCTTATCTTCTTCAGTTTTAAAGGCCATATCTACAGCACGATGTACACCAAAGCAAAAACCTGCACTTTTTGCTAAAATAATTTCCATTTGTTACACTCCTATAGTCTTTCTTGCAAAAGGTGTGCAATACGCTCAATAATCTCCTCTATAGAAAGTGAAGTCGTGTCAATCTCGATACCATCATCAGCTTTTTTAAGTGGTGAAACCTCACGATTAGCATCTTGATCATCTCTTTCTTGAATTTCTTTAAGAAGCACATCATAAGCTACTTCCATACCTTTTGCCTCGTATTCCAAAAGTCGTCTGTTTGCACGCTCTTCGGCAGAAGCAGTCAAGAAGATTTTAAGTGTTGCCTGAGGCAGTACAACTGTTCCAATATCTCTCCCATCCATGACAACAGATTTCGTTGCTGCGAGTTTTCTTTGCATATCTACTAAAGCTTCTCTTACCTCTTTATAAGTAGCTACCTTAGAAGCTGCAGCTGCTACTTCTTGTGTACGAATAGCTGTGCTTACATCTACTCCATTTAAGTAAATCTTCTGTGCATTGTCTTCATAAATAATGTCAATGCCTATTTGACTAAGTACACTATTTACTGCATCTTCATTCGTATAGTCTATATTGTTTTGTATACAGAAAAGCCCTACCGTACGGTACATAGCTCCTGTGTCAATATAAGTACAACGTAGGTTCTGTGCTAAACACTTAGCAATAGTACTCTTCCCTGCACCTGCCGGCCCATCAATTGCAAGCGTAAAACGACCTAAGTCTGGTCTTAACTTCTTAGCACCTTTTAAATATTGATGACAAACTGTCTGTTGCACTAAAGCCTCACTCTGACATAATACAGCTATACGGATACATTTTTCAAGTGAACCTTTCACATACATTTCCTGCATGCACATTAAAGCAGCTTCTGTAACCCCCAAATTTCTTGCTGCTACTGCTGGATAAACTGCATCCAAGTCTTTTGTACAAGTAAAGGTAATTTGTATAATATCTTTTTTATCTATTTGATTAGCTGTTAAAACAGCTTCTAAAAGCTCTTGAGAAGCTTCTAACATAGCTTCTTTTGTATTCTCTGTTGTAATAGCCCCACGAATGGCAACAATATTCATTTTATCCCTCTCTTTAATCACATTTTTCCTTAATCCCGTTCATCATATTAGGATTATAATTATTCATCTCTCTTGTATCATCATAAACTTCATATTCCATCCAAACAGTCTCTAGGTTATCAAGATTTGTGGAAATCTCATCTTTTTTACGTAAACTTACTGCTACAATAATCGCATTAATAATACTTAAAGGTGCAACTAGCGAGTCTACAAATGAAATCATCTCACTACGGCCTATTAAAGTTTGCTCTGCATACTGCGCAATAGGAGAAATATAGCTATCTGTAATAGCAATAACACCGGCCTTTTTAGAACGTGCATATTCTAAGGCTTTTAAAATACGCTTAGAATAGCGCGGAAAACTGATCCCAATAATAACATCATTGCTACCAATATGATGAATAATCTCAAAAATTTCACTAATACTGTTTGTATTAATCACTCTTACTCTAGGGAAGATAATATTAAAGTAAAATCCTAAAAAGCTTGCAAGTCCCGCACAACTACGTACCCCTAGTATATAAATAGTATCTGCATTAATGATTTTATCAATAGCTTGTTCAAATACTTGTTCATCTACTTGCTCAATTGTATAAGCAATTTTTTCCTGGTCTGTTTGAAGCACACTCTTTAATACATGTTCTGTATCAATACGGTCTGTCGTTACTTCAAGACGTTGCATAGCTGTTAGTTTACTCTTAACAAGCTCTTCTAAAGCTTCTTGGAATTTAGGATAACCATCGTAACCTAATTCATTTGCAAATCTTACAACGGTTGATTCACTTACCCCCACTATTGTTCCAAGTTTAGCTGCTGTCAGGAATACTGCCTTTTCATAATGTTCTAAAATATAATTGGCGATTAATTTTTGCCCTTTACTTAGCTTGGGCATACTCTTTTTAATACGCTGAATCAGATCGTTATTCATTACTCATTTCCTTTCAATCACGTAACTTTATCATTACATCTAGTATCATTATATAATATATTTGTATTTTGACAACGATATTTTACTATTTATCACATAAAAAGACTACAGAACAGCTTATGTCGTTCTGTAGTCTACCTATAACTTACAAATTATACGGGGTAAGCTTTATTTTTTTTGTCTGCTACTGCCAAATCCACTTTTTTCTCCTTGGCCTCTCTATATTTAAAGAAGTCCATAGCTACTTGTGGGAATAGTGCATAAGAAAGAATATCTTCATCTTGTTGTTTATACATAGCCATTTCTTTTTCAAGTGTTTTAAGCTCTGGCTGCAGTAAATCTGCTGGTCTGCAGGTAATAGGTTTTTCGTCCCCTATAATTTTCTTAACAATTTCTTCTTTGATTGGTACTGGCGTACTACCATATTTCCCCCTTACCATATCTTTTGATTCTTTAGATACCATTTTGTATCTTTCCCCTGCAAGTACATTAAGTACTGCTTGAGTTCCTACAATCTGACTACTTGGTGTAACAAGTGGTACATAACCAAAGTCAGCCCTTACTCTAGGAATTTCTTTTAATACATCATAGTATTTGTCTTCCGCATTTTGCCCTTTAAGTTGTGATACAAGATTTGAAAGCATACCACCAGGTACTTGATAACGAAGTGTATTAATATCTACAGAAAGCACTTTAGTATTCATTAACCCACTTGCTAAAGCTTCTTCACGCATTGGTCTAAAATACTCTGTAATTTCGCTCAAAATCTCTTGGTTAATACCTGTATCATACGGCGTACCCTTGAATGTTTCAACAAGTACTTCCGTTGCTGGTTGAGAAGTCCCCATAGCTAATGGGCTCATAGCTGTATCAATAATATCACATCCTGCTTCAACAGCTTTAAGATAAGTCATAGAAGCAACGCCACTTGTATAATGTGTATGAAGCTGAATTGGAAGATTAGTATGGGATTTTAATGCTTTAACGAGCCTTTCTGCCTCATAAGGTACAAGAAGACCCGCCATATCTTTAATACAAATAGAATGGGCACCCATGTCTTCAATACGTTTTGCAAGTTCTATGTAATACTCTAATGTATGCACTTCACTAAGTGTATAAGAAATAGCTACTTGTGCATGCCCACCTTCTTTACGTGAAGCACGTACTGCTGTCTCTAAGTTACGCATATCATTAAGCGCATCAAAAATACGAATAATATCAATACCATTTGCAATACTTTTTTGAACGAAGTATTCTACTACGTCATCAGCATAGTGACGATACCCTAAAATATTTTGTCCCCTAAAGAGCATCTGTAGTTTTGTATTTTTAACTTCTTTACGAATTTTACGAAGTCTTTCCCATGGATCTTCTTTTAAAAAGCGTAAGCAAGCATCAAAAGTTGCACCACCCCATACTTCCATTGCATAGAAACCTGCTTGGTCCATTTTAGCTGCAATAGGTAGCATCTCTTCTGTTGTCATTCTTGTTGCAATCAATGACTGATGTGCATCTCGAAGTGTTGTATCCATTATTTTAACAGGTCTTACAATTTGATCTGACATAAAAACAGGCCTCCCTTATTAACCGTAAATTGATAGTAATACACCGGCTGCAATAGCTGAACCAATAACCCCTGCCACATTTGGTCCCATTGCATGCATGAGTAAGAAGTTTGTTGGACATTCCTCTTGACCAACTTTTTGTACAACACGTGCTGCCATTGGTACAGCGGATACACCTGCTGCACCAATAAGTGGATTGATTTTCTTACCACTTAAATAGTACATCACTTTACCAAAGAGTACACCACCAGCTGTTCCTACTATAAAAGCGAAGAGTCCAAGTGCTAAAATACCAAGTGTTTTAAAGTTAAGGAATTTTTCTGCACTTGTTGAAGCTCCTACTGAAATACCAAGCAAAATAGTAATAATGGACATCATGGCATTACTTGCTACATCTGCAAGACGATTTGTAGAAGCAACTTCTTTTAAAAGATTACCAAACATCAGCATTCCTACAAGTGTGCCTGCTGATGGTAAAATAAGTGATACTGCAATGGTTACAACAATAGGAAAGATGATTTTTTCTGTTTTGGATACAGGTCTTAACTGTTCCATTTTAACCATGCGTTGTTCTTTTGTTGTAAGCAGCTTCATGATAGGTGGCTGAATAACCGGAACAAGTGCCATATAAGAGTAAGCAGATACTGCAATAGCTCCTAATAAATGTGGTGCCAATTTTGTTGCAAGGAAGATAGATGTTGGACCATCTGCGCCTCCTATAATCCCGATAGATGCAGCTTCTGGACCATTAAATCCAATAAGAAGTGCTCCTAAGAAGGCTACGAAAATACCAAGTTGTGCTGCTGCTCCTAAAAGTAAGCTTTTAGGATTAGCAATAAGAGGTGCAAAATCTGTCATTGCCCCTACACCAATAAAGATGAGTGGTGGGAAAATCCCTAATTCTTTTCCCATTCCTATATAGTATAAAAGTCCACCTGGCTCAATTTTACCTGTAACATCATTCATAATACCCGGATTCGTAATACCTACACCTGGTAAGTTTACAAGAAGCATCCCAAATGCAATAGGAATAAGTAAAAGTGGCTCAAAGCCTTTGGCAATAGCTAAGTAAAGTAAGCCACAGGCAATCAGAATCATTGCAACATACTTAATATCGAGTTGAGCAAGTCCTGAAGTCATAAAGAACTCCTTGACAGAATCTAAAAATACACTGCCTATATTCATTTTTGTTTCCCCCTTTATAGAGTTAGGCCAAAAGATTAGTTGATAGAAATAATCACATCATTTGCTTCTACCATGTTACCTGCAGATGTATTAACAGATGCTACTGTACCTGATGCAGAAGCGAAAATTTCATTTTCCATTTTCATAGCTTCTAAAATGGCTACTAAATCTCCTTCTTTAATAGTCTGCCCTACACTTACTTTTACATCTACAATTTTACCTGGCATAGGTGCTACTACCTTATGTGCTCCTGTAGAAGCAACTGGTGCTGGTGCCACTGGTGCTACTACCTTTGGCATAGCTTGTGCCACTTGTACTGGTGCCACGCAAGGTGCTGATGCTACAGCACCTAACTCTTCTACTTCTACCTCATATGTATTACCGTTAACTGTTACTTGAAATTTTCTCATCATACTGCCTCCCTTAATTTATTTATGCTCTATTTCTATTTACTTGTCTTAAAGAACGTACTTGTAATCTATCTGATGTTGTCCCCAAGCTTGCTGCAATAGTAGCTGTAATAACTGCTACGAGCTCTAAATCATCTCCTATTATAGGAGTCACTTCTTGTTTAATCTCTTCTTGCTTGATAGGGATTTTAACTTCTTTTTCAGGATGTTGTTTATTTTCTATAGTACTTACAGCCCATCCAACAACTTTGATTAAAAGGATTAGCAAAAAAAGTACCACAAATACCATGGCCACTCCTATTAAAAAGACACTGAGTCCATCTACAAACGCGCCAAAATTTAGACTAACTTTCATTAAATTCACCTACCTTATACTGTTGGGTGCTTTTTTAAATGATTTGCAACTTGTTTGGTATAGAGCACTTCAAGTGCAGCAATAACACGTTTTCTTGTTGCTGCCGGCTCAATAATATCATCAATATAACCGTGTGCTGCTACAGCATATACACTACTATGTTCTTCTTCATATGCTTTAACCTTTTCTTGCATAAGATCAGCTGGATTTTCAGCATTTTGTAGTGCCTCTTCATACATAATTTTTACAGCACTTTCACTATTCATGGTAGAAACTTGTGCTGTTGGCCATGCATAGACATAGTCTGCACCAATATGCTTACTATTCATAAGCGTATAAGCTGTTCCATAAGCTTCTTTAAGAATAACATTTACTTTTGGTACTGTGGCATTTGCAAAAGCAAAGGCAAGCTTACTTGCAGCTTTGATAATACCTAATCTTTCTGTTTCTACAGTTGACTCAATATATTTAATATTAGTAAGTGTTACAATTGGAATGTTAAAACCATCACAGAAGCTTACAAATTGTGTCGTTTTCTGAAGTGCTGCTAAATCCATAGCTTCTTCTTTATTAGCAACAAAACCTACTGTAGCACCATTCATTCTTGCAAAACCAGTGAACACTTTTGCCCCATAATGCTCTCCTACTTCAAAATACATCCCATTATCTACAATCGAAGCTATAATTTCGCTTATCTGTCTTACGTCGAAATCAAAATCATTAAGACTAGAATCTACTCTATTAAGGTCATCCATACAATTTAAACATGGTGTTTCTTGTTCACTATTAAGTGGTAAGTAAGTTAGAAGTTCTCTTATCTTTCCTATCAGCACTTGCTCACTTTCTTCACCCCATACTGCTAGACCACTTTCTCTTAAGTGTACATTTGCAGTTGCTACATGGTCAAAAGATGCGTTTTTATCTTCTAATGTATTTGGACTATTTAAATACATTTTCCCATTTTTAGTACTCATGAATGTAAAATCAGATAACCCAGCAACAAAGGATACCCCTCCGGCACAATCACCACATATAACTGCAATTTGAGGAATTACCCCTGATGCTTTACTCATTTTGTTAAAAATCATCCCATAGCCATTAAGTGCTTCAATACTTTCTTCCAAACGTAAACCCACTGTATCAATAAAACCAATAACAGGTGCTCCCATTTTAATTGCATCATCATAAGTTTTTGCAATTTTCTTAGCATGCATTTCCCCAATAGCACCGCCTAGCACTGTAGGATCTTGGCTATAAACATAGACAAGATTTCCCTCAACGGTTCCATAACCACACACTACGCCGTCAGCAGGGGTGTTAACCTTCTGACCTTTGCAAGTAAAAGTTTTACTTGTAACGAAAGTACCAATTTCAACGAAACTATTCTCGTCGAGTAAATGTGTAACCCTGTCTCTGGCAGTTAGTTTACCTTTATCTAAAGCTGCCTTTTTCGCTTCTTCATCATAGCCATTTAGAATAGCTACTTTGTGAGCTTCCAGTTCAGATAATTTTTGTAATGTGCTCATCTGATACCCTCCAATTAGAAAAATAGATTAAAACAAAGTGTAAAAATTGCCATTTATAGTATACTAAATTAAATTGTTAGAAACAATATATTTTTACACAAAACATCATAATTTTATTATATTTTATATAATTGGTTGATAATTAAGAAACAATTAGGACAAGGCTTTATAACGTTATTCACATTAAGTTGCAGAATAGAAAGGTTTTTCTTATGCAAACCAGATAAATAATCTTTGACTGCTTCGTGTTCTCTACTTCCTTCTTCATGTCCAGGATAGGTCATTACTACCATCATACCTCCATTTGAGAGTTTCCCAATGGTTTTTTCTATAGCTTCTAAGGTCGTATCTACTCTTGTGACAATAGACTTATCTGCTCCTGGCAAGTAGCCTAAATTAAAGAGTGCTAAGTCTATTTCTCCTTCAATATAACACTCTAAATGATGATGTGAATCTTGGATATAATAAATGCACTTCTCAGTTTCACCAATTCTAGTCTTACTATTCTCTAAAGCCTGAGCCTGTATATCAAATCCATAGATAGTACTAATTGCTTTTTGATTATTTAAAAACTCTAGGTCATAACCATTCCCTAGAGTTCCATCCATTGCTATTAAGTTTTCTTTTCCCCACTGACTTAAATGACTTTCAATAAAAAAGTGCACGTTCTTTGTCATATTTCTACTAAGCATCTTATTGTCCTAACCCCTTTAAGTACTCAATTTCTTGTTTTGTTAATGCACGGTATGCACCTACTTCAAGATTACCTAATGTAAGCTTTCCTATAGATTCACGATTCAGCCTTAAAACTTCATACCCTATAGCACTACACATTTTTCTAACTTGTCTATTACGTCCTTCATGAATGGTTAAACTGATTGTTGTTGTTGCACCTGTTTGTCTTATAATCTTTGCTTTTGCCGGTGCTGTTAAATACCCATCAATAACCACACCTTGCTGTAGTTTTTGAATAGCTGCTGGCCTTACAACACCTTTTACTTTCACAACATAAGTTTTATCTACGTGGTGTTTTGGATGTGTTAGACTATAAGTAAGTTCCCCATCATTTGTAAGAAGAAGGAGCCCTGTTGTATTATAATCTAATCTCCCTACTGGAAACACACGATAAGGTACATCCTTTAATAGATCAAGAACAGTTGCACGATCCTTTTCATCAGACACAGATGTAATATAGCCTACTGGTTTATTAAGAATATAGTAAACAAGTTTTTCTTCCATTGTAATAGGTTTATCATCAAATTCTACTTGATCACCTTCTTCTACTTGTATACCCTGCTCTGTTACGACCATACCATTAACTTTGACACGCCCTTCTTCTATATAAGCCTCACATTTTCTTCTTGATCCCACACCACATCCAGCTAAATATTTTTGTAATCGCATAAATCTACCCTTTCTTTATTTCACTTTTGAAAAAATCTTTTTAATTTGTCTAGTAAGTTTGCTTTGTCTACTTTTTGACCTGCAAGAAGATCCACTTTCTTAAGCACTTTTCCATCACAGATAACTTCTACTTTTCCCACAACCTGATTCTCATCTATTGGTGCCTGAAGCTCATCTGTCACAGTCTTTTTAAGCTCAATTGTTTCTTTTTCATGCTCGGTAAGTGGCAATATAACGGTTTCGTCCACATAAAGTGTAACATCCTCCACTTTACCATTTGTCACTTTAACACTACCTTTTTCTTCGCCCTTATCGAGCACCTTATACTTTTTATAGTTATTATAGCCATAGTTCATAAGTTTAATCACATCTGTATATTTACGTGATTTACCTTTTGAGTCCCATCCAGCTCCTAATGCTACACCAATAAGTTCCATATCCTCTTTTTTAACAGCACCTACAAAGCAATGTCCTGCCTTGCTGGTATAGCCTGTTTTCACACCTTCTGCACCTTCATACTGTGATAGAAAACGATTTTTATTAATCAGTGTATGTTTTTTGCTTCCTTCTACCTGGGTAGTTGGAATTTCAATTTGAGGTGTATTAATGATTTTTACAAACTCTGGGTTATCTAAAGCATAGGCAGCAATAAGTGCCATATCATAAGGCGTGGAATAATGAGCCTGTCCATCTAATCCATTAGGAGTTTCAAAACAAGTATTTTCCGCCCCAATGGCTTTAGCTTTTTCAGTCATCATAGCACAGAACTCTTCTACACTTCCACCTACATGCTCTGCTATAGCCACAGCCGTGTCATTATGGGATTCAAGCATGAGGGAATAAAGTAAATCACCTAATTTCTGTTTTTCACCTGTTTTTAAGTTTAACTTAACTTTCGGCGCCCGTGCAGCCTTTCCTGATACCGTTACAATCTCATCCAATTTACCAGCTTCAATAGCTACGATACATGTCATAATTTTTGTTGTACTGGCCATAGCCATTTTTTCATGAGCGTTCTTTTCATACAGCACACGCTTACTCTCTTTTTCTATAAGAACAGACCCTTTAGAATAAATAGTTCCAGGCACTTCACTTGCATAGAGTGAGCTACTTAATAAAAGTGTAATAAGTAAGCTAATCCCAAATTTCTTCTTCATTGCATTCACTCCTTATTCTTTCATCTATACTATGATTCAGCATACCTCATCCTTTATCATTTTATGCATAGAAGTGAATGAGTCCTTTTACTCTTCTGAGATGTAATTCATCTCTTCTTCAATCTCTTTTTTGAAACGTTCAATAAGCTCTTCTTTCACCTTTGGAAGCTCTTCAATAGTCTTGAAGCCAAAATGTCTTAAAAAGCTTGTAGTCGTTCCAAATAAAATAGGTCGTCCTATGACATTAAGCCTACCTACTTCCTCAATAAGGTCATATTCAAGAAGTTTACTGACAGCATGTTCAGACCTTACTCCTCTTATATCCTCAATTTGAGCTTTTGTAATTGGCTGTGAATAAGCTACAATAGCCAATGTTTCAAGAAGTGCCTGCGTTAAGAGCCTCTTAATTGGTTTTTGTTTATACTTTTGAATATAAGCAATATTCTTAGGCACCGTACACATTTGATAACCATTGTCTACTTCTATAATTTCTATACCACTATTAGACTTTTTGTAAATTTCATTTAATCTATAAATAGCCATATGTATGGTAATTTCTTCAGTTTCACATACTTCACATAATTTACTACTCGGAATACTATCCCCTACAAAAAAAAGTAGAGATTCTAGTTTGCTTTCAAGTTCAGTCTTTTGCATACGCCTTCACTCCCATAATCATAATATCTGCTAAAGGCTTCTCCTGCACAACACGTATTTGCTTCTTATGAATAAGCTCTAAAATAGACATAAAGGTTACGATACATTCCACTTTAGGCATATCTGGTGTACATAGACTAAAGAATGAAATGTGTGCATTCAGCTCTAATAAATTTAAAATATATAAACTCTTTTGCTCAATAGTAAAAGAATCTTTCTTTAAGATAGATGAATCAATTTTTTTAGATTTTTGATGTACCAGTAACTGTTTCTGTTTAAGAAGTGCCTGAAATGTTTCATAAAGCTGTTCAAGTGTAACATCCATAAGCACATCTTCTGTAGAAGGCTGTGGTAATTCTACCTCATCAGCACTTTCTGCATTCCTAAAGCAATAATCCGTAGATAGATTTTGTCTTTCATTAAGTTCATGAGAAACGTACTTAATTTTCTTATACTCTAATAATTTTCGAATCAGCTCTTCACGTGGATCGTCTTCTACTAACTCTTCATTTTTAGGAGGCTTCGGTAATAACATTTTAGACTTAATATAAAGCAAAGTGGCTGCCATAACAATAAACTCACTCATCTGTTCAAGTTCTAACGTATTTGAAGTCTCTATATAGGCTAAGTATTGATCTGTAATAGAAGAAATCTCTATGTCATAAATACTCATCTTATTTTTTTCAAGTAAATAGAGTAGTAAGTCTAGTGGTCCTTCAAAATCTTCTAATTTAAATGTTACACTCATGCTAAATCTCCTTATTTATTAAAGTCTATTAACAGTTTAGCGACTATCTTACCAGAATGCAACATAAAAAGACAAAATAGGTTACAAGTTAAACCCTTAACTTATAACCTATTTCTATCCTTTATTCTTTTCCTAGATCAAAGTATCTGCTAAACATATAAGGAATCATATTTTTAAATTTAGCTTTACCTACATCATAAGCAGCTACAAGATTGGCTTCGCCTACAGGTTCACCATTCATATAATAGGTAATAGTACCTAGTTTTTGATTTTTATAGACAGGTGCTTTTACACCTTCGTCATATTTTATTTCATAGGTTAATTGTTGTTCATCCTTACTTTTTGGTACAACAAAAGCCATAGATTCTTCAATTGTAAGTTCTACAAGCTCTTTATCACCTTTTTTTATTTTCATATTTCCAAGTATTTCGCCTACTTCAGGCCCTTTTTTAACCATATAATTAGCGAAACCATAATCTAGAAGCTGTGCCGCTTCTCTAAAACGAATTTTACCATCTTGAGAACCCATAACAACTGCAATAAGGTTCATATTATCCCTTGTAGCTGTAGCACTTACACAGTGCTTAGCCTGTGGTGTATAACCTGTTTTAAGCCCTGTAATACCATTGTACCATTTAATCATTTTATTTGTATTGGTGAGGCCAAACTCTGTTTCTCCTTTACGTGTACGGTGTGTAATGGTATCCATCCATGTGGTAAGAGTTTTTGAGATATCTGGGAACTTTGTAATAAGAGCTCTAGACATAAGGGCCACATCATGTGCACTGGAAAGATGTCCATCTATATGAAGACCACATGCATTTTTAAATGTAGTATGTTCCATGCCTAACTCACTAGCACGTTTATTCATCATATCTACAAATTGACTCTCACTACCGCCAATGTACTCAGCCATAGCAACAGCTGCATCATTAGCAGAAGCAATAGCAATGGCCTTTACAAGGTCACGAACAGTTTGTTCTTCCCCCTCTTCCATAAAGATTTGAGAGCCTCCCATACTGGCTGCATGACTACTTACAGTCACTTTGTCATCCCAGTTGATTTTACCTGCATCTATAGCTTCATGAATGAGTAAAAGGGTCATAACCTTTGTAATACTTGCAGGTGGAATTTCCTCATCCATATTTTTTTCAAGCAGAATTTTACCGCTAGACGCTTCCATAAGAACATAGCTTCTAGCTGTTTCTGCCATACCTGTACCTGATGCCATAGCTTCAGCCGCGAAGACTGTAACATTGGTTACTAATACAATCATTAAGAGCATAACTGCTATCATTTTTTTTCGCAACATAGTTCTACCTCCTATAAATTTATTTCTATTATTTGTTATTTTGAGCAAAATATACTTATTAAATAAGAACTTTATAAGAGTATAAAAATAAGAGCCTTTTTATAAAGACTCTTATTTTTATATTATCTAATGATTGTATAGATAAGTTGTGGTTTTTCAATAGATTCAGTACTAAAAGTATAGGCGTCTTTAATATAGCGTATTGCTGCTTCTGTATGAGAGTTATCGCTATAATAAAGTGTTGCAACAACATCACCTTTTGTTACTTTGTCACCTATTTTCTTATGCATTATAAGACCTACACCTAAGTCAATGATACTTTCTTTGTTTTCTCGACCTGCTCCAAGCACAAGTGCCGCTTTCCCTATCATCTCTGTATCAATGGCTGCTACATAACCTGTTTCTTCAAGTACAACATCCATTTGTTTTGCTGCCGCTGGTAGAAGTGAATAGTCATCTACGGAGCGTGCATCTCCACCTTGTGAAGCTACCCATTCACGTAGTTTTTCCATAGCTTTTCCAGATTCAATGAGTTCATCTGCAAGGTTTAACCCTTCTTCAACTGTTGCCACGCGTCCTGCAAGCACAAACATATTAGCTGCTAAGGTATGTGTAAGCTCTGTTAGATCTCTTGGTCCATTGCCCTTTAATGTATCAATGGCTTCCATAATTTCAAGACTATTTCCAATAGCATTTCCTAAAGGCTGGTTCATATCTGTTACTACAGCAATAGTGTTACGGCCTACTTCTTTACCAATGCGCACCATAGCATCACCTAATTTTTTAGCATCTTCTAAAGTCTTCATAAAAGCTCCACTACCACATTTAACATCTAGTACGATAGCATTTGAACCTGCTGCAATTTTTTTAGACATAATCGATGCTGCAATAAGGGATACATTATCTACAGTGGCTGTTACATCACGTAAAGCATAAATCTTTTTATCTGCTGGAGCAAGATTACCTGTTTGACCCACAACAGCTACACCATGTTTATTGACATTTTCAATAAATCCTTCAAGTGGTAATTCAACCTTAAAACCTGGGAAAGATTCTAGCTTATCAATGGTACCTCCTGTATGTCCAAGACCTCTGCCTGACATCTTAGCTACTGGTACATCTGCTGCTGCTACAAGTGGTGCAAGTACAATGGTTGTTGTATCGCCTACTCCACCTGTACTATGTTTATCTACTTTAATACCTTCAATAGCAGATAAATCCAACATTTCACCACTTTTAGCCATACATTCTGTAAGGAGTGC
Organism: Zhenhengia sp.; assembly: GCF_046966505.1. Lineage (NCBI taxonomy): Bacteria > Bacillati > Bacillota > Clostridia > Lachnospirales > Lachnospiraceae > Zhenhengia > Zhenhengia sp. The sequence continues at coordinate 95,468 of NZ_JBKVCH010000001.1, forward strand.
TGTTTCTTTATCATTCATTCCTTGGAAGTAAATTGCCATAAGAAGGGCTGACATTTGATAATCAGGAATACTACCATCTGTATAACCTTCTACCACAAAGGCAATCTCCTTATCGGTTAAAACCTCACCTAATTTTTTCTTTTCAATAATATCATAAACTCTCACCTTACATCACCCCACTATTTAGTCATTTGCTTGTAAAAGCTTTCACCTATTTTAAGTGCTGGTAAGTCGAAAATCTCACAGATTGTTTGTCCAATATCTGCAAAGCTCTTTCTAGTGCCAAGATCTCTAGCACCATTAAACATTTTACTATAAGCAATAAGTGGTACATATTCTCTTGTATGGTCTGTACCAGGTGTTGTTGGATCACAGCCATGGTCTGCTGTAATAATAAGTAGATCATCTTCGTTCATAGCTTCTATAATTTGTGGTAGATAGCTATCAAATTCTTCTAAACCTTTGCCATAGCTTACAGGGTCATTACGATGTCCCCATTTCATATCAAAATCTACTAGGTTTGTAAAGATTAAACCATGATTAGGTTGTTTAATAAGTTCTATCGTTTTTTTGATGCCATCTTCATTAGATTTTGTATGAGTTGCATAAGTTATGCCTTCACCTGCAAAAATATCAGAGATTTTACCTACTCCAATAACATCTAATCCTTTTTCTTTTGCATAAACTAATAGGTTTTCTTTTGGAGGCATAACCGCATAGTCATGTCTATTTGGTGTACGCGTAAAAGCACCAGGCTGACCTACAAATGGTCTTGCAATAACTCGAGATACTTCATGTTCACCTTTTAAGAGTTCACGTGCAATCTCACACATTTCATAAAGTCTTTCTAGTGGAATAATCTCTTCATGAGCAGCAATTTGAAATACACTGTCTGCTGAAGTATAGACAATTGGGTAACCTGTTTTCATATGCTCTTCACCTAGATCATCTAAAATAGCTGTCCCAGATGCTGTACAGTTTCCAAGAGTTTTTGTTCCAATTCTCTCTTCAAAGGCATCCATAATTTCTTTAGGGAAGCCATTTGGATAAGTTGGGAAAGGCACTTCTGTATGAATACCAATCATTTCCCAATGTCCTGTCGTTGTATCTTTACCTCTAGATAACTCTGCAAGTCTTGCATAAGTTCCTATTGGACTTTCACATTTTTCAAGAGCTTCCATACCTTCTATATTACCTAAACCTAATTGTGTAAGGTTTGGCAATTGAAGCCCATTATTATGTTTATAAACATGTGCTATTGTATTAACACCTTTATCTCCATATGATGCTGAATCAGGCATTTCACCCATCCCAACGCTATCTAATACGATCCAAATTACTCTTTTCAAAAGCTCACCATCCTCTATATTCATTTTCAAGTATTTGGTTATAATTGTATTGTATACCAAAACAAAAAAAAATAACAGGGTTTTCGTCCTGTTATTCTTTTCATGTTATTTATTTTGCAATTTGAGTATAAACTTGTGTTGTAGAAATATCTGAATGTCCTAGCATCTGCTGTACAGATTTTAAATTTGCACCATGTTGAATAAGATGTGCTGCAAAAGAATGTCTTAGCATATGTGGCGTAATTTCTGTACTGATATTAGCACTTTTAGCATAGCTCTTTAAGATTTTCCAAAAACCTTGTCTTGTTAAAGGTAACCCATTACAATTCACAAAAAGTGCTGCCTCTTGTTGATCGCGAATCATAGCATATCGTACTTCTCCTAAGTAATTTTTAAGTGCTGTAATAGCAGGTTTACCTATTGGAATACTACGCTCTTTATTTTCATCACGACAAAGAATGTATCCCTGATTCACATTTACATCTGTTACTTTTAAAGTAATTAGTTCAGAGACCCTAATCCCCGTTGCATACAAAAGTTCTAGCATAGCCTTATCACGAATCCCCTTAATATCCGTAGTATGAGGCTGCTCTAGAAGGAGTACAATTTCACTTTCTGATAAAATCTTAGGCACTTTCTTAGGTATTTTTGGCATAGCAATCATAAGTGCAGGATTTTCGTAAACTTTTTCCTGTTTAATTAAATAGAAGAAAAATGCTCTAATAGAAGCAAGCGTTCTTGAAATAGTAGAAGAAGATTTACTAATTTCTTTCATATGTTCTATGTATTTCTCTATCCATTCACTATTAATCGCCCTAATTTGATTAATATTATTATCGTTTAAAAATTTAAAGAAATACTTTAAGTCACGCTCATAAGACTGTATTGTATTCTTAGAAGAGTGCTTAGCATCTCTAAGATAGGCTAAGAATAAAATAAGTTCATTGTACATAAGTAACGCCCCTTTTTCTATAATTTCATTTATTATAGCATAAAATTAAACTATTATTTATAATTAATTATAACCAAAATGATTTTTTTTGTCTACTAAATTTCAATTTTTGTATTAATTACATACTACATTAAATAAACTTTCTAAAATTTATAGTATTAATATAGAAATTAAGTTATTCCTAAAATCTTATGTTACTAATTATTCTGAATCTTATAAGTATCCTTACTTAAAATTGCATAAATAAAAAAGTACTCCTTTGGGAGTACTTTCTTATATTTATATATATATATGTTATTTATATTTAATGAAAAAATTATTTTCTAAGTTTGTTAAGTTCATCAATAAGGGCATCATTTAAAACTTTAATATATGTTCCTTTCATACCAAGAGAACGTGATTCAATAACACCTGCACTTTCAAATTTACGTAATGCATTAACGATTACTGAACGTGTAATACCTACTTTATCAGCAATTTTACTTGCAATAAGTAAACCTTCTGTACCATCAAGTTTCTCAAAGATATGGAAAATTGCTTCAAGTTCTGAATAGGATAATGTGCCAATTGCAGATTTAACAATAGCAATTTTACGTGCTTCTTCATCTGTCTCATCTTTAAGAGATGTAAGCATTTCTACAGCTACAATTGTTGCACCATATTCTGCTAAAATCATATCTTCTGTTGTATAACTTCCTTGATTTTTTTGTTTATAAAGTACAAATGTACCAAGTCTTTGACCACCTGCTACGATAGGTACGATACATCCAATGTAATTTCCGCTATTTGCACTATCTGCAAAAATAGTTTCCATTGATACATTATCTCTAACGTCCATCATAGAAATAAGTTGATCATTGATTGCATAACCAATGTATTGCTCATCATTTACAATGTCATTTGCAAATAGGTTATGAATACCTAACACCTTACTTTTATTACTGATTACTAAAACATTTGATTGTACTACATCACTAATTACTTCGCAAATATCTGAAAAAATAACACGATCAGATCCTACTCTTTGTAATAATCTGTTCACTTTTCGCATTCTTTGTAATAGTTCCATTGACATATCTGTTCCTCCTTAATAGTTTATACAATTAGTATGTTCGAAAAATTTAAACACTATACACTCTATACATTTATCTCCACTAAAAAGACAAAGTTGAGTACTCAACTTTGTCCCCCCAAAAAATTATCATTTACACATAAATCATAATATCATAAATAAAAAGAAAACTCAACCCTTATTTACTAAGAAATCCCTATTTTTTACTTTTTTTATTGATTTTTATCACTTTCTGTCGAAATTTATCCTTTTTTTCCATAGTTACATGTAGAATTTCGACATACAGTTTTCCTGTTCTTACTTGTTCCCTTTTCGATAAGCACATCTCCACATACAGGGCACTTCTCACCCGTAGGACGCTGCCATGACATAAAGTCACATCCCTCTCCGTTATTGTCACAACCATAGTAAGTACGGCCCTTTTTAGTCTTCTTAAGAATAACCTCACCTTGACACAGTGGACATTTTACACCAATCTCTTCATACCATGGTTTAGTAAAATTACATTCTGGGAAGTTTGGACAACCTAAAAACTTACCATACTTACCATAACGTACAATCATATGTGCTCCACATTTATCACAAGGGATATCTGTTACTTCTACAAGATTAACATTTTCCACTTCTTCTTCTGCTTTGATAACAGTTTTATTAAAGTTTGGATAAAAAGCTTTAATAATTTCTTTCCAAAACACATGTCCTGATGCAATTTCATCAAGTACTTTCTCAAGCTGCGCAGTAAACTCTACATCAACAATTTCATCAAAATGAGAAAGCATAATATTGTTTACAACTTCACCAAGTTCTGTTGGATAAAGTACTTTATTCTCTTTTGTCACATAGCCTCTACTAAGTAATGTTGTAATAGTAGGTGCATATGTACTTGGTCTACCTACACCATTCTCTTCTAATGTCTTAACAAGCGTTGCCTCTGAATAACGCGCTGGTGGTTGTGTAAAATGCTGATTTGGTGTAAGTGTAATACATTCTAATACATCTCCTGCACTTACACGAATGGCAGGCTGCTTTTCTATTTGTGCATTATCTAAAGCATAAGCTTTTAAATAACCATCAAATAACTGCACAGAATAAGTTGCTTTAAAAGTATATGGACCATTTTGAATAGAAATTGCATGTGCTTCATATTTAGCTGGCATCATTTGACTTCCTACAAATCTACTCCAAATCATTTGATATAATCTATATTGGTCACGGCTTAAATATTCCTTAATTTCACTTGGCTCATAATTAATATAGGTTGGTCTAATTGCCTCATGGGCATCTTGAATTTTAGCTGCCTTTGATTGTTTAGCTTTTGTATCAGATTTTATATATTCTGGGCCAAATTTATTTGTAATATATTCTACAGCTTGTTCTTTAGCTGTATCTGAAATTCTTACGGAATCTGTACGGATATAAGTTACAATACCCACTTCTTTTTTCCCAATTTTAACCCCTTCATAAAGCTGCTGAGCAATGTTCATCGTCTTTTGAGTAGAGAATCCTAAGTGCTTTGCAGCCTCTTGTTGCATAGTACTTGTTGTAAAAGGAAGAACGGGATTTTTGACACGTTCGGATACCTTAGTAGAAACCACTTCAAAAGGTCTATTTTCACACGCCGTAACAATAGCTTGCGCCTCTTTTTCACTTCTAATATCAACCTTTTGCTGATCTATCTTATCTAATTTTGCTTCAAAACCTTTTGTTTTACCTTGTTTAAATAAGGCCTCTATAGACCAGTATTCTTGTTCAATAAATTCTTGAATTTCTTTTTCTCTATCGCTAATAAGTCTTAAAGTAACAGATTGAACGCGTCCTGCACTAAGTCCTTTTCGGATTTTCTTCCATAAAATTGGACTAATTTTATATCCTACTAAACGATCAAGTACCCTTCTTGCTTGCTGTGCATCCACTAAATCCATATTAACTTCTCTAGGATGTTTAATGGCTTCTTTAACAGCTTGTTCTGTAATTTCATTAAAGGTAATACGATATACCTTTTTATCTTCTAACTTTAAGGCATGATATAAATGCCATGAAATAGCTTCCCCTTCTCTATCGGGGTCAGTTGCAAGATAAATACATTTAGCACTCTTAGCTTCTTTACGTAATTTCTGCAAAAGTTCCCCCTTGCCACGAATTGTAATATATTTAGGGTCATAATCATGTTCTACATCAATTCCTAACTGACTCTTAGGCAGATCACGTACATGTCCTATAGAAGCTTCCACCTTATAATTTTTCCCTAGAAATTTGCTAATTGTATTTACTTTGGCTGCTGACTCCACAATGACCAAGTTACTTGCCATAATAACCTCCTAATCACTCTAATTCAAACGGACGTACCGCCTACCCGGTAACCGTGTGATGAATCCTTTTATCTCTAATTTTAATAGTATTTTTTCAATCTGATGTTCTGACATATTGCTTTTTTGTGCAACATCTAATAATGGTGTCGGTTGCCAACTTAAGTTATCATATACCATTATTTCAACTTTATCAAGTAGTAGTATAGGATTGTTGGTGTAATTATTTTCAAAATTGTCACACTGAATAGGCAATTGATACACGAGTTCTTCTATAATATCTTCTACACAAGTTACCATTTTAGCCCCTGCTTGAATAAGCTTATTTGTTCCTTTACTAAGTGGATTATTCATATTGCCTGGCACTGCAAAAACTTCTCTATTCTGCGCTAAAGCCAAGTGAGCTGTAATAAGTGAACCACTTCTTTGTGCTGCTTCTACTACTACAGTTCCTAAAGATAAACCACTAATAATACGATTACGCATAGGAAATTGATAAGCTCTAGGTTCTGTACCAGGTAAAAACTCTGACAACAGGCCCCCTCTTTCTAAAAGTGCCTGATATAAAGTCCTATTCTGCTTAGGATAACATATATCTACACCACACCCAAGTACTGCTAATGTACGATTTCCTTTACTTAAAGCTCCTTTATGTGCTGCTTCATCTATTCCTAATGCCATCCCACTTACAACACTAAAGCCCGCTTTCCCTAATTCATTGCCAAGCTCATTAGCAACACTATATCCATATTCTGTGCATTTTCTTGCACCTACAATGGCAATAGATGGCCAGTTAACAAGTGTTTTATCTCCCTTTAGAAAAAAGACAATGGGCGGATCATCTATTACCTTTAATCTGTCTGGATAATCCTCATCTTCTATTGTTACCATAGTAATACCTTGATGTTCTAAAGATTCATAGTAATTTTGTAAATCCTCTAAATTTTTCTTCGATGCTTGTATTTTTTGCGTTTTTTCAGGATCTATTCCTATGCTTTTATAAAAATCGTCATCTGCTTCATAAATTTTTTGACAACTCAAAACTTGTTTCCATAGAGTATATTTAAAAACCTCAGGTAAATTCAGTACATGGAACCAAAGACAATAAAATTTGTGCATATCAAAGCCCTTCCTCTCTAAATAATCAAATTAGTTATTATGTTTAAAAAATTAATTCTTGGTTAAGCTTTAACTAATGATTTTTTTGAAAGGATACCCGTATGTTTTGTAAATTAATCAGTTCATGTCTAAATGGTTTTAAATCAATTGAAGTTCATGTAGAAGTAGATGTATGTGATGGCCTTCCTTCCTTTGAAATAGTAGGTTTACCTGATAATAGTGTACGTGAATCTAAAGAACGTGTTAAAAGTGCTATAAAAAATAGTGGATTTACTTTTCCAGTAAAACGTATCACTGTTAATCTGGCCCCTGCAGATATTAAAAAGGAAGGAAGTCTTTATGACCTTCCTATCGCTTTAGGTTTGCTAGGCTGTATGGGGATTATTCCCTCAGATGCTTTCCAGGATAAAATTTTTCTAGGTGAACTAGCTCTAGATGGCACATTGCGACATGTAAATGGTATACTGCCTATTGTCTATAGTCCACCTACCTCAAGTGTTTCATATATTCTTCCAGACACTAATGCTCTAGAACTATCTAAAGCACCTCACCAGGCTCTTTTGTACTTTCATACGCTAACTGAAGTTATACATTACCTTATTAATAATGAGCTTCCTCTCCAACCCGAAATTCAAGAAATACCTTCTGCTATAAACTATCCTGATTTTGAAGATGTAAAAGGACAAGAACATATTAAACGCGGACTTATGATTGCCGCTGCTGGGCATCATCATACCTTACTTATTGGTCCTCCAGGGTGTGGTAAAACTATGGTTGCCAAACGTCTTCCTGGTATTTTACCTTCCCTCCCCCCCCAGGCACAAGTTGAACTTACCAAAATTTATAGTCTAGCCAAACAAATCTCTGTATCACTCCCTATTAAATACAGACCTTTTAGAGCGCCTCATCATACAACTACTATACAAGGACTAACTGGCGGAGGCATACATCCTAAGCCTGGTGAAATCAGCTTGGCACATCAAGGTGTGCTCTTTTTAGATGAACTACTAGAATTTAATCGTCAGGTTTTAGAAACTATGAGACAACCATTAGAAGAAGGGCAAATTACTATTTCTAGGCTTAATAATCAGGTTACCTTTCCAGCACAATTTCTGTTCATTGCAGCTACTAATCCTTGCCCCTGTGGCTATTATCCTGATACTCATAAATGTCACTGTGACCTCCCTAGTATAAGACGTTATTTAAATAAACTTTCTGGTCCTCTTCTTGATCGATTAGATTTACAATTAGAAATGCAACCTGTATCCTTCCATCATCTTCATAAAGGTACTTGTCTATCCACACAGGAAATGAAAGATAAAGTCCAAACAGCTAGACAAATTCAAGCTTCTCGTTTCCACTCCATAGGCCTAAATACTAATAGTGAAATACCTACTAAATTCCTAAAGACTTATTGTATACTTACCCATGAAGCAGAAGATTTACTTGATCATTGGTTTAATACAATAGGTTCGAGTGCTAGAAGTTATACAAGCATTCTAAAACTTGCACGTACTATTGCAGACTTAGATGATAAGGATATAATCGATGAAGAATGTATGAGTGAAGCTCTAAGCTATCGTTTACTTGACCGTAAATTTTGGGCGTAAAAAATAGTCCTTTTAATAAGGACTATTTTTTACGTTTTTTAATATTCTCTAATTCTACAATAAATTCATCAATATCATTAAATTTCTTATACACAGACGCAAAACGGATATAAGCCACTTCGTCAAGTTGTTTTAAGTAAGCCATAGCAATCTCACCAATTTCAGCAGATGTAATTTCTTTACGTTCATAGGCATAAATTTGATTTTCAATTTCTCCTACAATAGCCTCTAACTGCTCTAAATGAATAGGACGTTTATTACATGAACGTAAAATACCTTTTAAGAGCTTATCTCTGTCAAAAGGTTCGCGTGTTTGATTAGTTTTAATGACCATAATAGGCATACACTCTATCTTTTCATAAGTTGTAAACCTACGTTCACATCTTTCACATTGTCTACGTCTTCTAATGGACTTATTGTCCTCTGTTGGCCTAGAGTTGAGTACTTTAGACATGGCATATCCACAAAAAGGACACTTCATTTGTTATCCTCCTACACATGTATTATACTTTAACATAACATATGTATATACCGGAAGTCAATATTCATCTATCTTCATAGACATACCATCTTTTAATTCTACTAAAATAATATCTTCTCCTATTTTTTTTATGTTCTCCCAAGGAATAAGATACTCTGTTTCTCTACCAAAGAGCCCCATTACCTTTCCGGGACCAGGTACAACTAATTTTTTAACTTGTCCTGTTGTCCAATCAATTTCTACATCACAGATGTAACCAAGTCTTGCTCCATCTAGCGTATTAATAATTTCTTTGTGTTTCATATCACCTATACGCATTCGCTAATCCCCCTTATTTTATATAAAAATTAAATATATTTTTTCATATGCTTAAGTGCAGTCTTTTCTAATCGTGAAACTTGAGCTTGAGAAATTCCAATCTCATCAGCTACTTCCATTTGTGTTTTGCCTGCAAAAAATCGTAATGTTAAAATATGTTTTTCTCTACTATTTAGTCTCTTCATTGCTTCTTTAAGTGAAATATTTTCTAACCATATATCATCTTGACTCTTCTCATCACTTACTTGATCCATAATATAAAGCGCATCACTTTCATCATGATAAACAGGTTCAAATAAAGAGATAGGATCTTGAATAGCATCTAATGCAAAAACAACATCTTCTTTAGGCAAGCCCAGCTCTGCTGCAATCTCCTGTATATTAGGCTCCTTTGCATTTTGTCTTGTAAGCTTTTCCTTGGCTTGTAAGGCTTTATACGCAGTATCCCTTAACGATCTACTTACACGTATAGAATTATTGTCTCTTAAGTAACGTCTAATTTCTCCAATAATCATAGGGACTGCATAAGTGGAAAACTTGACATTTTGGGTGACATCAAAATTATCAATAGCCTTAATAAGTCCTATACAACCTACTTGGAATAGGTCATCTACATGCTCCCCTCTATTATTAAACCTTTGAATAACACTAAGAACAAGTCTTAAATTACCATATATATATTCTTCCCTAGCATGTAAATCTCCCTGTTCTATTAGCTTAAATAAGATTTCTTTTTTTTCATTTGAAAGAATGGGTAGTTTTGCAGTGTTTACCCCACAAATTTCTACTTTATTTATTGCCATGCAGATTCCTCCTAGTCATACCATTAAGTATTACATAAGCATATAAATAAGCATCTCCATCCTTAGTTATTTTATGCACAGCCTTAACTCATTCTAGTAATTTCCTTTTTTAGTCTCAATATAATCTTCTTTTCTAATCTAGAAATATAAGATTGAGAAATCCCTAATAAATCTGCTACTTCTTTTTGTGTTTTTTCTTTACCTTGTGTATTAAACCCAAATCTTAATTCTACAATTTCACGTTCTCTTTCAGATAACTTTTCAAGTGCCTGCTTAAGTAAAGTCTTATCCACTTCATCCTCAATATTCCGATAAATAATATCCGATTCTGTTCCTAAAATATCTGAAAGAAGTAGTTCATTACCATCCCAGTCTACATTGAGTGGCTCATCTATAGAAATTTCAATTTTAAGCTTATTCGTACGTCTTAAATACATTAAAATTTCATTTTCAATACATCTTGATGCATAAGTTGCAAGCTTAATTTTTTTTTCGGGATTAAAAGTATTGATAGCTTTAATTAATCCAATCGTACCAATAGAAATCAAATCTTCCATACCTATCCCTGTATTTTCAAACTTACGTGCAATATATACTACAAGTCTTAAATTACGTTCTATAAGAACATTTTTGACACGTTCTAAAGTTTGTCTATCATCTTTATATTTACTGATACAAGTTACCAAAGACTCTTCTTCTTGTTTTGTAAGTGGTGGTGGTAATACTTCACTTCCACCAATATAGTGAACAGGTTGTTTATATCTTAATAAATAACACCCTGCCATCTTCTTAATCCACGCAATACAATATGCTACATAACCTCTTAACTTCATTTCACATCCTCCTTATGGTCTTAACAAATAATCTGGATGAATAAGTGCACTATAATTTTGTCTATTAAAAACTTGATTTTGTACAACACCTATTACACATTCATCAAAAACTTGGCAGTAGGCCCCCTTGCTTATGGTCATATGATCTACGACTATACCAAGTAGAATACCTTCCTTACATCCTATACTTTCATAAGGAATAAGATAAATCTTGGCCATTTCCTGATGTACTTTATTTAATGACTCTTGTATGCCATATTTAAAACACTCACTCATAACGCCTTTTTCACCTTCTGACAATAAGGGTTTCACGTCCTCATAAGGTACGACACTTACTGGTTTATGAGAAGAAAGCGTGTAAAGACAATTGCCCGAATCTAAAAAACCTTTAAGCTGGATATGTTCTCCATCCTTACATAAACTCAGATCATATTCAAAATGAGGCATGATAAAACGCTTTCTTATAAAATTAGAACTTAAATAAATAATTAAACAGATCATCCCTCCTATTAAAATAGGGATTATCATAGAAAGTGAATGAACTATCCCTAGCGCTAAACATATATAGTAACTGTTAAATACAGCTCCTCCTATTAAAAATGCTGCAAAATGGCTGATCAGAAATACTTTTATAAACATTTTTAAGGTGTTCGGTTTAAAAATCATAAGGATAGGCATAATAGGTATGAAAAAATAATATAAATAAAGAGGTAGATTATGTAATACTGGCACAATAAGCCCTAGGCAATACAGTCCTGCAGCTAAGATACTACCTATGATAAGATTGCTTTTTTTTATAGAATGATTAAATATAATAGCAGCAATGACAAAAATATAAAAATCCATAATCAAATTGAGTATAAATAAAACATCTATATATAGGACTTGCACCATACCTCCCCCCCTCTTGGCTACAAAAATATTTTATAGCATCTTCTATACAAATTTTGTAAAACTGAAGAAAATATAAAAAAAAAGATACGACAATTATCGTATCTTTTTTTATGTTATCTAGAACGTCTTAAAAAATGTGGAATTTCTACTTGTACCTCAGGCGCTTTATGTACTTCTTCTTTTTTTATTGAAACTTCTTCATGTTTCATTGCTTGAGGAGCCGTTTCTGCTACCACTTGTTTAGGCTGTTCAAAACGTTGAGGAATAATCTCTTTATTATGGAAATCCGTTGCAATAACTGTAATAACAATTTCATCTCCAAGTTCTTCATTAATAGAAGTACCAAAAATAATTTCTGCATCTGGGTCAACACATTCACAAATAAGATTAGCACCCATATTAGCTTCCATAAGCCCTAATGACTCACCACCAGCCATGTTAATTAGAACACATCTTGCACCATCAATGGTTGTATCAAGAAGTGGGCTACTGATTGCTTGTTTGATTGCTTCTTCTGCACGATTTTCACCTGATGCACGTCCAATACCCATATGTGCAACACCTTTGTTGTTCATAATAGTACGTACATCCGCAAAGTCTAGGTTAATAACCCCTGGATTAGAAATAAGGTCTGCAATACCTTGTACACCTTGTTGAAGTACATCATCTGCTTTACTAAAAGCTTCAAGCATTGTTGTTTTCTTATCAATAACTTGTAAAATCTTATCATTTGGAATAATAACAAGTGTATCTACTGATTTCTTAAGTTCTTCAATACCTTTTTCAGCATTTAACATACGTTTTCTTCCTTCAAAACCAAAAGGTTTTGTTACAACTCCTACTGTTAAAATGCCTTGTTCTTTTGCAATACTTGCAATAACTGGTGCAGCACCTGTCCCAGTACCACCGCCCATTCCAGCTGTGATAAATAACATATCTGTACCTTTAATAGCTTGTACAATTTCTTCACGGCTTTCTTCAGCAGATTTTGTTCCAATTTCAGGATTTGCACCTGCACCAAGTCCTCTTGTCATTTTTTCACCAATTTGTATTTTTGTTGGTGCTTGAGAACGAGATAATGCTTGATGATCTGTATTAATTGTAATAAAATCGACACTTGCTAAGCCTTTTTCAATCATTCTATCTACGGCGTTGTTACCACCGCCACCAACACCTATTACTTTAATTTGAGCTCCTTGGCATTCATGTTCCATACAAAATTCGAGCAAGACTACTCCCCCTTTATTCATTCGCATATGACTATATTTAAGGTATAATATAAAACACTCTTAATCAAACAATCTATTACTAATCTAGCGGCGTCAAAACAGCTTGTCCGTCTTGAATGTACGATAAATCTAATATTCCCATGGAATAATTATTATTTACCTGTATTAACCATTTTATTTTTTCGTCAAAATTTCTGATATTACCAATTATAACATTTAACTTACCAACATACAAGTGGATTTCTTCTAGATTTGAGACGTCTATAACATCTATTTCCTTTAAAAAATCATATTTTGACAAGATAGTAACCATTTCTTTTACTGTATCTACTTTTTCCTCATTTCCTATCCCTATTTTTTCGCCAATTGAGAAATATTCAAATTGCATACCTTCTAATAAAGGTAATTCAAACCTTTTACTTTTACTTTGCTCAAGCACTTTCCCCTTTTGATCAATGCATAGAAAGCTATCATGAAACTGTATGTATCCTAATAGCTGATTTTCTACTACGTTTACAGTCAAACGATTGGGAAATTCATAATTTATTTGTACTTCTTCTACAAATGGAAGTTCTGTAATATGTTTAATAGCTATTTTTTTATTGAGACTTAGAGGGTGCATATTCAGTACTATGCCCCCCTCTTTTAAAATTTCCTCTTCTGTATAGTAATGAGTACTTGTTACATCAATCTGCTCAATACGCCAAATAGGTAAAAATAAAAGTATCACAAATATAAGACCTATAATTGCTAAGACATATAATCCCTTTTTGAGTACTATTTTCTCATTTCCTCTCATGTATCTTACTCCTTTCATTAACGCCACATACTAAATAGGACATTTATAAGCTTTCTTATAAATGTCCTATCTGTATTACTCCTTTGGTTTTCCTATAGCTGCTGTTCGCGATATATTAACTAATATTCCTAAAGAACCTAATAAGATTAGCAGAGCCGTTCCCCCATAACTTACCATAGGAAGCTGCATCCCTGTAGTTGGAATACTATTGGTATTAACAGCTACATTAATAAGCACCTGTACAGCAATCATTCCCGATATACCCGTAGCTACTAAAGCTCCAAAGAAATCATCTGCATGCGCTGCAACGGAGAATCCTCTTAAAACAAGTACGGCATATGCTAATAGTAATAAGGCTGCTCCTACAAGTCCTAATTCTTCACAAATAACAGCAAAAATAATATCATTGTGAGGTTCTGGTAAAAATCCTAGTTTCTGTACACCTAATCCTAAACCTGTACCAAATAGTCCTCCTGAACCTATAGCATAGAGCGACTGAATAGGTTGATAACCTCCACCTACAGGATCAATCCAGGGATCTTGCCAAATACGAATACGGTCTAATCTATAAGGCTTAAAGATTTCTCCTAAAAAGCCTCCAAGTTCTATATTATTTACTGCAATATAATAAATCCACATGATAGCTGCTCCCCCTACAACTATCCCTAATATGTAGTACCATATCTTCGGTGTAGACACAAATAAAATAAGTAAACCTACAAAAGCTACAACAATAGCAGAACTAAGGTTCTCTACAGCAATAATAACAGTAGGTACTAATACAATGAGTCCACCGATAAGTAAATAGCGTATTTTATCAAGCTTCTTCCTATACTTTAAAATATACGAAGAAAGCATGATAATAACACCTATTTTAACTACTTCTGAAGGTTGAAATTGAATAGGTCCAATTTCAATCCATCTTGTAGCTCCATTAACATTTTTACCAAATACAAATAAACTTAGTGCAAGTAAAATCGATATACCGTACAAAAGTCCTGCTATCTTAATATTAGCCAAAATACGGTAATTAAAAAAGTATGTTACACAAAACATCACGCCAATACCTGCAATACCAACTAATAATTGACGTTTTGCAAATCTAAAAGGGTCTCCAAAGTTAGTCATACCATGATAGTGACTAGCACTATAAACCATTACAACTCCAAATCCAACAATTAAAATAATCATTGTGATGAGTAAAAAATCTGGGGCGTGTTTTAACGTAACTTTTTTCTTTTTAGTAAGTGTTTTTGATGTTGCCATTTACATCACCCTTCCAAATGATTCACAATTTCTTTAAAAATCTGACCTCTTTGTTCATAACTTTCAAACATATCCCAACTTGCGCAAGCTGGTGATAATAATACACATTCATTAGCCTGTGCATTTTGATAAGCTGCTTTTATAGCTGCTTCAAAAGTCTCAAAAGTTTCTACAGCATCAAAATGCTGTATTTTACATTCTTCTAGAATTTGATCCTTACATTCACCAATAACATAAAGCTTCTTAACTCTGCCAGTAAATAATTTCACCCATTCTGTAAAGGAAATCTTTTTGTCCATTCCACCACCAATTAAGTGAATAGGTTTATTCATAGAAATAAGTCCTGGAATAGCAGCTCCAACATTGGTTGCTTTAGAGTCATTGAAATAGTCCACACCTTTTTTAGTGCATACAAATTCTAAGCGATGCTCAACACCAGCAAACTTTTGGATTTCTTCTTTGATAACCTCTTCTGGAACACCAAATGCCTTGCAGATGGCAATAGCAGCTAATGCATTTTCGATATTATGTGCACCTACTATTTTTAAATCTTTAATAGCACAGACAAGCTCTTGCCTATCCCCTATATTTTCATAAAGGCTCGTACCATCTGAGAAAGCTCCTCGTAAGGTAGATTTTTGGTTATTGAAAGTTATGACTTGACCTGATGCAAGCTTTTTCGCTTCTTCAAAATACTCATCTTGTTCGTTTAGAATCACATAATCTACATCAGACTGATTTATAAAAACTTGATATTTAGCTTTACAGTAATTTTCCATTGTTTTATGTCTATTAAGGTGATCTGGCGTAATATTTAAAATGGCAGATACTTTAGGATGGAAAGTTTCAATGGTTTCTAGTTGAAAACTACTTACTTCAGCTACAACAACACCACTTTCAGGAATATGTAATACATCTTCACTAAAAGCTCTTCCAATATTCCCTACTACATATGTGTTAGGATTATAAGCTTTTATAATTTGTCCTACTAAAGATGTGGTTGTTGTTTTACCATTAGTTCCTGTAATGGCTACAATAGGTGCCTTACAGAAAGTTGCTGCATACTCAAGTTCACCTATTACTTTTTTACCCTTCTTTATAGCTTCTTCTATAAAGGGTAAATCAAGTGGTACACCAGGACTTACAATAATAAGATCGTATGAATCAAGGCTTATAGAAGGTTCAAAAATAAACTGAACCCCCTCCCCTTGTAAAATATCAATACGTTCTTGGTCATCCTTGTGAAATTGATTATATGTTTTTTTATCATAAACACTTACATGATAGCCATCTTTTGTAGCAAGTCTAGCTGCTGCTAAACCACTTCGTGCACATCCTATAATAATAGCTGTGTTTTCATTATGCTTCATTTTTATATCCCCCTATAATGCTATTAAACCAATGAGACAAAGCATAGCTGTAACAATTGAGAACACTGTCACAACTTTTGTTTCTGGCCAGCCACTTAATTCAAAGTGATGATGAATAGGTGCCATTTTAAAGATACGTTTTTTCGTTCTTTTAAAATAAGCAACCTGAATAATAACAGATAAGTTTTCAATAACATAAATCAGACCCACAATAGGAATAAAAAGTGGCATCTTCATGACAAATGCTGTAGCAACTACAAAACCACCTAGTGCTAAAGAACCTGTATCACCCATAAAAACTTTAGCTGGATACGTATTAAAGAGTAAAAATCCTAGCAAACTACCTACCGCTGCTGATGCAATAGGTACAACTTCACTCATTCCCATAAAAGCTACTGCTGCAAAAAAAGTTGCAACAAGTACTGTAACACTAGATGCTAGCCCATCTAATCCATCTGTTAAATTTACTGCATTTACTGTAGCAATGACTCCAATGATTAATAATGGCCAATAGAATAGACCAATATCAAATACTTTCCCATCTGTAAATGGTAGAATAATACTTGTATCTACGCCTACATAAGCATAAAGTAAGTAAGCAAAAATTAAAGTCACAATAAGTTGCCCGATAATCTTTTGCATCGGTGTAAGTCCTAATGAACGTTTTTTAACAATTTTAATATAATCATCTAAAAATCCAATTAACCCAAATCCCAGAGTAACAAATAAAATAGTCTGCAAAGACTTATTTCCTGGCATAAAAATTAAGCTTGTTAATGTCATACTTGCTAAAATAATAATACCACCCATTGTAGGAGTTCCTGATTTTTTAAGATGTGAACTTGGTCCATCATCTCTTACATTTTGACCAAATTTAAGTCGTCTTAAAAATGGAATAACGATTGGACTCATTACAATATTTAAACAAAATGCAATAAGTACTGCATAAAATGCCTCATTTTTCATTATCATTCACCTTTCCTATTGCCTTAACAATTTCTTCAAATTGCATACCCCTTGATGCTTTGAGCAAAACTGTATCATTTTCATGAAGAATCTGTGCAAGATCAGTGATAAAAGTTTGTTTATCTTTATAGTAACTTACCTCTAAATTTTTATCTTCACATTGTTTTGCGCCTTTAGCGATATGCTCTGCAAGATCTCCTACAGCATACAATACATCTATTTTTTGCATAGCTGCGTATCTACCTACTTCTTCGTGTAGACTTGGAGCAAAATCACCCATTTCAAACATATCTCCAAGTATAGCTACCTTTCTACCTGGTGCTTTATAGTCTGCTAAGACCTTTAATGCAGCCTTCATAGAGTCAGGGCTTGCATTATAGGTATCATCCATAACGGTTAGTCCTTGTTTTGTTTGTGTTATATTCATACGCATCTTACTTGGTATATATGCCATAAGTCCATCTAAAATATCTTGTTTTGATAAGCCTAGTTGATCTGCAATGGCAATAGCAACTAGACTGTTATAAACCATGTGTATTCCTAATGCAGGAATTGCAATAGGATAAGTATCTTTTGGTGTTATAATTGTAGCATATGTCATATGCCCTTCAGAATAGACATTTGTACAATAATAATCATTTGTTTCTAATTCACCATAAGTAATGATTGGGTGTTCGCTAGATGTCACTGCTTTTAACAGCTTATCATCTCCATTAACAAATAAAGGTGCACCTTTTTGAAGACCATCTAAAATCTCTAACTTAGCTTTTAAGATTCCTTCTTGGCTACCTAAGTTCTCAATATGAGATGTTCCTACATTCGTAATAACACCCATGTTCGGAGCTGCTGTAACACTTAATCTATGAATTTCATTAAAATGATTCATACCCATTTCAATAACTGCTACTTCATGCCCTTCATCAAGACCAAACAAAGTAAGTGGTAAGCCTATTTCATTATTAAAATTTCCTTGCGTCTTTAATACATTAAACTTGGCACTTAAAACTGCTGCAATCATATCTTTTGTAGAAGTTTTTCCTACACTGCCTGTTACTGCAACAACTGGAATCTGAAAAAGACTACGGTAGTAAGCTGCTAAATCTAACAAAGCTTTTTGTGTACTTGCTACAAAAATATGAATAATATTTTCATCTCTAATGGTTGTTTCTTCTGTCAAAGTAGCAAGTGCCCCTTTTGCTGCTACATCCGGAATAAAATCATGTGCGTTAAAACGTTCTCCTATAAGAGGGACAAATAAAGTGTTAGGCCCTACTTTTCTAGAATCTATCTCAATAGATGTAATTAAGTTATGCCCACTAGAAGGGGGATTTAAACATCGTCCCCCTATAGCTGCAATAATATCTTGTAATACAAGTTTCATTACTGTTCCCCCTGTATAAAATCTCTTACAATCTCCGAATCATCGAAATGGATAATGCGATCTTTAAGAATTTGATAGTTCTCATGACCTTTTCCTGCAATAAGTACTACATCATCTTTATTTGCACGGGAAAGTGCATGCATAATAGCCTCTTTACGATCTTCCATCTTCACATAATCCACCACATGTCTTTTAACTCCTACTTCTACTTGATCTAAGATAACAAGAGGATCTTCACTTCTAGGATTATCTGATGTAATAATGACTTCATCTGAATACATTGCTGCTACTTCACCCATAATCGGTCGTTTAGTATTATCTCTGTCACCACCACAACCAAATACTGTGATAATACGTCCTTTAGCAAACTGCTTGATTGTTTCAAGTACATTTTCAAGCCCATCTGGTGTATGTGCATAATCTACTAAAACGCTATAACCTTTTGTTGAAATAAAAGACTGTACACGTCCAGGTACACCCTTCACATTTTTCAAAGCATGAAGGATATGGTCCATAGGCAAGCCTAATTGTTTAGCTGCACAAATAACTGCTAACGTATTGTATACTGTAAACTTGCCCGGAATAGGTACTTCCACTTGATACTTTTCTTCTGGTGTTGTAAGTATATAAGTTACACCTTGAGCTGTAATATGAATATCTGAAGCTCTATAATCTGAAGGTGTATCAATACCATAAGTCATGACCTTGCAAGTAGCATCTTCTTTCATAATATGTGCATAAGGGCTATCATGATTGATAATACCGATTTGGCAGAGTTTAAAGAGTTTAGCCTTTGCTTTTGCATAATTATCCATTGTTTTGTGAAAGTCTAAATGATCTTGTGTTAAGTTTGTGAAAATACCTATTTTAAAATCACATCCATCTACACGGTGTAATTCAAGTGCATGTGAAGAAACTTCCATAAGACAATGGCTTACCTCTTCTTCGCACATAGTATGAAGAAGTTTTTGTAAATCTGCTGATTCAGGTGTTGTGTGCTGAGATTTTAAAATAGTTGTGCCAATACGATTCTCAATCGTTCCAATAATTCCTATTTTTTGCTTATACGCTTCTAAAATCTGTCCTAACAAAAAGGTAATACTTGTTTTACCATTTGTTCCTGTTATCCCTATTAAATCCAGTTTTAAAGAAGGATGATTATAGAAGTTTGTTGCAAGATTCGCCATGACAATACGTGTATTATTTACGCGTATTACTGTAATCCCCTCTTCTTCTATTGTAACCGGGTCTTCTACAACAACTGTTTTTGCACCATTTTCTATGGCAGCTTTAATATATTTATGGCCATCTACTGTAAATCCTTTAATGGCAATAAAAAGACCATTTACCGTTTTCACACGTGAGTCATATATAATAGAATCTACCTCTTGATTAATTTCACCACAAATCAAGTCGTAGTTTATATCTTTTAGCAACGTTATGAGTTTCATAACAACCTCCCAAGTACTTATTTAACAAATATCTTAGTTATTATATCACGTCTTTAGAGGATAAAAAAGAGAAGTTACTCAGTATAGAGGATAATTTTACTATTTTTATTAATAATCTCTTTAGCTATTGGAAATTGTCTGACTACACTGTTTCCTTCACCCTTAATCTCAACGGTTACACCATTCTCATGGGCCAAGTTTTTTGCCTCTTTAATAGATAAAGTATTAAAGTCTGGCACAATAATTGTCTGTACCTCTTCAAGTTCTTTTTCTTTTTCTGTGTAAACAGGCTCAATTCCTAGATAAGGAAGTGTATTACACATAATTTCTTTCATAACAGGACCTGCTACAGTCCCCCCATAATAAGTCCCCTTTGGTTCATCAATAAGTACTAATCCTATAACTTGTGGATTTTCAGCCGGTGCAAAGGCCATAAAAGAAGCAATATATTTTCCGGAACCTCTAGGAAGTTTTTGAGAGGTTGCAGTTTTACCTCCAATGCGATATCCCGGTATGTATGTTTTACTACCTGTTCCCTCACTTACAACACTCTCTAGTATTGTTTTGAGCTGCTCACTTGTCTTAGTAGATATAAGCTGTTCACCTTGAGGGTATTCAAAAACTTGTAGACTTTCCCCGTTGTCATCTACAATTTCTTTCCCAAGATGGGGTGTGATGACATGCCCCCCATTAATCATAGCCGATGCAGAAGTCAAAAGTTGAATCGGTGTAATCTGGAAAGACTGTCCAAAAGACATAGTCGCTAGCTCTACCGGCCCTATATTTTTTTCTGCATGCAAAATACCTGTTGCTTCACCTGGAAGGTCAATACCAGTTTTGCTGTTAAACTTAAATTTAATCATATAATCATAAAACTGTTTAGCCCCTAATCGTTCTGCTACATCCATAAAAACAGGGTTACAGGAGTTTTGAACGCCTTGCACAAAAGTTTGATGTCCGTGACTTCTTGGACTTCTCCAGCACTTAATGGTACGTCCTGCTACAACACGTGATCCTCCACAATTAAACTCACTTTCAGGTGTAATCACACCACTTTCAAGTCCCATAGCAGAAGTAAATACTTTAAAAGTAGATCCTGGTTCATAAGTATCATTAATAGTAAAGTTACGCCACATCTGGTTCAAATAGTCTTGCTGCTCCTTATTCGTAAAAGTATGCCAAGCTGCTTCAAGTTCTGGATTATTAATAGTAAATGGCTCATTTAGATTAAAAGTAGGTGCATTAGCCATAGCATAGATTTCACCATTCTGAGGATTCATTAAAATAATCGTTCCTCTACTAGCCTGTTTTTCTTCTACAATCTTATCAATAGCCTGCTGTGCATATTGCTGCAAAGTCACATCTAAAGTAGTCACCAAATGGCTACCATTTTGGGGATCTATTCTTACTTCTGCTTCCTCTGTTCTTCTTTCTCCTCTACCATTGGTCTCCATCAAAATCTTACCTGGTGTCCCTTTTAAGTAGGAATCATACTGCACTTCAAGACCTACAATACCTTGATTATCTTTTCCTACAAAACCTATAACCTGAGCTGCCAACTCGTTATAAGGATAATACCTTTTAGAATCCTCATCTACTTTTACGCCTGGCAAGTTCATATTACGAATCTCATCTGCCACTTCTTTATCTACTTTAGTTTTAATACGTTCAAATGCTACGCGCTTAGTTACCTTCTTATAGACATCTTCATAACTCATTTCTAGCTTTTCTGCTAAGATTTTAGATATCATAGCAGGTTCTGTTACCTGAGCATGTACAACACCTATAGTAGATACAGAAGCACTCTTTGCAATAACCTCTCCATTTCGATCATAAATTGTTCCTCTAGTTGGTGATATAAGCCTATCTCTAGTATGTTGTTCAAGTGCTTTCCCTTGCAAGAAACTTCCCATAACAATCTGAACATAACCTAATCGTATAATCATGACTATTGTCATCACTGCAAACATAGCACTTACAAAGACTATACGCTTTTTGATTGCTGTAGGTACTTGTTTTTTCATCACAGCAAAAACCTCCCTTTTAAAAATACGTCTTAACTAAATGTATTTTTAAAAGGGAGGCTTTATTCACATTATTGTACGGTTTGTACAAATATTTTATGCCCTTTTTCTATTTTAGTACCTGCTTTAGGGATTTGATGATTAATTTTTTCATCCGTATATCCTTCTAAAGTAAATAAACCTGATGTGGCTTTTTTAGCATCTTCTAAGGATAACCCTATAAGATTAGGTACTTGTACAATGTTTTCAGGATTTTCTGCCTCTAAATAAATTTTAACTGTATTTTCATAAGGAAGTTTAGTACCCGCTGTAGGATATTGATTTATAATTTTATTTCCTACACCAATTACTTCATAGTTAAGGTGTTCTGTTTCTAGTCTTGTTATACCATCTGTTACATCTAGTCCAGTAACACTTGGTACAACTGCCATATTAACAACAGGGGCGTCATTATCTCCTGTTGGCTCAATTCCTAAATAAGGAAGTACATTTTCCATAATTTCTTTAAAAGCCAAACTTTGCGCCTTCGTATCTTCTGGAATCTCATCAAAGAGAATAAGTGCTATAACTTGTGGGTCTTCTAATGGCGCATACCCCATAAAAGAAAGAATATGTTTATCTTGCCCACGTGGAAGTTTTTCAGCTGTACCTGTTTTCCCTCCCACTGTATAACCTGCTACAGCTGCCGGTGTACCTGTACCATAACTCACTACAGCTTCCATATATTCAGAAACCTGAGAAGCCACTTCTTCTGAGAAGATCTGCCTCTTAATCTGAGGTGTATTTTGCATGATAATGTTATTCTGATAGTTAACTACACTGGATACTATGTAAGGCTGCATAAGATTTCCTCCATTAATTAAAGAAGAAAAAGCAGTAATAAGTTGAATAGGTGTAATAGTAAACGACTGTCCCATTGAACTTGTTGCCTTTTGGACAGGTCCTAACTTATTAAGTTCATGAATCATACCTGTTGCTTCTCCAGGTAAGTCAATCTGTGTAATATCATTAAATCCAAATCTAATAAAGTAATCATAGAAAACTTCATCTGGAATATTTTTACTGATCTCAATCATAGCAGAGTTACAAGAATTCGCTAAAGCCTGTTCTAGTGTCTGTATGCCATGTCCACCTCGTTTCCAGCACTTAATCGTCTCTGGTCCTACTTTATTAGAACCTGTACAATTATAGAGTGTATCTGGGTTAATATAACCTTCTTCAAGACCTGCTGCTACTAATAGCGGTTTAAAGGTAGACCCAGGTTCATAAGGATTCTGTGTGTTAAAGTTTTTCCATGCTCTATTAAGCGCTAGAGCCTGATCCTCACTCTTTAAACTATCCCATTTTTCTTTTCCCATTTGTTCAGATAAATCTGTATAGTGATTCGGATCATAATAAGGATAAGAATACATGGCATAAATTTCACCAGTTTTAGGATTCATGACAAGTGCAGCTGCATTAAGTGGACTTAGTTCCTTGACATATTTGTTCATTGTCTGTTCTACATACTGTTGAATGACTTCATCTATCGTCAATACAACTGTATGACCATTTTGAGCAGCTGCTACTTCTGTAGTCACAATACTAGATTGTTGCATTCTTGAGAAAATACGACCGGTCTTACCAAGTAAATACTTGTTATAAGCCTGCTCTACCCCATACTGCCCCTCTGTTTTATTATAAAACCCAATAGCTTGAGCTGCTAAACTTCCTTTAGGATAATTCCGTATAAAGCTTTCCTCAAAGTATACCCCTTGGATCTTTTGCTCTTTTAGCTTAGTCATATCCTCTGCACTAATATCTTTCATGAAGATTTTATAATGAGAGTCTTTATGATTATTTACTAAAGCTGCAATTTCTTCTACAGTTTTACCTGAATACTCAGCTAAAACCTGATAAGTTTTTTGTCTAGGCCCTTCCTTTACCTCTTCTAAAAGAATTTTAGGATCTAGAATAATATGATAAGAAAGGGTGCTTGCTGCAACTGTTTTGTTATTACGATCTACAATCGTCCCTCTTAAAGCTTCTACTTCACGCTCTGTACTCATCATACGCGTACGTACTTCTTTTTCAAATTCTTCACCTTTAACGAATTTGAAATATCCTATACGTCCCACTAAGGTAACAATACAAATGAACATTAAAAACTTTACTACCTGAATACGATTGTTTAAACGTTTCATAGGTTCTATTGATTTGACTTTTTTCTTCTTTTTCGTCGCCATAACCATACCTCTTATTCATTATAACGTGTATAACTCTCCTGCGCTGTTGTAATATACACAACCTGATGTGGCAATGGTTCTGACATATTAAGTTTTTCTTCAGCGACAGTTTGAATATGTTCTAAGTTCAGGTTGGTTGCAATGGTTGCCCTGACGCTATTGATCGTACTTTGTGTTTCCCTAATTTCTGCATTAATAAGCTTTAATTCTCTTTGTTTAATTGCTAAGTTAGATGTAACATGTACAAATGAAAAAGCACCCGCAAATAAAAGTAAGCCACAAGTTGTCATTTTTAAACCAAAGATAATATCTTCTTTTGATCGTTTCTTTGGTTTAGGTCTCTTAAGTGGTGTAAAATCAGGCTTTTCATTTGGAACACCATATGGCATATATGGATATTTAGGTGCTTCACTGCCGTATTGATAATCATATCTTTTGTATGAATGGTCGGCCATCTCTTTCCCTCCTGAACAACATTTACGTTATTTTTATATCTTTTCTATAATTCTTAATTTTGCACTTCTTGCGCGAGGGTTAAATTCTAGTTCTTCTTTAGATGGTAATATAGGTTTTCTTGTTACTACTTTTACCTGTGGTCTATTCCCACATACACATACTGGAATATTTTTTGGACATGTACATGGATCTTCCAACTCTCTAAATGTGTGTTTAACAATACGGTCCTCTATAGAATGGAATGTAATAATGCAAAGTCTTCCACCTTTTTTAAGATAAGGCACCGCATCTAAAATAGTAGGTCTAATAATATCAAGTTCCTTATTTACTTCTATGCGAATAGCCTGGAAAGTTCTTTTAGCTGGATGTGGACCTTCTTTTCTTGCTTTATAAGGAATGGCGCTTTTAATAATTTCTACAAGTTCATATGTTGTTTCAACAGGCTTTGTAGCACGAGATTCCACAATAAAAGTTGCAATACGTTTTGCCCACTTTTCTTCCCCATAAGATTTAATTACCCTAAAAAGTTCTTCTTCGCTATACTCATTGACTACATCATAAGCAGAAAAAGTTGCTTCCTGATTCATACGCATATCCAGTGGTGCATCATGCATATAAGAAAATCCTCTAGAAGGTTCATCTAACTGATGCGAAGACACCCCAAGGTCAATGAGCATACCATCTACACCTTCTGCTGCATATTCTTTTAAAATTTCTCCTACATTAGAAAAGTTATTATGCACAAGTGTTACTTCAGGTGCAACTTCTGCTAGCCTTTCTTTAGATACTTTAAGTGCATTTGTATCTTGATCAATGCCTATAAAGTGTCCTTTTTTAGAAAGCCTTTTACATACTTCCTTTGCATGTCCAGCTCCACCTAATGTGCCATCTGCATAAGTTCCATCTGGCTTAATGGCTAAACCTTCTATACATTCTTCTAATAATACTGATACGTGTTTAAATTCCATAATCATTCACCTCTATATTCCTAATGATTCCATTTGTTCCGCTAAAGCATTTGCATCAAAAGCATCTTCATTATAGGCATCCCACTTATTGCTGCTCCATACTTCTACTCTGTTACCCATCCCTATAAATACTATGTCTTTTTCTATACTGGAATATACTTTCAAATGACTTGGAATAAGAATTCTTCCCTGCTTATCAGGTGTACATTCTACAGCCCCCGCTAAGAAAAAACGTACAAATTTACGGGCATTTATATTAGTTAAAGGTAGCTCTTTAAGTTTTTGTTCAAAGCTTATCCATTCATCTTGTGGGTAAATAAACAAACAGCCATCTAAACCCTTTGTCAGAACAAAGCATGCTCCAAGTTGCTCACGATACTTAGCTGGTACAATAACCCGGCTTTTTTCATCTAGGCTATGCTGGTATTCACCAATGAACATGCTCCACTTCTCCCCCTTTTTACCCCACTTCAAACCACTTTTAACCACTTTCTTCTATTCTATTGCTTTATGGCAGACTTTTCAAGTAAAAATTGAGTAAAAGAAAAAAAACTAGTACATTGCTGTACTAGTTTTAAGCGCTATATTCTTTATAATATTGTACAATTAATTCATCTAGTTCTGTGCTTATAGTGTATAATTCTCGCATATGATCCGTGTAGTCGTTGCTGTTTTCTACAAGACTATTTAGACGTATTTGTAAATCTACAATACGCCTCTTGGTTGTTGTATTCATATCAATCCCTCCACTATATATACTACTTTTCTCTCTATATTTTTATTATAGTATAATATTTGGAAGAAATCAACACAAATTTACATTTTTTTGAATTTAATAGCTTTTGGATTAGATTTTCGACACCATATAAAACCAATAATTCCAGCAATAATTGAAAATACTGCTACAATCTGTGAAGCTGCAATATTAATTCCTGGTACAACAAGTTGATCTGTTCTAAGTCCTTCTATCCAAAATCTCCCTATACCATATCCAGCTATATAAAGGAAAAAAATCTCTCCTGAATATTTTTTATACTTCCTATAAATAAGAAGTAAGACAAGTAGTACAATGTTCCAACAAGATTCATAAAAGAAAGTTGGATGTACCTGTATGAACTCAATACCATTACGCATAATACTATGATCTAACATATTTTGTGTAACAGGTGTAGAAGCTTCTGCTCTTACAATTTGCATAGCAAATAGATTATTTGTATAATCTCCGAAGGCTTCTTTGTTCACAAAATTGCCATAACGTCCTATAGCTTGCCCTACTAAAAGTCCATAGGCTGCAACATCTCCAAACTGCCATAAATTAATTTTACGTCTACGTGTATAGAAAATAGCTACAATGAGCGATGCAATAATAGCACCATAAATAGCAATACCACCTTGTCTTAGATTAAAAATTTGTGAAAGATTTTCACTATAATAATCCCAGTTAAAAGCAACAAAATAGGCTCTAGCACCAAGGATAGCAAAAACAATGTCATAAAGTAAAAAGTCGAAGATATCATCTGTAGACATGCCTTCCTTTTTACCAATATACATAGCAATAAGTAAACCTAGTAGAATACCACTAGTTAGAATAATACCATACCAGTAAATAGGAATACCAAAAATTTCAAAAGCAATAGGTTCTATATGGAAAGATAAATTCAAATGTGGAAAATAAATGTTTGGCATAAAGTTCCTCCTTTGTTTTATTTTAAATTATATTCCTTAATCCAGGTGGTGTAAACAGATGAGCTGCATATTTTTCGTATTTTATCCTATACTATATAAAGAATGTATTTTCATTTTATTAGGAGGGATCTACATGAGTACATCTAAACGCCATTATCGTGTTGCAGAACGTAATAAAGAACTTGAACAAGAAGAATGCGTACTTACTCAATCAAGCTTACAGCAACTCACCTTTTTAGGGCTATGTGTATATATTCTTTCTCTTATAATTAGCATAAGCTTAGGCTATTTAATAGGAAAAAATCATTAATTTCGCCAAAAACTGCAGATTCTTGCAGTTTTTTTCTTATAATCGCCATTGCAACCATCCTACATATCCTATATAATTTAAAATTAGTGTAACGCACATATGTGTCATAATAGAAAGGATGAAATAAATGAAACTAGGGATTGTAGGATTACCAAACGTAGGTAAAAGTACGTTATTTAATGCCTTAACCAAAGCTGGAGCTGAATCTGCAAACTACCCATTCTGTACAATTGAACCAAACGTTGGGGTTGTTGCTGTGCCTGATAAAAGATTAGACGTTTTAAAGGAAATGTATCAATCAGAAAAAATCTTACCTGCTGCTGTTGAGTTTGTAGATATTGCAGGTCTTATTAAAGGTGCAAGTAAAGGAGAAGGGCTTGGTAATCAATTCTTATCTCATATTCGTGAAGTAGATGCTATCGTTCAAGTTGTAAGATGCTTTGAAAATGACAATATTATTCACGTTGACAAAACCGTTGATCCACTTCGTGATATCGAAACAATTAACTTAGAGCTTATTTTTTCTGATATGGAAGTTCTTGAGCGTCGTATTGCCAAAACTAAAAAAACAGCTAAAAATGATAAAGCACTTGCAGCTGAAGTTGTTGTTTTAGAAAAAATTTACGAAACACTTGAGTCTGGTAAACCAGCACGTATGCTTCTTGGTGAAAGCGAAGAACAAGATGCTTTAATCCAAACACTTGGTCTTATTAGTGCTAAACCAGTTCTCTACGCAGCAAACGTATCTGAAGATGATCTTGTATCTGGTGAAGACAATGACTACGTAAAACGTGTAAGAGCTTTCTCAGCCGAAGAAGGTTCTGAAACATTCGTTATCTGTGCTCAAATCGAGCAAGAACTTGCTGATCTTGATGAAGAAGAAAAAGCAGTTTTCTTAGAAGACTTAGGTATCCATAATACAGGTTTCGACTTACTTATCGCAGCAAGCTACAAACTTCTTGGTTTAATCAGTTACTTAACTGCAGGACCTAAAGAAGTACGTGCTTGGACAATTACAGAAGGCACAAAAGCACCTGGTGCCGCTGGTAAAATTCACTCTGACTTTGAACGCGGATTTATTCGTGCTGAAATCGTTAACTTTAATGATCTAGTAGCATGTGGTTCATACAATGCTGCACGTGAAAAAGGTCTTGTACGCCTTGAAGGTAAAGAATACGTTGTCAAAGACGGCGATATTATTTTATTCAGATTTAACGTATAACAACTTTACTCCACAAAATAAAAGCACCCTTAAATAATAGGGTGCTTTTATTCATTTATTAACTTTATGAGTTCTTATTTCTCATCTGATGATAATCTTCTTCTGCTCCTACTGTCTCTTCTTTATGAGTAAACTTAGCAATTACATCTGGTAAATTAGAGATAAGACCTGGTACCATATCAATTAATTTATTTAAGCTATCTTGACCCTTTGTACTAATAAGCTGTGTTGTCCCATTTTGAATAACAAGCATAGCACTTGGTGTGATTCTAGCGCCTAAACCACCTGCTCCCTTATCTGAATTGCCATCTATATTCTTTTCTTTATCTTTATTACGTTCTTGCAACTTAGAAGTCGCAGCAGATCCAGCAGCCACTCCAAAACTCACATCTACAAGAGGGACTAAGATTGTATCACCTATATGTATAGGCTCTCCTACTACTGTTTTCGTATTAATAAAATTTTCAAGCTGACCTAATAGAACTTCTAAATTATTGTTGAGTTTTGATTCCATATTACTCATCCTTTCCTATTTTCATTAGTAATTTAATATAATTTCTTACTTCTTTATGTGTCACAAATATAATAAGAGGTTTAATAAATTTATAGAGGTTCGTTTTACCAAATAACTTTATATCACCTTTAAATGTAGCTTTTTCAAAATCTCCTACAACATTACCATACGGTGCATAAAAAGGATATAATGCCATAAGTTTTGCAAGCCACATGCCTGTTTCAGCAGGATCATCCAACCCAAAAATAAGATTAAAACTTATTCCTTTAGGACGTATAGCATGCCATAAGTCTTTGAGTAAGGCTTTGCAAAAACGAATAAAAGGACCACGATTTTCATCTTCCCAGATAAATTTAATGGTCTCTATCCAGTTTATTTCAGTACGTGAATGATTTGATGCTTTATTCTGCTTTTTAGAAGCTGTGTGTTTTTCTTCATGCCTTCTAACCTGTTCACTTTTACCTTGAGTTCTGCTCTCTAATTTTTCCACAGAAGAACTCACTTGAATCTTTTTACTTTCATCTGTATGAGTTGCCCGAGTGGATTTAGGCTGTTGCTGTCCTCTTTTATTTTTAGTAATAGCTTCTACTTCTTCCTGTGTTTCCTTCGTAACAACTTTTTGTGTCTTCTCTAATTTTTCTTCTACCTGCTCTTTAGCTTCTTCAAAAGATATTTCTTTAATAGTTCTTCTACAAAACCGAATCTTAATACTATTATTTGTTTTACAATCATATACAATACTTATAAGATGAAATATTTTAAACTGCATAGAGTAAGCTATTATCTCATACTTCTCGGCTCTTAGTCTATATTCAAGAGGTACAAAAAGAAGTACTAACAATAGGCAAAAAGCTACTCCAATGAGAATGCCTAGCAGTATTAATATTATCTTTAGTATCAGCCATAATATAGTCATTATACACCTCTTTATTTGGCTTCAAGCATTTCATAAGTTAAGGTTTTAGTATTATAAATCCCGTCAATAAGTTCTACAACATAGTCAATTAGCCAGGTTTTATCCTTACTCAACCCTAATGCATAACTTTCTTCATGCTTGCATGTCAGCTGATCACACGTTATAATTTCAAATAGATTTTGAGAATGAGGACATGTACAAAGTACATAAAGATCTTTGGGACCTCTATTTTTTCGAATACGTACATAGTGCCATTTGCTATGATGTAAATTCTGATCTATTTTTAAATATTTAGAGGTTTTCATTTCTATTCTCCTTAATTTTAAAAGGTAGCTAATGGGTTTACGTATACTTTTTAGCATATTATAGAAAATATTATAGCATACTCACTTATCTTTTGACTACATCCTAGTCCTCACATTATCGGCTTACTTCTATAAGTTGTATCCAAAATCAATATAATTATCCCAGAAAGGACATATTTTATGAACTTATCAGATTTACTTAAAGTTTCAGCCGGCTATCGTTTCTATATCCAACTGGGACTTGCACTTTTTACTTTTATCTTTTTTATTATCCTCAGCAAAACATTACGTAAGGCTACACTAAAGTTTTTTGGACACTTTAGTAATAAAATTCCTAACTTTTTAGATGAACTTACCACTGCACTTTCTAAACCTTTAGATTATTGGTGGATTTTAACAGGATTATACGTGGGACTTTTAATTTCTCCTTTTGTATACTATCCACACTTTAAACAAAGTGAACTCATTATTAATGAAAATCTCGTGATCAACCTTGCTCTTATTCCTTACTCCTTTGTAAATCTAGGCTATACAGTATGCTTTATCCTACTTCTTACATGGGGTGCTTATAATTGTGTAGATATTTATGAACAAATTCTTGTTAATATTGGCTCCAAATTTACCTTATTGGATCATAGCCTTCTGATTCGTTTTACCTCACGTATTATTAAGCTTATGATTATTATCATTGGCAGTGCTTTAATCATTGTCCAATTTGATATTAATATTGCGGGTATTTTCACCGGTGTAGGTTTAGGAGGGGTTGCCTTCACTTTTGTAGCCAAAGATACTCTTACCAATATTATGAGTGGCGTCGTACTTATGATTGATAGGCCTTTTACAATCGGTGATTGGATTGAATGTGGTTCTATTGAGGGGATTATAGAAGATGTGAGTTTTAGAAGTACACGTATTCGTACTTTTGAGCAAGGACTTGTCATCGTACCTAATGCGACTTTATCTAATGACAACATTCTCAACTGGTCCACTATGCCTAAAAGACGTGCAAAATTTACACTAGGTGTTACCTATGATACTTCCAAAGAACAACTTGAAAACTTTATTACTCAAATCAAAGAAACTCTAGAGCAAATGGAGGAAATCGAAAAAAATACTTATCTCGTTTACTTTAAAGATTTCGGCGATTATTCATTAAACATTGAAATTATGTACTATACTTTCCAAACTGGTTTAAAAGATTATACAGCTCTTAAAGAAGTTATTAACTTAAAAATTATGGATTTAGCAAGCCAACTTCATGTAGAGATGGCGTTCCCAACGCAAACCATCAAAATGCAACCTTAAATAAAAGGCACACCTATATAAGTGTGCCTTTTATTTGGCTCTAAACCATACTAGATTAGCTACTTCGAGTTTTATCACATGATTTAAAATAGGTAATTTTGTATAGTAAAGGGATTACCTAAGAAGAATGTTTGAACTATCTTGATAACGCCCTATTTGTTATCAATCGGGCATCTTTACAATTCAAAAGTAAAAAAGGATATTTTATTCACTAACGCTACTAAGCAAAGTGGAACAATACAGATTGTTTTTTATTATTTTAAGAACAACTCTTAATATTATTTTATCTAGTTTACAGCTCCTTAATAACGTTATCCAAAGTGGTACAATTATTGATAATGAGCAGCTCACTTTAACCAAAGCTAGGAAAACTCCTAGCTTTATTTCTTTTAAAATAGGAATTAAGCATTCAGTATTTTCATCGCTAACCTAATCCTTATCTGCATCTTCTACAGCAGTCACAGCAACATCTATTTCTACGTTGGCACGTACATCTATTCCTGCGACTCTCTTCATTTCGATAATTGTTATTTGATACCCTTTCAGCTATTCTTTCGTTTCGTGCTAAATCTGCCTGTGATGGTTCTCCTACCACTGCTCCAGTACGGAATGGTCCAACATATTTGACTTCATACCATACATAGTCCATATAAGTTCTTGGCGCAGCAAATTCACGTATTATTCTTGTATCTTCAAATGGCTCTGTTTGAAATGTTCTTCCATCTATTCTCCCACGGTTAAAATCATCAGAGTAGCTAAAATCATCAAAATCTAATGCATCATCTTCATAAATATCATTTCTCCAGTTTCCGCAGTCACTCATTTTATTGGTCCCTTAATATTGGTTCTTTTATTTTGTAGAGGTCTCTGCTATATACTACATCCTAACATTCTTATTTGTGTCAATAAAACACTTCTACATTAGATAAGTTTTAGAGCCTTCCTATTTAGATATTTAATTATAAATATGGCATTTATCTACTCCACTGGCTTTAATTTTTATGTTTAAAGAGTACCTTAGAATATAAAAAATAAGGCTAGAATCCAAGCCCTAGCCCAAATGACATTTTTATTAAAATATCTATTTTTAAAATTAATAATGCACCTATTAAAATGATTCATTATCTCTTCCATATTTCTGTTCGAATCACTTTTTATCTTCTACTTCGTCTATTTTAGATGTGAGTTCTTCCGTATTTTCTTTTAACTCCTCTAAACACTCCTCTAATTCTTCAATACATTCTTCCCCTTCATCAATATCACAGTTGATAACTGTTTCTACTGAACAACCTTCTATCTTTATGTCACAATCTCTCCCTGTTTGAATATCACCAATCGGACAATTTTCTAACTTGATATCACAATCGTGGTTTGTCTCTAGATTATGAACAGAACATTGAGTCATGATAATGTGCCCATTAGTTCCAATCCTAATATTATTAAGCCTATTCTCTAAAGCTACTATTCTCTCTTCTAGCTGTCTCATATATTCCTTATCATCCATTTCGTACCATCTCCTTTAACCTCCTAATCCTTTGTACTCCTCTAGTATACTATATCGAAAGTAGAATTCAAATAATCATATAGAGTTACAAAAATTCACTCATTTATGATACAGCTTACCATTTGAAAGAGGTATCAAAGGTCTTGAATTAGAACTTAAGGTGAAAAAAGGCTCCAATCCTCCTAAAGATTGAACCTTACTTATTAAGTTTATTATTTAAACTATAAATGCTGCATCTCCCTACCTCTGTGCATTCTCTTTTTCTATTTACTTTAATCTCCTGAATAGCCCCATAAAATTAGTAGGACCATTCAGCCACATCCACTAAAAAAATTTTGCATTCCTATGAATAGTAATCTCATTATACTCACTTCTTTATAGATAGCATGGATATAATAGGATAATTTTAGTCAAACGATTAGTTAATGCTATAATAGCTTTTGAACTATCTCAAAACCTTAAATAATAGGGCTTTATTTTTTTTACTAAAAATGTTAAACTACCTTCAAAGGAGTTGATATAGTGGAAAATGAATTATTACAACAAGTTTTACAAGAACTTACATCACTTCGTACAGATATAAAAAATGTACACAATAATATTCAGTCATTAGAACTTAAAGTAGATAACGGTTTCTCTAATGTTGATAAAAAGTTGAATGAATTAGCTAAAGATATTTCTCATGTTATTTCAGATGACGTTTCTCAAGCTATCTCTAGTCAACTACGTGATATTCGAACTGAAATATCCATTATCAAGTCGTCTGTTGGTGAACATGAATTAGACCTTAAATATTTCAAAAAAGTAACCATCCCTACCTTTAACAGCCCTAGATCCTAGGGCTGTTTTCTTTCCCATCTAGCACAAACATATGTTCTTTCTAAAAGTAAAAAATAAAACAATCTTTTGATAGCTTTTTGTAATGTTCTGTGGTTAAACTCTATTTGTGCTTCTAGCTTGTTAATCCTTAAGGTATAACTACTATTCATACAAAATGGAAGCTTATCTCAAAGATCTTAATAGCTATGATGTTGAATTAGAGAAAACTAAAGAGACTGTTTGTTCTTGGTTATATAGCATCTTTTTAACAATACTCATAGATCTGTTTCTGATGGAACATTTGACTACTACATGAATTTATATAATAAACATATCATACCTTCTACTTTGGGGAAAATAATAATTTCACAAGTAAAAACCAATCCATGTACAAGATTTCTTTAATAATACAGATAGTTCTGCTAGTGGATAAAGTATAATGAGCTATTTGTTAAAACAGGCTTTTGATTTTGCTATTAATAATAATTTATTAATGTATTGCCTCCAACTAGATACGAGCTATTTTTAAGATAGTTCTTTCTACTGGTATGCTCCTTAAAGAATTTTTCGCTCTAAAATGAGATAACATAAATTTTGATAATGATACAATCTTAGTCTACGAATCCTATAGACGTACAGCCAAATATAATACTAATGGTATAAGTGAAAGCATAGTAATCGTACCATCCCCATCTCTAATAACTTAAAGCCCCCTTTAGTTGCACATCAACAAAACTCTTCTTCTAAGTATGTATTCCCTTCATCTACTGGCCTATCGTATGATGTCAGAAAATATCCTCCGCATTCAAACAGCATTATGTAAGAAAGCCTGTATCCCCTATAAAAACTTTCATGCTTGATGTTATACATACGCAACTAGGCTTATTGAAAATGATGTTAACATTAAAACTGTATCTGAATTACTTGGACATGCTGATGTCAATATTACATTATCAACATATGTACATTGAACCGATGACAGTAAGAAGGATGCTGTAAATAGTTTAGAAAATTTATTTACAGTAAATTTACTGTAAATCGCAGAAAATCCCAATGGCTGATTCACTCAAACCATTGGGATTATTACCTTTATAAAGCTGTTAACCAAGTCTATACGCCGGGTTCTGTATTTGATAGTCATCTATCTCGACCTATAGTTACCTATAAGGCTCTAGCAACCTACCTAAGACGTGACGAGCAGCCACATATGTCTTTATCCGGTCTTGCTCCAGGTGGGGTTTACATGGCTTTCTAGGTCACCCTAGAAACGGTGAGCTCTTACCTCACCTTTCCACCCTTTCCTATTGCATGCAATAGGTGGTTTATTTCTGTTGCACTTTCCTTAGAGTCGCCTCCACTGGGGGTTACCCAGCACCTTTGCTCTGTGGAGCCCGGACGTTCCTCATCTGCGACCTTTCGGTACTTGCAGACGCGACCATCTGACTTACTTAACAACCTCATTACTTTACCATAAACTTTTACAGATGTCAACTAGTGGAAGCAACTACCTCCTACAAATTCACGTATAATAGAATTATAAGGTATACCTTCCGTACCTGCCGCAAGGAAATATTCTAAGAATTTCAGTAGCCTTTTAGCTTCACTATAGTAAGGAGACCTTCTATCAATACCAAACAAAAGTGGTTCAGCTTTATTTTTAAGAACTGCCAGTTCATATAGTAAAACAGTATTAAACATTACATCTGCTTCTTCTTGGAATGGGAAAATATTTTTATTTTCTCCCCTTCTTACAGAAGCCCACTGAGCAAGCGTCTGCTCGGCACTTAATCCTCTATACTGATAATCTCTTACCATACGACGAATAAGCCTTGTATCTGTTGTTGGAATACGATTATGATAATCTACATTAAGCTGAGTCAAACAGCTCACATAAACTTTAAATTTATTTTCTTTTGGTATAGCATAACTTAATTTTTCATTTAAGCCGTGAATCCCCTCTATAACTAACACATCTTCCTCTTCTAATGTAATAGTATGCCCTTTGTACTCTCTTTTCCCTGTCTTAAAATTAAAACGAGGAATCTCTACAGTTTCACCTGCAATGAGCCTTGCCATATGTTCATTAAAAAGTTTAATATCTATAGCTTCTAAGGCTTCAAAATCATACTCTCCATACTCATCTCTCGGGGTATTCTCACGGTCAACAAAATAGTCATCAATTGAAATCACGTGAGGTTTTAAACCATTTACTCTAAGCTGTATGCATAGCCTTTGTGCAAAAGTTGTTTTCCCTGAAGAAGATGGTCCTGCAATGAGTACAAGCCTCACCTTAGAGTGCTTGGAAATACTATCTGCAATCTGGGCTATTTTCTTCTCATGTAAAGCTTCTGAAACACGTATAAGATCTGGCAATTTACCTTCTGTAATAAGGTTATTTAAAGAGGCCACAATATCGACATCTAAAATACGTGCCCAGTTCTCAGACTCTTTAAAAACATGAGAAAGCTTAGGTTGTGGAACAAAATGAGCAAGTTCAACTGGATTTTGTTCATTTGGGAATAACAAAATAAATCCATGTGCATAAGGAATGAGTTTGAACAAGCGTACTTCTTTTGTATTAGGCATCATATATCCATAAAAATAATTTTTAATACCATCTAACTCATACAAATTCACTGTAGAGGTACGTCTATATTTAAAGAGCGCTTCTTTATCCGGCATATCTAACGCTTTAAACTGTCTAAGCGCTTCATCTACGGATAAAGTAGACTTCTGAATAGAAAGTTCCTTCTCCACTAAACTATGCATATAATCTTCAATAACCTGTAAATGCTCTGATGTACATTCAAGATGTTTGTCAAATTCACAAAAATATCCTCCAGCTATGTGGTGATTAACCAGTACGGTTGTACTTGGAAAGCATTTTTGCACCGCTACAATTAACAAAAAGGTAGATGTACGCTGATAAATACGCATACCATCCTTCTCTGTAAGATCTACAAAACTTACCTCTTCTAGAGGCTCCTCTATAGTACTACAGAGTTCCCTAAGTACATTACCAACTCTTGCACAGACTATAGGTGATGTATGCTTTACCTGTAACTGTTCAATAAGTTGCATAAATGTAGTACCTTTTAAAACCTGTACTACCTTACCATCTTTTAAATTTACACTTACTTGCTCACTCATAGGTTCTACCCCCTTTAATTAAGCTTATAAAGTTTGAAATGTCTCACCATCTACATTGGAACATACTATTTTCATATTTTTAAACTGTTTACTTAAATAACTCTCAATAATAGGCATAGCGATATTTTCTGAAGCATAGTGCCCTACATCTACTACAACAAGCCCTTTACTTAAGGCCTCTTGCGCCTGATGAAAGGAAACATCCCCCGTAATATAAAGGTCTGCCTGAGTAGCTGCTATACCTATAAAAGAACCACCACTACCTGAACAGAGCGCTACTTTAGAAATCATTTTATCCTCCTTAGCTACAAGTCGTACATAAGGAATCCCGAAAACCTGTTTAAGCTTACTTATAAAATCACTTACTTTTATAGGATCACACATTCCTACACGTCCAATCCCTTCATAATGCTCTATATTCTCTAAATTATAAAGATCATAGGCAACCTCTTCATAAGGATGAACACGCTTAATAATGTCCATAAGCTCTTGTACCTGACTTGGCTCAACCATACATTCAAGCTTAATTTCTTTAACTGCCTCAAGTTGATTCGTTTTACCTAAATAAGGATTGCTTCCCTCTAAAGGCATAAAAGTTCCAATACCTTCTGCTCCGAATGTACATCCTATATAATTCCCTATTGTAGCTTTATTACACTTTACTATAGCTTGACGTACTGCTTCATAATGTGATTGTGGTACATAGACCACTAGCTTTTGTAATTTATAAGATGATGTAATCTGTAAAGGTTTAATAGCTTTAAGCCCTATTTGATGCGCTAAGTAATCATTAATACCTCCTGTGGCTACATCAAAATTGGTATGCATTGAAAAAACTGCAAGGTCATGTTTAATAAGTTTATAAAGTATCTGCCCCATTGGTGTATCATAATCAATACTGTTTATGGGCTTAAAAAATAAAGGATGGTGTGTCACAATAAGTTGGGCACCTATATTTATAGCTTCATCAATAACTTCTAAATTTAAATCCAGTGCACAAAGTACTTTTTGAACAGGTGCTTTTTTAGAACCCACCATAAGCCCTATACTATCCCAAGATTCTGCAAGATGTGGTGGTGCAAAAGCATTTAGGGCCTCTACTACTTGTTTTATTGTATACATGTAATAGCCTCCCTATATAAAGCATATTCTTTTTCAAGTTGTGCTATACGCTCTTTAATTTGTTCTGTCTGGGTATCCTTTAGCTGCTCTATAATTTTTTTATAGCCGGCTCCTTTATAATTAAGCCATGACTTATAAAGTTCACTAGCATGTTCAAGTAAATATTTACCATATACATACTCACATTCTTTTTCATATTTTTCTACGCCTGGTACTGCAACAATGATTGTATAATACTTGCCATCTTCTTCAAGGAATGTCTCTTGTTCTATTTTAAATCCAATCTCATGTATATATTTTCTAATTTCTGTTAAATTATTCTGAGGTTGAAGGATAATTTTTTTCATCCCCTTTACAAGTTCTAAATCATTTTCTAGAATATCATGTATAAGGTATCCACCCATACCTGCTATAATTACCACATCTATCTGATCTTCTTTACAAAGCGTACTAAGACCTCCTCCTTGTCTGGTTTCTATACCTGTTACCTGATATTTAGCCATATTACGTTTTGCACTTTCAAGTGGTCCTTTATTAATATCACTTGCTATACAGTAAGATACTTGATTTTGTAATCTAAGATAGATAGGAATATACCCATGGTCCGTTCCTATATCAGCTATTCTCATATTATTCGGCACAAGGTTTGCGATTGCACCAAGTCTTTTTGATAATTGCACATTAACACCTCTTTGTCATTCATTATTATGTCATAATACAAAATAGAAGTTGAACTTTCAACTCCTATTCTAAGTAATCTTTTAATTTTTTACTACGACTTGGATGTCTGAGTTTGCGTAAGGCCTTAGCTTCAATTTGTCTAATACGTTCTCTCGTTACATTGAATTCTTTACCTACTTCTTCAAGTGTACGTGCTCTTCCATCATCTAATCCAAATCTTAATCTTAACACTTTTTGCTCACGTTCTGTAAGTGTATCAAGTACTTCTATAAGCTGTTCCTTAAGCAAGGTAAAAGCTGCCGCCTCTGCTGGTACAGGTACATCATCATCCGGTATAAAGTCACCTAAATGACTATCTTCTTCTTCACCTATAGGTGTTTCTAGTGAAACAGGCTCTTGAGAAATTTTCATAATTTCTCTTACCTTACTTACTGGCATTTCCATAGCTTTAGCAATTTCTTCCGGTACAGGGTCTCGTCCTAATTCTTGAAGAAGTTGTCTCGATACTCGCATCAGTCTGTTAATCGTCTCTACCATATGCACTGGAATACGAATTGTACGTGCTTGGTCAGCAATAGCACGTGTAATAGCTTGTCTGATCCACCATGTGGCATATGTACTAAACTTATATCCTTTACGATAATCAAACTTCTCTACAGCTTTTATAAGACCTAGATTCCCCTCCTGAATTAAATCTAAGAAAAGCATACCACGCCCTACATATCTTTTCGCGATGCTTACTACTAATCTAAGATTAGCTTCTGCCAACCTTTTCTTAGCCTCTTCATCACCTTCTTCCATTCTCTGAGCAAATTCAATTTCTTCTTCTGCGGATAAAAGAGGAACTTTACCAATTTCTTTTAAATACATACGAACAGGATCATCAATATTAATACCTTCTGGCAAGGTGAAGTCTATTTCTTCTTCCTCGTCTATATCACTTAAACTTCCTATGACATCAATATTCTGTGCTTCTAAATAGTCATAGATTTGTTCAATTTTTACTTGATCTAACTCTAAATCTGCAAAAGCATCTGAAATATCACTTTGTTCAAGAACTCCTTTTTTATCTTTAGCTAACATTAGAAGTTGTTCAAGTCTCGATCTAAAAGCTAATTTTCCCTTTGTTAATTCCTCTTTCACCATAATTCATCCTTTCTCCTGTCTACTATTCTAACCATTTATAAATTCAATATTCAACTTGTCTAGTGCCTTTTTACGCATTAATAACCTTTGAACTTCAGTAATATCTGATGTCATTTTTAAAGTTTTTTCAATATGAATCATATTCAAACGTTTAATAGTTTCCGTAAGCATTTTTCGGATTAAGTCATTCTCATCATAGCGCTCATCTTTTTTCATAAAAACGGTAGAGATAATTTTTTGATCTTTAATCTCTGGGTAACGATTATTAAAATAATCTATATCTACTGGTGTACTTTTTTCAATAGATTCAAAAATAGCACTTGCCAGTTCTTGTATAAGTCCTTCATCAAATAAATTAGTTCCTATATACCCTTTAATATAACCATATGCAAAAGGATAATTGTAAAGTGTACATAAAAATTCCAACTGCATAGGCAGTGTTCCTCCCCCTAAAGATTCTTGCACTTTAGGAGCTTTAACAGCCTGAATGGACTTTGCTTCACTTTGATAATATTTTTTTACCTCTGCCTGAAGGGCATCTTGATTAATTTGATATTTTTGTGAAATCTCTTCACTATAAATACTCTGCTCAATACTACTTTCAAGACTACCAATTAATTTAGCAACTTCTTGAAGGAATTTTACTTTTTCATCAGGTAATTCTAAATGATACGTACTCTCTATTTCTTTAATTCTAAACCAGATGTGACTTTCTGCTTCATCTAATAGCTTCTTCATCTCATCCGCTCCATGCTTTTTAAGAAATTCGTCTGGGTCTTTGGCGTCTGTTAACTGTAGGACTTTTACATTGATACCATTACTTCTTAAAATAGGAATAGCTCGGAGTGCGGCTTTCTTACCTGCTCCATCATTATCATACAAAATAACTACTTGCTGTGTATAACGTTTAAGAAGTTTAGCATGTCCATCTGTAAAAGCTGTACCAAGTGAAGCAACTGTCTGCGTAAAGCCAGCTACATGCATAGCAATAACATCCATATAACCCTCTACCAAAATATAATAAGGATGCTTTTCATTCCTTGCTATATGCAACCCATAGAGTGTACGGCTTTTATCAAAAAGTAGACTTTCAGGAGAATTAAGATATTTAGGTTGACCTTCTCCTAATATACGTCCTCCAAAAGCAATGACTTTTTTATTAAGATTAAAAATAGGAAACATGACACGATCAGAAAACCTATCAAAAAGCATCCCATTTTTTTTACTTTTTAAGAAAAGTCCAGTTTCTAGAAGGTCTTCATCCTCATAACCTTCTCTTTTCATATTTTGATAAAGAATATTGTATTCAGCTGGCGCATAACCTAAGCCAAAATGTTTAATCACATCACTTGTAATACCACGCTTATGAAAATACTCTAAAGCTTGTTCATTTTCTTTCAATTGCAAACTATAATAATAAAACCTAGCAGCTTTTTTATAGATTTCTAAATGGAGGGCCTTTTTATTCACGCCACCATTTTGCCCTTGCATTTTTTCTGCTGCATCCAAATCAATATGGGCTCTTTCTGCTA
Organism: Zhenhengia sp.; assembly: GCF_046966505.1. Classification (NCBI taxonomy): domain Bacteria; kingdom Bacillati; phylum Bacillota; class Clostridia; order Lachnospirales; family Lachnospiraceae; genus Zhenhengia; species Zhenhengia sp. The sequence continues at coordinate 137,552 of NZ_JBKVCH010000001.1, forward strand.
AAAACTGTAATGCTTCTGGAAAAGTCATATTTTCTTTTTGCATGACAAAAGTAATCACATTTCCTCCTGCCCCACAACCAAAGCAATAATACATTTGTTTATCTTCGCTTACTGAAAAAGATGGTGTTTTTTCATGATGGAAAGGGCACAATCCTGTATGAGAATGCCCTTTCTTTGTTAAGGCAGTATATTCGGAAATAATAGATATAATATCGCTGCGCTGCCTAATTTCGTCAATAATCTCGTCAGAATAATACATCTAGCTTCCTCTTTTCTATCAATTTAATAAATCTTCCAAGCTGTTGGAAAGAATAATTCACCATAAGTATGAATAGCATAACGGTCTGTCATGCCTGCAATATAATCACATACCACTTGCACCTTTTCTTCACCTTGCTCCAGTTCATTAAGGTATGTCTCAGGTAGTTTGTCAGGTTTATCCATATAATATGTATATAGCTCTCTGACAACATGTTTAGCCTTTTCTTCTTGCTCTTTTGCAATAGAGCCAATATAGACTCGTTCAAATAAGAATTTACGCATTTTAAGAAAAGCTTCTCGTACTTCAGCGCTCATTAAAATGTCATTTACCCCTTCGCTTGTTTTAATAATGTCTACAATAAGGGTATTAATACGCTTTGAAGACGTATCCCCTAGAAGTTTAGTATACGCCTTAGGTAATTCATTTGACTCTAATATTTTCCCTCTTAAGGCATCATCTATATCATGATTAACATAAGCTATTTTGTCAGATAACTGTACAATTTTGCCTTCTAGCGTATGAGGATGACCTTTAGTCTGATGATTAAGTATACCATCTCTTACCTCATAAGTGAGATTTAGCCCTTTACCTTTACGTTCAATATGCTCTACAACACGCAAGCTCTGAACATTGTGTTCAAATTTATGCCCTGTTAATTCTTGAAGTACATATTCTCCAGCATGACCAAAAGGCGTGTGTCCTAAGTCATGGCCTAAAGCAATGGCTTCTACTAAGTCTTCATTTAATCTTAAGGCTCTTGCAAGCGTCCTAGAAATCTGAGCTACTTCTAATGTATGTGTAAGTCTCGTACGATAATGGTCTCCTTCAGGTGAGATAAAAACTTGTGTCTTATGTGCTAAGCGCCTAAAAGCTTTCGAGTGTAAAATACGGTCCCTATCTCTTTGGAAAGCCGTTCTTACTTCACATTCTTCTTCTATTCTTACACGTCCTTTTGAATAAGCAGCTTTTGCACTATAAGGTTGTAAATGGTCGATTTCCATTTGTTCTTGTCTTTTTCTATGACACATGTTTAAAACACCTCCTTACACTTTATATTTATACCACACCCAGCACTTATTTCCTCTTTTTTTTCCTAGATTTGTATATCTACACAAAAACCCCCACTCTAAAAGTGGGGGTTTAGGCCTAAATGACTAGGTTTATTTATTTTTAATAGCTGCTTGTGCTGCTGCTAAACGTGCAATTGGCACACGGAATGGAGAACATGAAACATAATTTAACCCTACTTTATGGCAGAATTCGATAGATGATGGATCTCCACCATGTTCACCACAGATACCAAGTTTGATATCTGAACGTGTACTTCTACCTTTTTCAGCTGCCATTTGTACAAGTGCACCTACACCAGTTTGGTCAAGTCTTGCAAATGGATCTGATTCATAAACACCTTTTCCGTAGTAATCTTCTAAGAATTTACCAGCATCATCACGAGAGAAACCAAATGTCATCTGTGTTAAGTCATTTGTACCGAATGAGAAGAATTCAGCTTCCTCAGCAATTTGGTCAGCAGTTACAGCTGCACGTGGGATTTCAATCATTGTACCTACATGGTATGTAAGTGTAACATCTGCTTCGGCAATAGCTTTATCTGCTGCTGCTACAACAATATCTTTAACATATTTTAATTCTTTTACTTCACCAACAAGTGGAATCATGATTTCAGGAACAATATCATAACCTTTTTCTTGTTTCACCTGTATAGCTGCTTCAATGATAGCACGTGCTTGCATTTCAGCAATTTCTGGATAAGAAACTGCAAGACGGCATCCACGGTGACCCATCATTGGGTTGAATTCATGAAGAGATTCAACTGTAGCTTTTAAATCTTCAAATGTGATACCCATTTCACCTGCAAGTGTAGCAATATCTTCATCTGTATGTGGTAAGAATTCATGTAGTGGTGGGTCAAGAAGACGTACAGTCACTGGTCTTTCACCCATGGCTTCGTAAATACCTACAAAATCACCCTTTTGAAGAGGAAGAAGTGCATCTAATGCTTCTCTTCTTTCTGCTTCTGTTTTAGAAACAATCATCTTGCGCATTTTCATAATACGATCTTCTTCGAAGAACATATGCTCTGTACGACAAAGACCAATACCTTCTGCACCAAATTTAACTGCATTTTGTGCATCTTTTGGTGAGTCAGCATTTGTACGTACTTTAAGTGTACGGTATTTGTCTGCCCATGCCATGAAGGTTTCAAAGTCACCTGTAATTTCTGGCTCTACTGTTGCAACATCTTCACCGTAGATATTACCTGTTGATCCATCTAATGATATGTAGTCTCCTTCGTGGAATGTCATGCCGCCTAGTGAGAAGTGTTTTTCTTCTTCATTGATTTGGATTTCACCACAACCTGATACACAGCATGTTCCCATACCACGTGCAACTACTGCTGCGTGAGATGTCATACCACCACGTACTGTTAAGATACCGCGAGCTGCTGCCATACCTTCGATATCCTCTGGTGATGTTTCAAGACGAACTAAGATAACTCTTTCGCCAGCTGCACCTGCTTCTTTAGCATCTTCAGCTGTGAAGTATACTTTACCAGCTGCTGCACCTGGTGAAGCTGGAAGTGCCTTACCAATTACTTTAGCTGCTTTAAGTGCTTTTGCATCGAACATTGGGTGAAGTAATTGATCAAGTTGTTTTGGTTCTACACGAAGTACTGCTTCCTCTTCTGTAATTTGTCCTTCTGCCACTAAATCTACAGCAATTCTAAGAGCTGCTGCTGCTGTTCTTTTACCGTTACGTGTTTGTAAGAAGTAGAGTTTACCGTTTTCAACTGTAAATTCCATATCTTGCATGTCATGGTAGTGGTTTTCAAGTGTATGCGCAATATTCATGAATTCTGTATATACTTCTGGCATATCTTGTTCAAGTTGAGAAATATGGCTAGGTGTTCTAATACCCGCAACAACGTCTTCACCTTGTGCATTGATTAAGTATTCACCATAAATTGCATTTTCTCCTGTAGATGGATTTCTTGTAAAGGCAACACCTGTACCTGATGTATCTCCCATATTCCCAAATACCATCATTTGAACATTCACTGCTGTTCCCCAGCTTGATGGATAATCATTCATTCTTCTGTAAACGATAGCACGTGGATTCATCCATGAACGGAACACTGCTTTAACTGCTTCCATTAATTGAACTTCAGGATCTTGCGGGAAGTCTACACCTTTTACTTCTTTATATAAAGCTTTAAATCTAATAACCATTTCTTTTAAGTCATTTGCATCAAGTTCTGTATCAAGTTTAACACCTTTTGCTTCTTTCATCTCATCAATGATTTTTTCAAAGCGTGGTTTTGGAATTTCCATAACAACGTCTGAGAACATTTGAATGAAACGGCGGTATGAATCATAAGCAAATCTTTCATTCTCTGTTTTATTTGCAAGACCAACAACAGCTTCATCGTTAAGTCCTAAGTTTAAAACAGTATCCATCATACCTGGCATAGATACGCGAGCTCCAGAACGAACTGAAACTAATAATGGATTTGTATTGTCTCCAAATTTTTTACCTGATAATTCTTCCAAATTTACTAAACATGCTTTAATTTGTGATTCAATTTCATTAGAAAGTGCTTGTCCATTATTATAGTATTCAGTACAAGCTTCTGTCGTAACGGTGAATCCCTGAGGAATTGGTAAACCTAATTGTGTCATATCTGCAAGATTGGCGCCTTTGCCCCCGAGAAGATTTTTATTTTTTGGATCTCCTTCTTTAAACATATATACCCATTTTTGGTTCATGTTATTACCCTCCTAAATTTTTCATTTGGAAATTACCTTCGAACTAGACTTGCTATCTATTCCGTTTTCGTTATCATTATATCACAATTTTTATATTTTAAAATACTATTTTAATATTTTATAACACATTTTAATATTTTAATAATTTTTATACAAAAATTAGATTAATTTTTTATAAATAAGATCTTGTTTATTAGTTTAATATTTATTACTTTTTGTATATTTATTACAATACTTTTCTCTTGATTACATTTTAATAATATTAAAAATATTCATTCTATATAATTCTACAAAATAAAGAACCTGTATACTAAAAGTATACAGGTTCTTTATTTTAGGAATTAAAATTCCATTTTACCTTCAATATAAGCTACTAAATCTTTAATAGCGACACGTTCTTGTGTCATTGTATCACGATCTCTTACTGTTACCATTTGGTCTTCTAATGAGTCAAAATCAAATGTAATACAGAATGGTGTTCCAATTTCATCTTGTCTTCTGTAACGTTTACCAATTGAACCACTTTCATCATATTCTGCATTGAAGTGCTTAAGAAGCATTTGATAAACTTCTGTTGCTTCTGCAGATAACTTTTTAGATAATGGGAATACCGCAGCTTTTACTGGTGCTAAAGCTGGATGGAATCTGAATACTGTACGTGTATCGCCATCTTCAAGTTCTTCTTCATCATAAGCTTCACAAAGGAATGCAAGCGTTACACGGTCTGCTCCAAGTGATGGTTCAATACAATATGGCACATATTTTTCATTTGTTGTTGGGTCAAAGTATAACATATCTTCGCCAGAGTGTTCGCTATGTTTTTTAAGGTCATAGTCTGTACGAGATGCAATACCCCAAAGTTCACCCCATCCAAATGGGAATAAATACTCAATATCAGAAGTTGCATTACTGTAATGGGAAAGCTCTTCTTGGGCATGATCACGCATACGCATATTATCTGGTGTTACCCCTAAATTAAGAAGCCAGTTTTTGCAATAGCTTCTCCAGTAATCAAACCACTCAAGCTCTGTACCTGGTTTACAGAAGAATTCAAGTTCCATTTGTTCGAATTCACGTGTTCTAAAAATGAAGTTACCTGGTGTAATTTCATTTCTAAATGATTTACCAATTTGTCCAATACCAAATGGTACTTTCTTTCTACTTGTTCTTTGTACATTTTTGAAGTTTACAAAGATACCTTGTGCGGTTTCTGGTCTTAAATAAACAACATTTTTAGAATCTTCTGTTACACCTTGGAAAGTTTTGAACATAAGGTTGAATTGTCTAATATCAGTAAAGTTGTGTGCACCACATGTTGGACATGGAATTTGATTGTCTGCAATAAAGCTTTGCATTTGTTCATTACTCCAACCATCTACAACTTGGTCTTCACCTTTCTCATGAAGAAAGTCTTCAATAATTTTGTCAGAACGGAATCTTTCTTTACATTCTTTACAGTCCATAAGAGGGTCACTAAAGCCTCCTACGTGCCCTGAAGCCACCCATACTTGTGGATTCATTAAGATTGCACAGTCTACACCTACGTTATAAGCACTTTCTTGAATGAATTTTTTCCACCATGCTTTTTTAACATTATTTTTAAGTTCTACACCTAATGGGCCGTAATCCCATGTATTTGCAAGGCCACCATAAATTTCTGAACCTGGATATACAAATCCTCTTGATTTTGCTACAGCAACAACTTGTTGCATAGATTTTTCTTTCATTTTGTTACCTCCTAAAAATTGATGAAATAAAAAAACCTTTCATCTCTTGCCTATAGCAAGGGACGAAAGGTAACTTCCGCGGTTCCACCCTAATTGGATAACATGTATCCCACTTTCAATATTTCACTCCAAAGTGCCTTCATAAAACAAGTCGTAATCAGCTTTCACCCTCCTGATCTCGCTTAAACGCTCTTTATTTTACTACTCTTCTTTTTCATCGTAAAATCTAAAATTATGCATTTATGACTATAATGTAACAAAAAGAGTGGTAGCTGTCAAGTCATCTACCTTTATTCTTGCACATTCAAAATAAGATGTACTTTAGATGTATCCATTACAGTAATCTGAATAGCCCCATCTACCCACATTTCGTCTTCTAAAATACTTTTTAATACTTCCTTATCTTCAATAGGCTCTAATAACAAATGATACTCACTATCTATTTGCCATTCCACCATACTCACTTCATGCTGAGTCGTATAATCTTCTAAAAATGCTTTTGCAGCCTTTAAGTCTGTACAATTTATTTGCCAAACTTCTTCTGAAGGCATAGCACCTCTTGACTGTCTACCTACATCAGCTACTTCAGATTCGTTTTCCATAGCTATTGGTGCTACCCCATTATTATCTAGACTAACTGCCATTGGCATTGGAGCGTCTTGTATAGGTTGCTCTTGGCTAACACCACCATCTACAAGCACAAAGCCAATTAATAGTGCTGCTACTAAACCGGAGGCATAAGGCATCCACTTATAGACCTTCTTCTTAGGCTTAACCTCTTGACATAAACGTTTATGCACATCATCATGAAAAGTTTTAGGCACTTCTACCTCTTTTATTTCATGCATAACGGATTTCATCATAAGCAGAGTCTCTAAAGTTTCTCTACATGAAAGGCAATGTTCAAGATGTTTTTCTAGTTGCTTCTTTTCATCTAATGTTAATACATCATCTACATAAAGGGATATACGTTCTTGGTAATCTTCACATTTCATAAATTGCCCTCCTTCTTTATATTATGACGAAAAAATGACTTATAAGGTTCCTTATCTTGTGTTAAAATTTGTTTCATAGCTAGACGTGCCCTTGAAAGCCTCGATTTAACAGTCCCCTTACTGATAACTAAAATATCTGCAATTTCCTCATAACTATAACCTTCTAAATCCCTTAAAAGAAGAATTTGCTTATGCTCTTCTTTTACCTCATTAAGTGCTTGAAGCATAATATCCTTTAGCGCTAACTGCTGTACATGTTCATTCATAGGATCAGCTAGTTCTTTTTCCTCTAATACCCACTCTGAATCCTCTTCTTTTGACTGCCTAAACAGAGAAATTTCCTCTTTATTTTTTCTTTTTCTTAAAAGATCAAGACATTGGTTAGTGGCAATACGATATATCCATGTACTAAACTTGGCATTTCCTTCAAAAGCATTTATTTGCCTCCATATTTTCAGACAAATTTCCTGTGCACCATCATAAGCTTCTTGTTCATCATGAAGCATACGCAAGCAAATATTATAAATAAGCTTTTCATAGCCTAAAATTAATTGTTCAAATGCATCTACATCGCCCTTTTGAGCCTTTTGAATCAGACGCTTTTCTAATCTTTCCTCCAAGAGTTCCTCTCCTTTCCGTACAAACCAATCTTTTTTATCATATCATATTTTTATTTAATTAACATTAATATTATAGTTTCATCTAGAAAAATTATACAATAAGACTTGCTTCCCCTAGAAATATATGTTATTATTATAGAGCACTTGCGGATGTGGCGGAACTGGCAGACGCAGCAGACTCAAAATCTGCCGATGGTAACATCGTAAGGGTTCGATTCCCTTTATCCGCATAATAAAAAAACCTGAAGAATATTCTTCAGGTTTTTTTATTATGCTCAATTCCCCATTTATTCTGCTTTCTTAGGTCTAAATACATCTGATAGCCCTTTTTAAGAATATACTTTTCATCAGAAAATTTAATAAGATGATAAGCCTCATGAAATTTATAGTAGCCACTATCTACAAAGTGTTCTTCTCTTTGTGGTTTACTATAAAAATTATCTGCACTCATCAAATACCAATGTACTGTTTTGCTCACCATATCTTCTTTCCCTCGGAAATGATACTGACTGGAACCAATATATCCTATAATTTTGGCATCTACACCGGCTTCTTCCTTAACTTCTCTTTTTGCCGTCATTTCATGTGTTTCACCTAATTCAACAGTTCCTTTAGGTAATACCCACCCTACATATTTATACTCTCTCTTACTCTTAAAGTCTTTATATAAGGTGAGTATTTTTCCTTTATAGATCACTACACCACCACAACTGACAGTCTGTATCATAAAGCCACCTGTCTTTCTTTTAAACTCTAGTTGTATTTAAGTATAGCTTGTTTGAAACTTTTTTTCAACTAGATAAAGAAGGTTACCTCTGCGCATAAGCTTCTATAATCGTTTGACTTACATCTAAAGCTTTCGCACCCTGGCCACCTTGTTCTACAACAACGGCTAGTACAAGACTTTCTTTTTTTGTATCTTTAGGTTCTACAAACCCTACAAAAAGAGAATGGTCTTTGCTTGTTTCATTTTGAGCTGTACCTGTTTTACCACCTATAAGCATATCTTTACGATAAAGCCTATTACCAGTTCCTTCTGTTACCACCTTTGTCATAAGTGATTTTAATGTACTACATGTCTTTTCATCTAAATAAGTTCCTTGATATTCAGGCAAGTTTTTTAAAGCTATTTCCCCCCTTGTATCTAGCGAATAATCTATCATATAAGGCACCATAAGTACGCCATCATTATAAAGAATAGAACCTATCATAGCTAGATGTAAAGGCGAAACAAGTGTTTCTCCTTGTCCAATATAAGTAATCAATTTATCAAAGGAACTGCTATTTGCGTTTAGACTAAACTGACTTTTTTTATACTCTACTTTTACAGGTAACTCTTGGTTAAATAGAAGCTTATCCGCTACCTGTTTAAGTTTAGCGATAGGAACCTGATCCGTTAATTCAACAAAGTACGTATTACATGATTTAGCAAATGCTGATTCTAAATTAACTACCCCATGTGCTTTACCATTATTACATTTAATTTGGTGATTATCTTTTGTAATACTACCTTTACAATCGTATTCAAAATTAAAGGCTACATCTCCCTTTTCTTCTAGATAAGCAATAGTCGTAAGAATTTTGAAAGTAGAACCTGGTGGATAAAGTCCCTGCGTAGCTCTATTAAGTAGTGGACTTTCTTCAGTATCTTGTGTGAGGTTATCCCAGTTTACACTGATTTTATTGGGATTAAATCCAGGTGTGGCATACATAGCTCTAATTTTACCAGTTCTAGGCTCTAATACAATAGCCGCACCTTTTCTGCCATCTAATCCTTTTTGAGCCGCTTCTTGTAGCGTATGATCAAGTGTTAAATAGACATCATGCCCTTTGAACTTTTCTCCTGCAAAAGCATAATTTAGCAAAGCCTTTGCATGGTAGTCTGGGTAGAGAAGTTCTACGTTTGCCATAGCCTCTACCCCTACTTTACCATGTCCTACATAACCTATAGCATGCGCATAGGTACTGCCATAAGGATAATTTCTGCCTCCTTCTTCACTTGTCGCAAGAAGTACGCCCTGAGCATCATAAATATTACCTCTTACTACCTCAGCCTCTAAATGATCTAAACGTTTGTTATAAGGATTCATAACGATTTTTTTACTCTCTACTGCTGTGAAATAGCCTAAATACGCACCTACACAGATAAAGATAATAATAAAAACACTTGCTACTCTATAAATATAGCGATTATTCTTCATAGGTTTCACCTTCTTTGCGTGCAAATTTTAATGTCTTTCTTATGAGATAAGTCAATATACCCATCATGCCTAGACTGACAAACAAAGAAGTTCCTCCATAACTTACAAATGGCAGTGTAATCCCTGTAAGAGGAAGGAGTTTCATAACACCACCTATAATAATTAAGGTTTGAAGCCCTAAAATAACTACAAATCCTACGCATAGAAACTTTGAAAAGTCATCGAGCTGAATAAGTGCTGCTTTAAGTCCTTGTAAAATAAGTGCAAGAAAACATAGCAGAATAATGAGTCCAAATAAATTCCCAAACTCCTCACAAACAGCAGCAAAAATATAATCTGTTGTTACAATAGGTATAGTTGTTGGTATGCCTCTTGTAAGTCCACTTCCAAACCAGCCCCATGTTCCCATGGCGAATAGACCTTGCACAACTTGATAGCCTGTATTAGCAATATCAGCCCATGGATCTAACCATGCTTGCACTCTTACACGTACATGCCCAAATAACATATAAGCAATGAAGGATGCTCCTACCCCACCTATAATACCTAACAATGGTAGAAAAGCCTTTTTCGTCCCAATATATAGCATGACAAGGAAGGTAAGTCCATATAAAAGTGCACCACCTAAATCTCTTTGTATAACTAAGGTAAGAAGAATAAAACCTGTAATACCACAAGCTATAAGTAATTCTTTCATCTTATGCTCTTTATAAGTGAACTCATGGAAATGTGCTGCTAAAAACATAATAAAAGTTACTTTGCCAAACTCAGATGGCTGAAAACCTATCGGTCCTATTTGTACCCAGTTGATCGCTCCATATTTAGCTTCTCCAAATATAAAAGGCAATACAATCATTCCAATTGTCAAAATCATATAAAGTACTTTATATTTAGGTCTAATTAATCTACTACATAAATTAGGCAAAAATAATGCAATACTCATCCCTAAAATAAACCATACTATTTGCTTTGTGGCTTCAGTATGATTTAAGCGTTCCAGCATAATGTAGCTTACATCTATTAGAAAGAAAATAATATGCCATATAATGAGCTCATCTTGTCTTTTTAGTAGTTTAATCATCCACCTCGCTAGTGTCATAACAGCAAAGAATACAATACTATTAAATAAAATCCCCTGCCTTACTGCAAGACTAGGCGCTTTTCCAAATAAAATAGCAGTTCCTCCTAGATGTAGAAAGCTAATACATATATAAAGCAATGTGTTTTTTTGCTGAGGCTGTCCAAGAGAGTAACTAATAAAAGGTTTCATATAACTAAATACTAATACAATAAAAATTAGACCAAACCCCGCGAATATATAACGACTTAGTAAAATCATTAGCTCTAAATAAGGCACTTTATCACCTCTTTTTTCTCTATATAATGATTAATCAATAGGCTTAAAGAAACTTGCTTTTTGCCCAGTTACTCCAGTTGGCTCCTGTCTTATTAAATAAGAAAGTATTTCTTTAACCTGTTCTGCTTTTTCATCTGTAAATAATATACGATATACCATGATCGCTGCATCTTCTAAATATTTCTCTTCTATAAGAAGAGGTTCATGCATAAGAATCTGCATCTTACAAGCTATGCAATCTGTTAAAATAGGCCATTTTGCACCTTTTCGATCAGATAAGCTATATTCAAGTGTAGGTTTCTTCTTATGACAAAGCTTGTGATTTCCTAATACACATTGTTCAGTTGTCATAACGGGTAACTTGCCATAAATAATCGTTTCGAGTGGCCCATTCAACTGTTCAAGCTCTTCTTTTGCTAGTTCTGCTGATGTAGTAACTCTTGTTGCCCCATACTCTAGCCAATGATAAACAGCTTCATTATTCATAATATTTAAGTTATAATCGATTACTTTTTCTTTAGCACTATTTTTAAGCAGTTCAAAAACACCTAATGTACGAATAACATATCCACTTATAGAAAGGTTTTCCCAAAACTGAATACGTTCTTTAATACACATCAATGTCTTCTCTTTTGTAATAGCTGGAAAGACAATATAAAAACTTTTTTCTGCTTCTTGGCATTTGCTAAAAGCTTCTTCTAAGGCTATATCATTATAACGCCATTCCCAATAAATTTTACTTACTTCTGAGTACATGAGTGCCGCATCTAACTGTTCTAATGTATGCACCTGCACACTATGTGTCCTTGGCCCCTCCCAAATAGGGTTTTGCACTTTTTCATAAGTCTTATAAATACGGGCTTCATCTTTCTCACAAATTAAAGCTTCTAATTTTTCTACTGCCTCTCTTCTAAGCTGATTAAGCTTACTGATTGTCATATAAGCGCCATCTTCCCAGTGCCCTTTTAACTCCGTTAATTCAAAGGAAGTATTCCCTAACTTAGATAATTTTTCAAAGGCAATGTCTTGTGTAATAGGTGCATTTTGAGCTGGCTCTAGTACATCTCCTACTACCTCAGCTGTATAAATCCCATAAGTTAAAGTAAAACGAACCGGTTCACCAATTTTTCCTATCACCTGTCCACTTACCTCTACTTTTCTTTGAGCTTTTTCATAGGTCTTCTTAAGCACTTTTAATAAAGTGTTATTTTTAGATAAGTATACTGGACTCTTTTCATCTACCCAATCTTCTACACGTACAGTAAACTGCTGGCCTGCTGGATATACTTTTGAAATACCTGTTCCTGTATGCTTTTTCTTGTTCCAGATTTCAAGCCCATCTCCAGGATTAAGTGTCTTATTGGTATGAATAGTAGCCATCTTGGTTTTCTTATCATATTTGACTACATAGCCAATTCTTAAACCAATATTTTTAGGCGTCTTCTCTGTAATCATGTCGGCACCTGCTTTTTTGAAGTAATACCCTTCTGAAAAGCCTCCTCGATTAAAAATAGACTGTAGCATTTCCATATCTTCTTGCTCAACCTTATAGTTTTTAGGATCTTTTAAAGCAAGATCAATATATTTTCTATAGACCTTTGTAACAGAAGCTACATACTCTGGTGATTTCATACGGCCTTCCATTTTAAACGAGTCAATCCCACACTTAATAAGCTCAGGAAGGAAACTTAAAGTACATAAATCCTTTGGACTTAATAAGTAAGCTGATTTAACAACCTCTTCTTCTCCTCTTAAAAGGGCATATCCCATACGGCAAGGCTGTGCACATCGTCCTCTATTTCCACTACGTCCACCAATTTGACTACTAAACAAACATTGCCCAGAATAAGAGTAACAAAGTGCTCCATGAATAAAGGTCTCAATTTCAATATCTACAGCTTCTTTAATGGCTCTAATTTCCTCAAGCTGCATTTCCCTTGCTAGTACCACACGTTTAAATCCGCAGCTTTTAAGAAACATAACATCTTCAATACTGTGCGCACTCATCTGTGTGCTTGCATGGAGTTCAATCTCTGGAAAATAGGTTTTAATCAAATAGGCTACGCCCAAATCTTGTACAATAATGGCATCTACTTTTAAGCGTGCTAGCTTTTGTAAATAAGCCATAAGCTCTTCTATTTCTTGATCCTTAATTAAAGTATTAACAGTAATGTGGGTCTTTACACCACGTAACTTACAATAATCTACGATTTTTTCTAGTTCATCTTCTTCAAAGTTATCTGCAAATTGTCTTGCATTAAAAACTTTGCCTCCTACGAATATGGCATTGGCCCCATTCTCAATTGCCGCAAGTGCATTTTCAAATTTGCCAACTGGTGCTAGTAATTCTACTTGTCTCACACTTTGTCCTTCTTTCATTTATTCATTATAAAAGGGGCAATTACTTACCCCTTTTAGTATAACTATTAATGTTATTTGTTAATCTTAAGTTCATTGATTTCAAGGGCCATTTCTTTAATTCGCTCTGCAAGCGCAAGATTTTCTTCATTGCACTTTGCAAGTTCTTTACTATAGAGGTCCCTTTCCTCCTCTAGTTTTAAATATTCATCTGCAATATTGAGTGCCATCATAAAATGTTTCTGTGACTGATTCAAGTGTCTTGCCAGGCTGTTTTTTTGCATTTCTACTACTTTTTTATCGAGTACATGCGCTACTTTTTGAATATGTTCCCGAGATTCATTGCCTTGTAAAGCATATACTTGTCCACCTATCATGACTTCTACTTTATTCTTTGCCATCTGTAGCACCCCACTATGACTTTATATAAGTATATTTTTTGTCATTATATCATAGATGAATGTAAAAAACTATCTTAATTGTTTAACTCTGGCGGCATTTTAATTAAAATTTTTGCCGCATCAGTCAACATGCGTCCTCTTGGTGTACGCTGTAATAAGCCTTGCTGCATCAAATAAGGTTCATAAACATCTTCTAATGTCTCTCTTTCCTCTCCAATAGTAGCTGCAAGTGTTTCTAGTCCTACAGGTCCTCCCTTAAATTGATAAGCAATAGTATTTAATATACGCCTGTCTATTTCATCTAGGCCGTATGTATCAATATTAAGGAGTTTAAGTGCTTCTAATGCAGTCTCCTGATTAATATGCCCCTCATATTTAATCCATACAATATCTCGCACACGCTTTAATAATCTATTTGCAAGACGTGGTGTACCTCTTGAACATTTTGCAATTTCCATAGCCCCCTCAGATGTACATTCTACCTCTAAAAGACTCGCTGTTCTTTGGATAATCTGTCCTAATTCTTCTAAAGAGTAATATTCTAGTCTTTGTACAATGCCAAAACGATCACGAAGTGGAGAGCTCAGCATCCCTGCTCTTGTTGTAGCACCTACTAATGTAAAGGGTGGAAGAGAGAGGCGAATAGATTTAGCAGTAGGTCCTTTCCCTACAACAATATCAATATGATAATCTTCCATAGCTGAGTAAAGCACCTCTTCTACTTGACGTGGCATGCGGTGAATCTCATCTATAAAAAGTAAATCGCCTGGCTGAAGGTTATTAAGGATAGCTGCAATATCACCCGGTTTTTCAATAGCTGGCCCAGCTGTCACTTTGATTTTAACACCCATTTCATGCGCAATAACGCCTGCAAGTGTTGTTTTACCAAGTCCCGGTGGTCCATAGAGTAGCACATGATCAAGTGCCTCATTTCTTAGTTTAGCAGCTTGAATAAAAATACTTAGATTTTCTTTAATAGCACTTTGACCAATATACTCCTCCAAAGTAATGGGCCTAATACTACTTTCTATATCCGTATCTTCAATTTGTAAGTCTGCTGACATCATACGTGTATCCACTTTTTTCACTCCCTAATTCATCAGCAAGGCAAGTGCCTTCTTAATAATAGTTTCTGTTGTATCAGAATAATCAAAAATAGCTTGTACTGCTTTTCTAGCATCGGCTGTAGTAAAACCTAATGCTTCAAGAGCTTCTACTGCTTCTTCTTTATTGCTTCCTGTTGATTCTGGAAGCCCTTTTTCTAGATAGCTTAAATCTGGCATAGCAAATTTCTGTACGACATCTTTAAGTTCAAGAGTAATACGCTGAGCTGTCTTAGGCCCTATTCCACTTACTTTTCCAAGTGCTTTATGATCCTGCATCATAATAATTTCAATGAGATGGTTCACTTCATACATATTCATCATCTGAAGTGCACTTTTAGGCCCTATACCATTCACACCTATAAGCTTTTTAAAAAGGTCTCTTTGCATCTTCATTGTAAAACCATATAAATCATAAGCATCTTCTTTAATATGTTCGTAAATATAAGCTTTCATTTTTGTTCCTACGCGAAGCATCTGTCCATCATGATCATAGGGCATAAAAACTTCATAACCTACGCCATTTACTTCAATATATATATTGTTATCTTCTATATCGGTGATTTCACCTATTAAATATGCTATCATACAATCTCCTTCACAAGAACATTTGTTCTTATTGTACACTAATCTTAAGTTTTCGTCTAGTAGAAGCCTTTTATCCTCTCTGCTGCTTTTATATACTATAGGGGTAGACTTCTATTAAACTATAAAAAAGACAGAACACATTAAAGTATCATGTTCTGTCCTTAGATAAGCCTTTATTTATTTGGCATATATTTAAGTGGATGCAATTTCCCATCTGGTGTTTGGATTTTTGTATTAGCTAATTGATTCTTGAAGTTACCTCTAAAAATTTGTAAGTACTGCGCACGAAGTGTTGCTTGTTCTTCAAGTTCTGTTGGTGTTAATCCTTCTGTTTTTTTCTTGTTTGCAAGTTCATTAATACGTGCAATAAGCTTTTCCATTTCCATTCTTTTTACCTCTCTTATTTTCCTATAAACCAAGTTCCTACTTCTTTACCTTCTAAAATATCGTAAAGAACACGTGTATCGTCCCCTAAGGCAACAACTGTATGTGTCTGATTCTCTTTAGCTATTTTTGCTGCTGTAATCTTTGTTGTCATACCACCTGTTCCAAATTGGGAACCTGTATCCTTTCCTAAGCCTTCAATCTCAGGTGTAATCTCTTCTACTGTTTTAATGAGTGTAGCTTCTTTATTAACTTTTGGATTATCTGTATAAAGCCCATCAATATCTGTTAATAAAATAAGCAGATCAGCATCTACGAGCTGAGCAACCATAGCAGAAAGTGTGTCGTTATCTCCAAAACGGTATCCTTCTATCTGTGCTGTAGAAATGCAGTCATTTTCATTAATGATTGGAATAACACCTAGCTTTAATAAAGCAAAAAGTGTATTTTTAGCATTTTGATTTTTAATTGAATCTTCTATAACATCTTTAGTTAAAAGAACTTGTGCAATAACTTGATTATATTCTGCAAAAAACTTTTCATAAATTTGCATTAAAATAGCTTGGCCAATAGCAGCTGTTGCTTGTTTCATTTCAAGTTCTTGTGGTCTTTCAGTTAAACCAATACGTCTTGAACCTGTACCAATTGCACCAGATGATACAAGTATTATTTCCTTTCCTTGATGATTTAAATCTGTTAAAACCCTTGCTAGTTTTTCCATCTTGTCTAAATTTGTGTTACCATTGTCATGGGTTAAAGAAGACGTACCGATTTTTACAACAATACGCTTACTGTTTAATAATTGTCCCCTCATGATTCCCTCCATTAATTGCTCGTCTTAATCTTTTGTTATCCCTATATTTTTTACGTTTGCCGGTAATGCTTTAGTGGCAAGCTTTTCTATTTTTTCATCTATTTCCATAATTGGCTTAATATGAGCCATATTATGTTTCTTAGTAATGTTTAACACCTGTATACCTGGTGTATCTCGCTTCGCTTTTTCTTCAATCAGTTCTGTTGGGATAATGGCCCACTTTTCATCTGTCCTAATACATTCAATATAACCTTCTTCATAAATGACGCAGATACCTACACAACTACTTTTACCATAATAAGCTTTAACCAGTTTCTTTCTATTTGTCTTTGTTTCATATACATTAAGTGGCACGCGTGCGACTTTTCCTGATTCAAATCCAAATAAGATAGAGCCTGTATAATTCATGGTTGGATACATATAAATAATTATCTCATCAACCTCTAAGTCTAAAATATTAGGTAAGTATACCCCATATTGACTTGCTTTACAGTCTTCTATTTCATAAGCTTTTACTTTATAGACATTACACTTATTCGTAAAGAAGAGTACATCGCTTTTATTAGTGGTTTCAACTTCTTGAATAATTTGGTCATTATCTTTCAGCTTCTGCTCCCCGCTACTTCTAAGAGAAGCCAGTGAAATCTTTTTCAGATACTGATGCTCTGTAAAGAAAAATCTAAGATTATAGTCTTCTATTAAAGCGTCACTCGGTAAAGCAACTACTTTATGTGGTTCAATTAAAGTTGTACGCCTTGGCACAGCATATTTCTTCTTAGTTTGCTTTAACTCATCACTAATAACTTTTTTAAGTTTTGTATCGCTATTAATAATTTCTGTATACTTAGCAATCTCCTTTTCAAGCTTATCTACATCTTGAAGAGTATTTAAAATATACTGTTTGTTAAGGTGACGTAATTTAATCTCTGCTACAAACTCAGCTTGCATTTGAGTAAGTTCAAAGGCACGCATAAGGTTTGGTACAACCTGATTTTCTTTTTCAGTATTTCTGATAATATCGATAGCCTTATCAATATCAAATAAGATTTGTTTAAGCCCAAGTAAAAGATGATGTCTTTTTTGCATTTTATCAATATTGAAAGTAAACTTTCTAATAAGACAATCTTTTCTAAATCTTACCCACTCCTCAATGATGGATTTGACGCCTAATACTTTTGGCATTCCATCAATAAGTACATTAAAATTACAGCTGAAAGTATCTTCAAGTGTTGTCAGTTTAAAGAGCTTTTCAATAACAATATTAGGATCAGCTGAACGTTTTAAATCAATAGTAAGCTTTAAACCTGAAAGGTCTGTTTCATCACGTACGTCTGAAATCTCTTTAATCTTGCCTTGTTTAACAGCATCTTCAATTTTATCAATAATAGCTTCTATTGTTGTTGTATAAGGGATTTCTGTGATTTCAATACAGTTTTCCTTTTTAACATACTCGTATTTCCCTCTCATTTTAAAGGAACCACGCCCACTATTTAAAATACTTTTCATTTCTTCTTTATTATAAATAAGCTCTCCACCTGTAGAAAAGTCAGGTGCAAGAATATAATCTGTTACATCTTCCTTATCTGACTTTAGGTATGCAATAGTTGCATCACATACTTCGCCTAAATTAAAACTACATATATTACTAGCCATTCCTACAGCAATCCCTTGATTAGGGTTAACTAAAATATTAGGAAATGTAACAGGAAGCAAAGTAGGTTCTTTCATCTTACCGTCATAGTTATCTACAAACGGCACTGAATCTTCTTCTATATCACCAAAAAGTTCTTCACAAATATCACTGAGCTTTGCTTCTGTATATCTTGAGGCCGCATAAGCCATATCTCTTGAATAAATTTTACCAAAGTTTCCTTTAGAATCTATAAAAGGTGTATTGAGTGCTGCATAGCCCTTTGTAAGACGCACCATAGTCTCATAAATAGCGCTATCTCCATGAGGATTAAGCTTCATAGTTTGTCCAACAATATTCGCTGACTTTGTACGACCAGACTTTAAAAGTGACATTTTATACATTGTATAAAGTAATTTACGATGAGATGGTTTAAACCCATCGATTTCAGGTAGTGCACGAGAGACAATTACACTCATAGCATATGGCATGTAATTGGATTCTAATGTCTCGGATATATTCTGTCTAATAATCTTCTCGTCCATTTCTTCTTCCCCCTTCTTAACTCATATCCAATAAGTCTAAATACTCATGACCTACTTCTGCAATAAATGCTTTTCTTGCTGCTAAATTATCTCCAAGAAGCCTCTCAAATACTTCTTTTGTAACCTCAGCATCTTCTGGCATCACTTGAATCAATCTTCTTGTCTCTGGATTCATAGTTGTTTCCCACATCATCTCTGGATCATTTTCACCAAGCCCTTTTGAACGTTGGATGGTATATTTGCATTTAAGAGATTCTAAGATTTTTGTTTTCTCATAATCTGAATAAGCAAAGTAAGTATGATCTTTTGTATTGATTTCATAAAGTGGTGTTTCCGCAATGAAAACTTTACCTTCTCTAATCAGTGTTGGCACTAAAGCATACAACATAGTTAATACAAGTGTACGAATCTGATAACCATCTACATCGGCATCTGTACAGATAATAACTTTATGCCATCTTAAATTTTCAAGTTCGAAAGTATGCAACTCTTTATTGTGTTTACTTGTAATTTCTACCCCACAACCTAATACCTTAAGCAAATCTACAATAATATCACTTTTAAAGATTTTATCATAATCTGATTTAAGACAGTTTAAGATTTTCCCTCGAATAGCCATGATACCTTGAAATTCTGCATTACGCCCTAATTTACATGAACCAAGCGCAGAATCTCCTTCTACAATATAAAGCTCACGTTTATTTAGGTCTTTTGATCTACAATCTACAAACTTCTTAATGCGATTCGTAATATCAATTGTACCACCTAACTGTTTACGTACATTGATACGTGTACGTTCTGCTTTCTCACGGCTTCGTTTATTAATAAGGATTTGTTTTGCAATACGTGTTGCTTCATCTTTATTTTCAATAAAGTAAATAGATAAATAGTCTTTTAAGTAGTCCTGTATAGCTTCTTGAATAAATTTATTTGTAATGGCCTTTTTAGTCTGATTCTCATAACTTGTTACTGTTGAAAAAGAGTTGACAATTAAGATGAGACTATCTTGTATATCTACAAATGTAATTTTCTTCTCATCTTTATTATAAAGGTTCTCATTCTTAATATATTGATCTATGCAATAGACAAAAGCATTCTTGACTGCTTTATCTGGCGCTCCACCATATTCAAGATAACTTGAGTTATGGTAGTACTCTAATAAATTGGCTTCATTACAAAACGTGCAAGCAATTTCAAACTTAAGTTTATATTCCGGTCTCTCTGGGCTATCTTGCCCTCTTGTCTCATGTTGCATGAAAATGAGTTCACTAAACTGTTTTTCAGCTGCTATTTCTTTGGCATAGCCTACTATCCCTTCTGGATAAAGGTAAACATGTTTTTCTTCTAGAATTTCATCTTTAAAGTTAAATTTAATGCCTTTATTAACAATAGCCTGCCTCTTAAGCACATTGTGAAAGTAGCTGCTACTTACTCTAATATCTGTAAAAACTTCTGAATCTGGCTTCCAATGAATCCACGTTCCTGTAGACTTATAAGTTGCCTTATTTTTTCTTAGGCCTCCAATATTTTCACCTCTTTCAAAGTGAAGTTCATATTCATAGTCATTTCTATAAACTCTAACATTCATAAAGGCTGAACTATATTGGGTCGCACAAGCACCTAGACCATTAAGTCCTAAGCTAAACTCATAGTTTTCCCCACTGTTATTGTTATATTTCCCCCCAGCATAAAGTTCACAAAAAATAAGATCCCAGTTATAACGACCTTCTTTTTCATTATAATCTAGGGGCATCCCTCTTCCGTAATCTTGTATGATAATGGAATGATCTTTGCAAAGTGTTACATCAATCACACTTCCATAACCTTCTTTAGCCTCGTCAATTGCATTTGATAAAATTTCAAATACCGAATGTTGACATCCCTCAATCCCATCGGAGCCAAAAATAACTGCTGGACGTAATCTTACCCTGTCAGCACCTTTTAACGAGGAAATACTTTGATTTCCATAATTATCTTTTTTCATTTTTTATCACCTGCAAATTTATTCTCATTTTAATACTGTAAAATATGCTTCAACACTTGTCAAGTTTTGAAGCAGACAAAAAAAGAGGCTAAGAGGCCTCTTTTTCATCTAAATCTAATCCGACATAAACGGTAAAACTTACTGCTAATAATAATAAACCATTTATAATTTCATACATCACCAAAAGCTTACTAATGGGATGTATAGGATAATAGTCACCATATCCAATGGATACGATTGTAATTAAACTAAAATAAAGTGCTGTAAGCGGGTCACGTAGTGGTTGATTAAAGAGGCCGTTCCAAAGACCATATCTTACAAAACATGTATCTAATAAATAGTAAAGCATGGCATAATGAAGAATAAGCTCTATAAAGCTCCTTAAAGCTAATGCAATGCGTTCATAGTACTGCAAGCCATTTTTCTTACGTTTTCTAGGGTTAAGCTTATCAAAGACATCTTTCATAAAAGCCATAAAGATTTCATTGACACGTGATAAACTCCACAGTATATAAAATCCAATTAAAAAGGTGTTTATATGAGTTATAGTATGTGTCATATATAAAATTATAATACTGGTAAACAAAATACATGCTACAGTAAAATAAGTAATATTCAGTGTCCTGACACGTTTACCACGTTCTCTTGGTGTTGGCGCTCTCTTTTTATAGGAAGAACTTACAAATAAAGTAGGTGAAATACACCAATGAATTAAGTATTCATAATGATGCTTAATCATCTTGAGCTAAAACTTCCTGTACACTGAGTACACTAGGCATCTCATAGACTGCTTCATAATTTTCTACTTTAATGGTATCTATCTGAATAGGTTTGACAGGTGTATAATCTACATTGACTCCGGCCTCTCCTAATTCTACTACATATTCCATACCCTCTATAATACGTCCAAAGGCTGCATACTTTCCATCTAACTGCCAGTCATCTTGAAGCAAAATAAAAAACTGGCTGCCTTCTGTATTAAAGGTTTCACTACGTGCCATAGAAAGTGTACCTTTTTTATGTTTTAAACGGTTGTTTACACCATTGTAGCGACACTCACTTTTAATATAATAACCTGGAAACCCCTTTTTGTTACCAATAGGGTCCCCTGCTTGAATTAAGTAGTTTGGCAATATACGATTAATCTTCGTACCATCATAATAATGAGACTGTGCCAAATAAATAAAATTATTCACTGTATTAGGAGCTTCTTCAGGATATAGCTCTACCTTAAAACTTGTATCATTGCTCAAATACACTGTTGCAATAGGATGGTTATCTGCATTCCAATTGCTGATTTCAATAGACTTATTCATAATAAACATAAACAGTAAAACACTTACTATACTTAAACAAAACACTACTTTTTTCACAAAAATCCTCTTTCATTTGTATTTTGTTATAGTATAGGGAAATGTTTCAAATTTTATACTTTAAAGACTTTCATTTTTTTCTTTCTAAAGCTATAGATGATTTTTATAGTCTCAATATTCTCTTTATCTACCTCTAGAACCACTTTATGTTCCAATCTTCCTATCCTACGTAGTTTCTTTAGAATTTCTTCTTCTTCAGCACCTACGCCTTTTAAAGTAGCTACGATCTGACCACCTTTAATAAGATAGTATTTATAATAAAAAGTATCTGGAATAGGTAGTTTACCTATATAAGTTTCTTCTTGTATAACTGTAGTCATCTCATAAAGTTTACTCATATATTTCAGCCCTTTTAATTGCTCATATACTTCCTTTGCCTTTTCAAATTCCCAGTTATCTGCTAGTCTTTCCATTTGTTTTGTCAGCTGCTCTTCGATGATTTTTGTATTTTTTAGTTCCTCTATCACTTGAGCTGTTAAGGATGGATAATGATCATCTGCACAATACCCCTTACACCTCCCCGTTACATAATCCATACAGCTTCCTATTTTTCTAGAACAAACTGCATATGGATAACGTTTTTTCAAGTAAGCATAAGCACCTCTTGCAAGGCTTTTATGTGTCATAGGACCTAGAATAAATGCCTCTTTCATAGGTTTGTTTTTCACCCATTCTAAAATACAACCTTCATCTGTAGCAGTAAAATAACTATATTTTTCTGGATGCATTAAAGCCGTATTATAAGGCGGTTTATACTGTCTAATCCACTTGCATTCTAAGAGAAGTGCATCAAGTTCTGTGTCTGTGTAATAGACCTCTATATCCTTTATACGTTTAACCATTTGTTTAACTTTATTATTGCGATTCAGCTCTTTAGCAAAATAAGAGTGAATACGTTTTTTTAAGGCAATAGATTTTCCAATATACAAGATATTACCTTTTTCGTCAAGCATTTTATAAACACCTGAACAATTTAATGTATTTTCTAGTTTCTTTTTAAGTATAGTATCCTTTTTCATAGTCTTTATTATAGGTTAAAGCCCCTTAGTCGTAAACATAAAAAACAGGATACTTAAGTATCCTGTTTTAAGTTATTCTTCTGTTTCTGGAGCTTCTTCTAACTCACCAAAGAATAAATCATCGAATTCAGCAGCTACTTTTTCGTATTCTTCATCAGAGTTGATTTCATCTAATTGGATATCTTCTCCGTTTTCTGAATAACGATAGATAAGTACTTCTTCTTCATCTTGTGGTGCTAAAGCAATATATTCTTGATCCTCAACTTCAAAGATTCCTAATACATCGCAAGCTACTTCTTTGTCTTCATCTTCGAATGTTACGTAGATTACTGGTTCATCATGTCCACCTGAACATCCACATCCTTCATGATCATGAGTATGTGAAGCGCCACCGCAGCAACCTTCATCGTGTGAACATCCACATGTTTTATTTTCTTCCATTGTAATTCTCCCTTCTTAATTAAAAGAACTATATTCCCATTATAGCATTAGTGGACATTTTTTCCAAGAAAAAGCTTATAAATTTTCTCGAATGATGCGTTCCGCATTACTATAACAGATTTTTTCTATGATACGCATTGGAAAAATACGTGTCATGCTACCCATAAGTTTATCCATTTCTCCGCAATTACATACTTCTAAATTACAACTCATTCCATCAAAATCTGCTCCAATCGCTAAAGCTTCTTCTCCTACCTGATTATAAACATATTGCATATTTCTAAGTAGATCTTCTATAGAAGTATGGTTTGAAGTATTAAGGAAGTAACTATAGAGGTTAGTTCCTATAATGCCACCACTTTCTGCAATAACCTTCATAGCTTCATCTGATAGATTTCTTGTATGGTCATAATAGTTTCTTGCATTGCAATGTGAAGCAATAATAGGCTTCTTATAAAGTCTTGTAATATCTTTAAAGGCACTTTCTGATAAGTGGGAGACATCTAGTAGGATGGGTGTATGATTAAGCCCTTCTAAAAGCTCGCAACCTTTAGGAGTAAGACCTTTTAGGATGGAATGGGGGTATCCCCATGTATTCATATGATTCCACGTAAGTGTCATCATAGTGATACCAAGCTCCATAAGCTTTTCTAAAGGATCATTCACACCTGCTATAGCTTCTCCTTCTTCTAAAGAGAGAAAAGCTGCAATTTTATTTTCTGCCTTGCATTTTAAGTAATCCTTATAAGTAGAAACAATACATATTGTATCCGGATTTGCTTCTACTTCTGCTTTAAAGTATGCATACATTTCCTTTAAATAGATAAAAGGATCTGTATTTTTTAGCCCTTTTATGTCAACAAAGAAAGCAAACCACTGTGCAAGATAGTGGGATGCTTTCATTTTTTCTATGTCTACATGATAGTCATTGCGATTAAGGTGGGCCTTGTTCTCAAATATAAGACTGGCTGTATCACAGTGCAAATCAATAAAAGACATTTATTCACCTACTTTTTAACTGGTTCGTCGTATTCTTTACCTTTTGTATCTACTGTCATAGATTTAATCACAACTGGTGTAAGTGGTTTATCCATAGGATTTGTGCGTACTGTGGCAATATAATCTACTGTATCTATACCTTCTACAACTTTACCAAATGCTGCATATTGGCCATCAAGATGTGGAGAATCTTCATGCATAATGAAGAACTGTGAACCTGCTGAGTTAGGATCCATAGCACGTGCCATAGAGATAACTCCTTTAGTATGTTTTAAGTTGTTTTGTACACCATTTCCACTGAATTCACCTTTAATATGGTAACCTGGTCCACCTGTACCTGTACCTTGTGGACATCCACCTTGAATCATAAAGCCGCGAATTACACGGTGGAAAGTAAGTCCATCATAAAATCCTTTTTTTACAAGGCTGATGAAGTTTGCTACTGTATTTGGTGCGATTTCTGGATAAAGTTCTACTTTGATAATACTCCCATCTTCCATTGTGATGGTTACAATTGGATTTAAGTTTTCCATTTTTAAACTTCCTTTCTTACTTTTCTAGTTTAATATTATGCATTTTTTAAGAAAGCAATATACGCTTTACGCATTTCGTAAAGGTCTACTTTACTTGTAATTTCCCATGGTGCATGCATGCTATGAACTGGTACCCCACAGTCAATTACGTCCATACCGTAGTTTGCTAAGATGTAAGCGATTGTACCACCGCCACCTAAATCAATACGTCCAAGTTCTGCTGTTTGCCAGATAACATTATTTTCTTCCATAATTCTACGTAAGTAAGCTACGTATTCTGCATTCGCTTCATTTGAACCTGATTTACCACGTGAACCTGTATATTTACTAAATACAACACCTTTACCAAAGTATGCTGCGTTATTTTTTTCTAAAACAGATGGATAATTAGGATCATGTCCTGCTGTTACATCAGAGGATAACATTTTTGAGCGACTTAAAGCTCTTCTTAAAGTCAGGTCTGAGTACTCACCTGTAAGACCAATGAGCTCTGCAACCATATTTTCAAAGAATTTAGATTGCATACCAGAAGCCCCCACGCTACCGATTTCTTCTTTGTCAACAAGAATTGTACCTGTTGTACGTGCTGGATTTTCTACTTCAAGTTGTGCTTCAAAAGATGCATAGCCACATACTCTGTCATCTTGACCGTATCCCATAACCATACTTCTATCTAAGCCGTAGTCACGTGCAGCACCTGCTGGAACGATTTGAATTTCAGCTGATACAAAGTCTTCTTCTGTAATGCCGTATTTGTCATTAAGAAGCTTTAAAATGTTTGCTTTTACTTTATCTTTTTCTTCACCCTCTAACGGAAGTGTACCTAAACAAATGTTAAGATCTTCACCTGCAATAGCTTCTCCTAATTTCTTTTGCATTTGTTCACCTGAAAGGTGGATAAGTAAGTCAGAAATACCTACTACTGGATCTGTTTCATCTTCACCAATAACAACATCTACAACTGTACCATCTTTTTTAGCAACAATACCATGGATAGATAGTGGCATAGCTACCCATTGATACTTTTTAACACCACCATAGTAATGTGTTTTGAACATTGCAAAGTTTGTATCTTCATAAAGTGGATTTGGTTTAAGGTCAAGTCTTGGTGAATCAAGATGTGCGCCTAAAAGATTAAGTCCATTTGCAATAGGTTCCTGACCAATGCAGAACATGAGTAAAGTTTTATCATTGTAATTTGCATAAACTTTATCTCCAGCTTGAAGTCTTTCACCTTTTGCAATACAGTCTTCAATATTTCTGTATCCAGCTTCTTCGGCTGTTTTAACCATACTTTTTATACATTCACGTTCTGTTTTATTATCAGAAATGAATTTTCTATAGCGTTCACCATAAGCAAATAAAGCTTTTTTGTCTTCTTCTGTGTATGTTTCCCATGCACTTTTGTACTCTTTGTTTAAGTCTGACATGTTTATTCCTCCTTAGTATTTTCTAAATGTTTTAGACTTAAATATTTTATCACATAACCTAGCATATTCCAAATCCATTTTATTTATTATCTAATCCAAACTTTTGTACCTAAAGGTATAGTTTGATAAAGCCATTCACTATTTTCTGGTGAAAGTCTAAGACATCCATGAGAAGCTCTTTCCCCTAACTGCCCCTGTCCTCCTAACACATATCTCCCCCCTACATCAAACATAACAGAATGATAGAGATAATCTCCAAATAAATGGAGTGCATTTTTGCAACGGTATCCTTTGTCCATTCCAAAGGCTGGCACATAACCTTGGACTTCAAATTCGCCTGTTGGTGTAGGTGTTTTATTGTTTCCTGTAGAAGTTGGCATACTTTTTAAAAGCTTCCAACTTCCTCCTTTATTCTCAAAAACATAAGTTCTTTGTCTATAAAGGTCGGTCCAGATAAAATACGGTGTTTTACTTTTAACCTGCTTACTGTTAACATAACCTTCTATGACTTCGTTTGGCACTTGTTCTTTACATACAGTCGGATTAGGTGGAATGCTTACACTATTCCACGGTACCTCTATCTTCTTACCCTCTTTTAATAAATAATAATAATAGCCATCTTCTGCTGCCCATACCTCTACTTTTTCCCCCTTTTTAAAACCTTTCGTATCATACTTCATAGTTCCTATAATCTTAGATTCTGGAAAAAGCTTATTCATATAAGTCTCTAAAGTTTCATTTTGATGGCGTGTATAACTTTTCAAAAGACTTTCTGTATGTTGCCCATAACTTTTATAAGGAACAACCATCTTAATCGTATCAGTTTGGATTTCTGCCACCATAGTACTTGCATGAACGACTTCCTGGTTTAAGGCATAAAGTCCTTCATGAAGAGGATAATATTCATCTGGCATAAGCTCTTGAATGGTAAATTGATCCTCTATTATTTCTTTTCCATTCCAAAATACGCTAACTATTTGCACCTGAATGATTTCATCTGAAATATTATGTACAAAACCTGGCGCAAGTTCTATATAATGGGTACTCCTATTATACTTTTCTTTAAGCGTGCATAACTCCCCTTCAATGCTTAAATCATAGTATTCACTCAATCCCCTAAGTGGAATAAGCACTTCATCTCCACACTTTAATGCATAGCTTAATACATTTCCTATGTAAATCTTCTCTGTATGTAAAGTAGTAACTTGGTTAGTCAAAGATTTTATTTCGGGTACTTTAGGCAGTGCTTCTGTATTCTCCTTTAAAATTAAATGCATATAATCTTCATAAGAAGTTACTTCAAATCCTATTTGCCTTAAATCAGAAAGCCTTACATAATTAACATCACTTAAGTAATACATAGGATAAATCTGCTCATTCACCTTAACCCTCATGGTACTTTTTTGCATAAAACCAATAGGTGTAGGCTTAAAAAAAGATGTAGATAAACTCTCTCCTTTATAATCTTTAGCCATTTGTATACACTGATCAATAATATCTTGATCGAATTCTGTAAGCTGCTGTGGTATGGCATCGTTCCATATACCAGCTTTTTTCAAACTTGCAATGTAAGGGTCTTCATCAGGAACTTGTGTATAGAGAGGTGAAAGCCTTAAGGTATAGCAAAGCATTCTTGCAAAATCACTTTGATTTATAACACCCTCCTGACTTATAAAACTTTCAAAGCGAATTGGTTCTATATTTAATGCTTCTTGGATCTTTTGATCAATCTGCCAGGCTTCTTCCAATTCTTCTTGACCTTCTAACTCTTCTAACTCTTCTACCTGCTCATAAAGTTCTTCCTCTACTTGGAGTTCGCTATTAAGTTCCTGTTTTTCTACTTGTTTTGCTTCTATCGTATACCCCATTAGACCGAGACATAGTAATCCTGCTAAATAAATTCTTTTTTTCTTTGGCATATTAATACTCCCTTTATTCCATATTCTACCATTTTAGTATAACAAACTCTTTATTTATATTCAATATTTATAAATATTAAAATATTGAATTATATTATAAAAATATGTATAATTTGAGTAAAATAACAAGGAGGCTGTTATGAAAAAACACTCTCATACTCAAAGAATGCTTTTAAATATGATTATCACTTTACTACTCATTACTCTTGCCATATGTGGAAGTATTATTGTCTTTTCTAAAAGCTTTGATTACACCTTTAATATGATTGAAGAAGACCAAAATCGTCCAACCCTTCCTAACGTACATACTCTGCAACTTCAAGTAGATGAACAAACTACAGCCCAGACACTTGCCAAACTTCTTTATGATGAACAATTTATAGGTAACCAGTTTTGGTTTGTAGTAGAGGCTAAACTCTCTGACTTGGAAGATGACTTATATCCAGGCACTTATACCATTAGTAGTAATATGACTAATCATGATATTGTAAAGCTCCTTACTACAAATCCTGATACGCTAGAGGAAGTTCAATTTACTATTCCTGAAGGCTTTACTATTACTCAAATTGCCAATCGTCTAGAAGATAAACAAATTGTAAGCAAAGCTGCTTTCCTAAATGCCATAGAAAATAAAACATATGATTATGACTTTTTAAAAGATATTCCTGAGGGAGGCACCTATAAATTAGAAGGCTATCTCTTCCCTGATACTTATCGCATTCACAAAAATGCCTCAGCTGAAGAAATTGTCTCTATCATGCTTAGACGTTTTGAAGAGATTACAAGTCGTTATAATCAGTATCTCTATAATTCAGACTATACACTTCATGACATCGTAACCATTGCTTCTATTATTGAACGTGAAGCTAAGCTACAAGAAGAACGTCCTACTATATCCGGTGTTATTTATAATCGCCTTAATCAACAAATGAAATTACAAATGTGCTCTACCATTCAGTATGCTTTGCCTGAACGTAAACAAACGCTTACTTATGAAGACCTCTCTTTAGACTCTCCTTATAACACCTATCTTCATGAAGGTCTTCCACAAGGTCCTATCTGCACTCCTGGTGAAAGTGCTCTTCGTGCTGCTTTTATGCCTGAAGAACATGATTATTATTATTTTGTACTAGAAGATGCTTCTACCAGCAAACATGCTTTCAGCCAAACTGCTGAAGAACATAATTTTTATAAGACTCGCTATAAACAATCTCAAGATATTAATTTTGTAGATTAAAAAGGTGTTACAGCATACCTAAAAGGATATGTTGTAACACCTTTTTTAACTTTTACTAAGTTCCTGATAAAGTTTTTTCAAAGCTTTTTTCTCTATACGTGAAACATAAGACCTGGAAATACCCATTTGCTCTGCTATTTCACGCTGTGTTTTTTCTTCTGTATTATCCAGTCCATAACGCATTCTTAGAATAAGCTTTTCACGTGGTTTAAGTACGCGTCCAATTTTTTCATATAACTTCTTAATTTCTATTCCAAAATCTACTTGATCAAAGATAGATTCACTCTCCGTAAAAAGCACATCTAATAAGCTGATTTCATTTCCCTCTTTATCTATCCCTATAGGAGAATGAATAGATGTTTCATTCTTTTCTTTCTTACTTGATCTAATGCTCATTAAAATTTCGTTTTCAATACATCTAGCAGCATATGTTGCTAGCTTTGTCCCTTTGGATGTATCAAAAGAGGTAATCCCCTTAATAAGTCCAATAGTTCCTGTAGAAATAAGGTCGTCCATATCTTTATTTAAATTACTATACTTTTTAACAATGTGTGCCACTAATCTTAAATTACGTTCAATAAGAATATCCTTGGCCTCTTCACTTCCTTTACCTAATTGTTCTAAATAGTACTTTTCTTCTTCTGGTGTAAGGGGCTGTGGAAAAGAGGATATACTGCTAAAATAAGAAAAACAAAAAAAAGGCAACATTTCGGCACACCTCCATAAAAAATGGGTTCATACTTATTGTATGAATGTGCGCACGAAATGTGCCCGTACAATTTGTATTTTCTTGTAAAGAGCTTATACTATTTTAAAAAATTAGTCTAAAGAGGTTGTTCTTTACGTAGAAGTGCTGGTACAGTTACATCCTCTTCTACTTTAAACTTAACAATTTGAAGTGGATGTGGTGCAGATTCAATGCTGTTACCTTCCGCATCCCACATTTCTTCAATCTTAACACTGATAAACGGTCTATTTGGTAATAAAATCTCTACTGTATCACCTACAGAGAACTTTCTTCTTTGTTCAATTGTTACAAGTTTTGTTTCTTTATCATAATCAATAACCATACCCGAGAAATCATAGTTACGTACATAAGAGTTATGTCCGTAAGTTTGATCGTCACTTGTTGGTTTATGTTCATAGAAACCTGTAGAAAACTCTCTATGACTTGCCTTACCTACCTCTTGAAGGAAATAACTACGTTTTTCTTCAAAGGCTTTTGGA
Organism: Zhenhengia sp.; assembly: GCF_046966505.1. Lineage (NCBI taxonomy): Bacteria > Bacillati > Bacillota > Clostridia > Lachnospirales > Lachnospiraceae > Zhenhengia > Zhenhengia sp. The sequence continues at coordinate 168,484 of NZ_JBKVCH010000001.1, forward strand.
TCTTCTAAATAAGTGTCGATAGCGTCTCTATAAGCTTTAACAACTGTTGCTACATAAAGAGGTGTCTTCATACGCCCTTCAATTTTAAAGCTGTAAATGCCACTTTCAACAAGCTCTGGAATATATTCAATCATACAAAGGTCACGTGAGTTATAAATATAAGTACCACGCTCATCTTCTTCTACAGGCATATATTCACCTGGACGTGTTTCTTCTACAACATGATATTTCCATCTGCAAGGCTGTGCACATTCACCGTGGTTAGCATCGCGATGTGTCATGTAATTACTTAATAAGCATCTTCCTGAATAAGCCATACACATTGCACCATGTACAAAAGCTTCGATCTCAATATCCTCTGGAATATTATCATGAATTTCTTTAATTTCTGGGAATGAAAGTTCACGTGCTACAACAATACGTTGTGCACCTAAAGATGCCCAGAATTTAGCTGTATGACTATTTGTGTTGTTAGCTTGAGTAGAAATATGAATTTCCATATTAGGCACTGCTGCTTTAGCAATAGAAAATACACCTGGATCTGCAACGATAATAGCATCTACGCCCATTTCTTCAAGTGATTTAAAGTATTCTGCCATACCTTCAAAATCTTGATTATGCGCAAAGATATTAGCTGTTACATAAACTTGTACACCATGTGCATGTGCAAATGCAATACCTTCTTTCATTTCTTCAGGGGTGAAGTTTTTAGCTTTAGCACGTAAACCATAGCTTCCACCTCCCATATAAACAGCATCAGCACCATAAAGTACAGCTACTTTTAATGATTCTAAGCTCCCTGCGGGAGCTAATAATTCTACACGTTTTTTCTTCATTATAATCTCTCCTATTTTTTATAACTTAGGGCTATACCATCTCCAACAGGTAGTACACTACTTGTAAGTTCCCCTGAATGTGTAATGGTCCATAAAAAGTCTCTCAATCTCATATGGGTCGTACGTTGTCTACGGTCAATTAAATAACGTGATTTTGCTACAGTACCTTTATGCAAGACATTATCAGTAATGAGCAGACCACCTTTTCTTAATAATCTAATACAGTCAGGTAGGAAATTAATGTATTGCCCTTTAGCACAGTCCATAAAAATGACATCATACTGCCCACTCGGCAATGTTTTTAATATATCAGCAGCATCACCTTCTATAATTTGAATAACCTCTTCAAGACCTGCTTGTTTTATATTTTTTCTTGCAACACCCAACATATAAGGAAATCTTTCAATCGTTGTAATATGTCCGCCTTCTTCTAAATGCTCACTCATTAACATAGCAGAGTATGCAACAGCTGTACCAATTTCCAAAATTTCTTTTGGTTTTTGCATAGTTAAAAGTACTCTCATAAAATCTGCTACCTCTGGCTTAATAATAGGCCATGTCTCTTCTCCATTTGCAATAGCAACCTCTATATCATGAAGTAATCCTTCCGGTGGATTATGAAGTGCACGTATATATTGAACGATATAATCGTAGTTAATTTCACTCATAAGCTTATCCTTTCTAATCATTCTTCCTATGTCAATATAAGATAAAAAATAGTATAATGCAAGCGATATCAAAAAATACCTAGCAAAAAGCTAGGTATTTTTTATACTTCCATTATAATTGGTAAAATCATAGGACTACGCTTTGTTTTTTGCCATACGAACTCTTTAAGATCATCTTTGACAATAGTTTTAATCTGAGACCATTCTACAATGTGTTTTGTTTCACAGCGATCTAATGCCTTACGCACTACTACTTTTGCCGCATCCATAAGATTTTCTGCTTCTCTTACATAAACAAAACCACGAGAAATAATGTCTGGTCCAGCCACTACCATACCTGTTTCACGCTCAAGTGTCATAACAACAATGAGTAGACCATCTTGTGAAAGATGCTTACGATCACGTAAAACGATATTTCCTACATCACCTACACCAAGCCCATCTACAAGCACTTGCCCTGAAGGTACATTACCTGCAATCTTACAGCTTTCACGTGTTAATTCAATAACATCACCTATAGAAGCTATAGTAATATGGTCTTTTGGCATACCCATCTCAACAGCAAGTTCTCCATGTTTTTGAAGGTGTCTATACTCACCATGTACTGGTATAAAATACTTAGGTTTTACTAGTGCATGAATAAGTTTAAGTTCTTCTTCTGCAGCATGTCCAGATACGTGTGTATCCTCTTTAATAACTGTAGCACCCTTTTTAGCGAGCTCATTGACTACTTTAGAAACGGTTTTCTCATTACCTGGAATAGGTGTAGAACTTAAAATAACCACATCTCCCGGTTTAATTTCAAGCTGGCGATGTTCTGAAGTTGCCATACGTGATAAAGCTGCCATAGGCTCTCCTTGACTACCCGTCATAATAATAACAATTTGTTCATCATTATAACGCTTTACATCATTTACATCAATAAGTGTATTTTCTGGGATATCTAAATAACCAAGTTCACTTGCTGTCTTTGCAACATTTACCATGCTGCGTCCTATAATAGCTACCTTACGGTTAAATTTATAAGCTGCATTTATAATCTGTTGAACACGATCTACATTAGAGGCAAAAGTTGCAACCATAATACGTTTGTCTTTTGCTTTATTAAACACATCTTCAAATTTTAATCCAACCATTTTCTCAGATTGTGTAAACCCAGTACGCCCTACATTTGTACTATCTGCAAGAAGTGCTAATACGCCCTTCTTACCAAGTTCAGCAAGACGATGTAAATCAATACGTCCTCCTCTAATAGGTGTATAGTCTACTTTAAAGTCCCCTGTATGAAGAATGGTCCCCACTGGAGTCCAAATAGAAAGCATAACAGCATCTGCAATACTATGATTAGAACGTATAAATTCTACTTTAAAACTACCACCAAGTTTAATAGTTTCCCCTTGTGATACATTATTTCTTTGTGTCGTTCTAAGTAAGTTATGCTCTTTTAATTTATTCTCTACAAGTCCGATAGTTAATTTTGTTCCGTAGAGAGGAACATTGAGTTCTTGTAACACATAAGGTAACGCACCAATATGGTCCTCATGCCCGTGTGTAAGTACAATCCCCCTTATTTTTTCTGCATTTTTTGTTAAATAAGTTACATCTGGAATAACTAAGTCAATTCCCAGCATCTCGTCTTCCGGGAAAGCTAATCCACAATCGACAACAATAATATCATCTTCATATTCAAAAGCTGTCATATTTTTACCGATTTCTCCTAAACCACCCAGAGGAATGATGCGTAACTTATTTTTAGTTTTTCTGGGCACCAAAACTGCACCTCCATCTATATATTTTTTGAACACGCCTCACAATGTCCATAAAAAGTAACTTTGTGATTTGTGACTTTAAAACGATATTTATCTTGTATATGGGCTTCGATTTCCGCAAGCAAATCATTTTCTACTTCAAAAACTTTATTACATTTTGAGCAGATAAGATGATGGTGGTGATGTTCTTCTTGATGACTTAGTTCATATCGACTACATCCTTCATCAAAATATAATTTATCAATGATACCCATTTCTTCAAAAAGTTGCACAGTACGATAAACTGTAGCAAGACCGATTTCTGGATAACGCTCTTTTACTAATGCATAAAGTTCTTCTGTAGATAAATGCTTATCACAATTTTCAATAAGAACGTCTAAGATTCCTCTACGTTGTGTGGTTAGTTTACAACCTTTTTCTTTAAGTCGTTCTTTAAATGTTGCTGCATTCATTATATTCGCCCCTCTAAAAATTGATTTCCTAAGTACTTTTATTATAAATGTACCTTAGCCTATTGTCAATTGATACTTCCTATCATCTAAACTTCAATGTCATATTCATCGCTTTCCATAAGGGTTAAAGCTACTTTTTGAAGTTCCTCATCATCTTCTACTAATTCATATGTGATTTCGTCTCCGTCCTCACTCATTTCTTTTAGTATTGTTGCAATATCCTCTTCATCAGCAACTAATAAATATTTTTGTCCATCTATTGTTGCTTGATCGATTACTTCAAATTGAATTGTTTCACCTGTTAATTCATCATAAAAATTTATTTTATCCATAATAATCCCCTTTAACTATGTGCTTGTAGATAATTTTGTAAAATAAGCACAGCTGCTAATTTGTCAATGACTTGTTTCCTACGTCCACGACTTACATCGGCTGCAAGAAGTACATTCTCTGCCTCCATTGTAGTAAGCCTTTCATCCCATAAATCAACAGGTAATGCTAATGCCTGCTCAAGTTTTTTCTTAAAAACAAGAGTATGTTGACATCTTTCACCTTCTGTATTATTCATGTTTTTAGGGAATCCTAATACAATTTTTTCTACTTTATATTCTTCGCAAATTTCTTTAATTCTATTTATAGTAGGCTTAAGATTATAGCTATCAGTACGTCTAATAATCTCAAGTCCTTGTGCAGTAAATCCAAGTGGATCACTTACAGCTACGCCTGTCGTCTTTGTGCCAAAGTCTAGTCCGAGTATACGCAAGCTTAAAACCTCCTATAAGATGAGCCTTATAGCGCTTATTTCTTTAGGTAATAAGCTACTAATTCTTCTAAAATCTCATCACGTTCTAATTTTCTAATTTTATTTCGTGCACCATTATAGCTGGTAATATAAGTTGGATCGCCTGACATAATATACCCTACAATTTGATTAATAGGATTATATCCTTTCTCATTAAGCGCTTCGTAAACATCCATTAATATATCACGAGTTGAAGCCTTTTCAGGCATCTCAAAATGAAATTGCACTGTTTCGTTTATGTTTTTCATTTGCTTCACCTTCCAATATTTACACTTCTATCTTAGCTATATGATAATACAATCTAAGGTTATATGCAATTATAAAATGTTTTGACCTTTCTATAAAAGCTTTCCTTTAAGCACTTCGTGCTCTCTTGTCTCAATATATACTTTACCGACTGTATTCTCAAGATGAAGTTCTGTATCTACTTCAACTTTCATATAGTTACTTGTATAACCTTGTGCCATGCCTTCTTCGGCTTTTTCAAATAAAACTTCTACTTCTTTACCTATATGTTCATCTAGAAAAGCATCTTGACTCTTTAATGTAACCTGTTTTAACACTTTCATACGTTCATCTTTAATAGGACTATCAATTTGATTTTTCATCCTAGCTGCTGCTGTGCCTTCTCTCTTAGAATATGGGAAAAGATGTACTTGCGCAAAACCAATTTCCTTAACAAAGTCTACTGTTTCTTTAAATTCTTCATCCGTTTCACCTGGGAATCCCACAATAATATCCGTAGTAATAGCGACATCATGCCATACACCACGTAATCTTTGTACACTTTCTTTATATTCTTGCGCCGTATATTTACGATTCATACGTTTTAGAACAGTTTCAGAACCACTTTGTAAAGAAAGATGGAAGTGATGACAGAGCTTTGGAAGTTGGCTAATAGCTTCTAAAAACTCATCTGTTATGGCTACAGGCTCTATTGAGCTTAACCTAATACGTTCAACGCCTTCTATATCATGTACTTTTTTTATAGCATCTAGAAGTGTTACATTACCTAAATCTTTCCCATATGCTAGAACATGTATTCCTGTTAAGATAATTTCTTTAAAACCAGCCTCTACAAGCCTTTGCGCTTCTTGTACTACATTCTCTAATTTACGGCTACGGATTTTACCTCTTACATATGGAATAATACAGTATGTGCAGTAATTGTTACAGCCTTCCTGAATTTTAAGGTAGACGCGTGTATGCTCGCCCATATTACTAATTTGAAGCTCTTCAAATTCTTCTACATCCATAATATTGCTCACATAATTATAAGTCTCTTGATTATTATGATATTCTTCTACAAGCTTTAAGATTTCACTTCTTTTATTCGTTCCTACAATAATGTCTACTTCTGATACGTCTTCTTTAATTTTCTCCCCTGCTGCTTGAGCATAGCATCCCATAGCAACAAGTACGCTATCTGGATTAAGTTTTTTTGTTTTACGTAGCATCTGACGACATTTTCTATCACTTAAATGTGTCACTGTACATGTATTAACAAGATATACATCTGCAACTTCATCAAAAGCCACTTCTTCATAGCCTTCTGCCTTAAATTGCTCTACAACAGCTTCTGTGTCGTATTGATTTACTTTGCATCCTAGGGTATAGGTTGCAATATATTTTTTATTTTTATTTTGTAACATGGTGTTCTCCTCTATCTAAATATTTCATGTAATAGTCAGTATATTGACATTCATCTTTGTTCCATATATGATACAATTAGTATTGTAAGGAGGAATAAGCATGACATCTGTAACCATTAGTTTAAACTCTATCGAAAAAGTAAAACAGTTCGTTAATCTTATCAGTAAGTACGATGGTGATTTTGATTTAACATCTGGTAGATATGTTATCGATGCTAAATCAATCATGGGCATCTTCAGCCTAGACCTTAGCAAACCTCTAAAACTGGATATCCATGATGACCAAAGCGCAAGCATGCTTATGATGCACTTAAAAGAGTTTCTAATCTAAAAATCATAACCATATATTAAAAGTCTACTTTTTCAAGTAGACTTTTAATTTTATACTGAAACAACTTCTGTAGTACGGATTGCTTCTTCAATCATTTCTTCAATACAATCTGCAAGCGCTTCTTCTGAACGTTCAATAGACTCTAAACGAGGTTTAGTTTCTGGATGTTTTGGTACGAAGATTGTACAGCAGTCTTCATAAGGTAAAATAGATGTCTCGAAAGTATCTATTTTCTTAGCAATTTGTACGATTTCTTCTTTATCAAATCCAATAAGAGGTCTAAATACTGGCATACGTGCAGAATCATCTGTCACAACTAAGCTATGCATTGTTTGACTTGCTACTTGACCGATACTCTCTCCTGTAATAAGAGACATGCTCTCATTGCTTTCAGCAATACGCTGTGCAATTTCCATCATAATACGACGCATAATAATCGTTAATTGTTCATGTGGGCACTTTTCATAGATAGCCATTTGAATATCTGTAAATGGTACAATATGAACTTTCATACCACCTGTATACATAGCAACCTTCTTAGCTAAATCAATAACTTTTTGTGTCGCACGTTCACTTGTGTAAGGAGGACTATGGAAATAAACCGCATCAATTTCAACACCACGTTTTGCAATCATCCAACCTGCTACAGGACTATCGATACCACCTGATAAAAGAAGTGTTGATTTACCATTTGTACCATATGGCATACCGCCTGCACCTTTATGTGTCTTAGAATAAACATAAGTTCCATTTCTAAGTTCTACTGTAAGAATCATATCTGGGTTGTGTACATCTACTTTAAGCTTATCAGGAAACTCATCTAAAAGATAGGCCCCAAGCTCTGCGCTTACTTCCATTGAAGCCATTGGAAAACGTTTATCTGCACGTTTTGTATTCACCTTAAAAGTAAGGTAGTCTTTATGCTCAAGTTCTGCTTTCATATGTTCAAGAGCAAGTTCTTTCACTGCATTGAAAGAAACCTCTTCCCTTTTTGTACCATATGCAATTCCAATAATACCAAACACGCGACTTAGTTTATCAATAACGATTTGTGGATCAATATTATCCTCTTTAGGTTCTACCGTAATACGTCCTTGTTCCTTCTGAACTTCAAACTTCCCAAGTGGTTTAAGGTTTCTTCTAATTGTTGCTACTAGTCTATTTTCAAAGATATAGCGATTTTTACCTTTAATAGCCAATTCACCATATTTAACTAAAAAGACATTTGTCATCTTTTCTTTCCTCCTAGTGTAAATTTTCTAAGTAATACAAGTTGTTTTTTCAATACGTCTACACATGTTTCTAAGTCTTCTTCTGTAACATCTATACTAAATGAGAAACGTATAGCACTGTCAAGTGCCTGCCCATTAAGTCCAATAGCTGCTAATGTCCCACTTTTAGACATTTTGTTAGATGCACATGCTGAACCTGAAGATACATAAATATGATTCTGCTCAAGGGAATGAAGGAGTACTTCTGCACGTATATCTTCAAATGCAATATTAAGAATATGTGGTGCACTTACTTCTACCACATCCCCATTAAGATGTGTACCTTCGATCTCATTTAAAATACGTGTATATAAATAAGTTTTACATGCTTTATAGTGCTCTAAAATTTCACGTTGACGGTTAAATACATATTTTGCTGCAATATACATACCATAAATGCCTGGAACATTTTCTGTTCCTGAACGCATATTTTTTTGTTGTCCACCACCATGAAGCATATTTTGCAGTCTTACTTTTTTATTTTTATAGAGTAATCCTACACCTTTTGGCCCATAAAATTTATGTGCACTAATAGAAAGAAGGTCTATTTGAGCTTTACGTACGGATACAGGTATTTTAGTAAAAGACTGTACAGCATCTACATGAAAGAGCGTTCTAGGATTTTTCTTTTTAATGAGAGCTCCTATTTTTTCAATGTCTTGGATAGTTCCAATTTCATTATTAACATGCATAATACTTACTAAAGAAGTTTCTTCATTAATACTTGCCTCTAATTCCTCTAGATTAATGTAACCCTTTTCATCTACATTTAAGATAATTACATCAAACCCTTGCCCTTTTAAATAAGTAAAAACATCACCTACTGAAGGATGTTCGATAGCTGTTGTAATAATACGCTTTGCAGTCTTCTGATAAGCAAGTGCACTTCCTATGATAGCTAAGTTATTACTTTCTGTACCACCTGATGTATAGAAAATCTCATCTTCACTTGCACCTAATAAATTAGCAAAAAAAGCTGTACTTTCTTTAATCTTATTTTCTGCTTCAATACCTTTTTTATGCAAAGAAGATGGATTGCCATATTCAAGGCGCATTGTCTCAGAAACTGCTTCAATCACACACTCAAGAGGCTTTGTGGTTGCTGCATTATCTAAATAAATTTCTCTCATACCTTTTTCCTTTCCGCTCTCAAAATAATTCCATAAAAAAGGGGGGTCTCCCCCCTCTTATAGATTTTTTACGTTGTTAATGGCCTGGAGTACTCTCGCTTTTTCAAAAGGCTTGACAATAAAGTCTTTAGCACCTTTTTTAATAGATTCTACCACTTTTGATTGCTGTCCCATTGCTGAACACATAATAATCTTCGTATCTGGGCTTACTTTTAAAATTCCTTCTATAGCTTCTATACCACTCATTTCAGGCATAGTAATATCAAGTGTCATCATATCAGGCTTAAGCTTCTCAGCTAATGCTATCGCTTCTAAACCACTTCCTGCTTCTCCTACAACTTGATAGGAAGCTTCTATAAGCATCTTCTTAAGTACAGTTCTCATAAAAACGGCATCATCTACTACGATAAAAGTGAGGTCGTCCATTATCCCATCTCTCCCATTTCATACATAATATTAGCCAGTGTTACTAAACTCGCTGTCTCACTACGTAAAATGCGATTACCTAGGCTTACCGAATGCACTCCTTGATGAAGTGCTTCTTCAATCTCTTCTTCTGTGAATCCACCTTCTGGCCCAATAAAGATTCCAAAACTTTTAGCCTCTGTGCTTTGTAAAACTTTTCTAATACCTATTTCACGTTCTTTCTCATATGGAATAATGGCACATAATGCATTAGTTCTAGCATAAGCTATACTTTCCGACATAGATATTGGTAAAACCACTTCTGGTACAACCCCTCTGCCACTTTGTTTAGCTGCCGACTCTGCAATTTTGTTCCATCTCTCTACTTTAGAAGCCATTTTTTTAGGATTTTCTAATTTTACGACGCATCTTGTAGTACAAATAGGAATAATTTTTGTTACACCTATTTCCACAGCTTTTTGAATTACCCAATCCATTTTCTCACCTTTAATAAGGGATTGGAATAGCACAACTTCTACCTGAGGTTCTGCTAATGAATGGGTTACACTGTCTATAAGAGCTATAATTCTACCTTGTTCTATTGCATTTATTATACACTTATAGTCATGACCTTGTCTATCATTTATTATAATTTCATCTCCTGTTTGGAGCCTTAATACATTCTTAATATGATTAACATTTTCATCATCAATGATAATTTCTGTCTCTGAAATATTTTGAGCATTAACGAAAAACTTTGCCATTGATTATTTTCTCCTTCTAGCAACAACAGCTACCCACTCTTTTTGCTCGTGAATTTCTATGATTTCAAAACCATTTGCTTCAATAGCTGCTATAACATCGTCTTTTCTCATCTGTATAATTCCTGAAGCAATCCATATGCCTTCCTCTGTAATAACCTGCTCTACCTGATCTGCAAGCATAATAATAACATCCGCAATAATATTAGATACGACAATTTGACCTTTTTCTTTTACAACATCAATTAAGTTACCTGCATATACTTCCATCTGGTCTTCTACATGATTGTAAGCTACATTTTCCTTAGCTACTTTAACTGCTACAGGATCAATATCTACACCAATAACTTTTTGTGCACCCATTTTAGCTGCAATAATCCCTAAAATACCGCTACCTGTACCAATATCTATAATAGTCTGATCTGGTCTTATATACTTTTCAACAAGCTGCGCACACATAGCTGTTGTCTCATGTGTTCCTGTCCCGAATGCCATACCTGGATCCATTTCTATAATAAGGTCATCTACCTCTGCTTCATAAGTTTCCCATTTTGGCTTAATGACAATATGGTCACCTAATTTAACAGGCTTATAGTATTTCTTCCATTCATTTGCCCATTTTTCTTCTGGAATATCAAGTAAAGTAATTTTACCTGTTCCAATATTTAAGAATTCACTAATATGCTTTAAATGCCCTTTAATAGCTTCAACTTTTTCTACAATATCAATTTCTGTTGAAAAGTAAGCTTTAACCACCACAGTGTCCATATCTTCACTTATCAAACTTTCATCTATTAAATCAAAAATTACCTGAGAGCGGTCTTGAGAAACCACATCTATAGGGTCACATATCTCTACACCACCTGACATTTCCTCTACTAAAAAATAACTGATGGCTTCTACTGCTTCATGTGTTGTCTCAATCGCAATTTGAATATAATCCACTGGGCAATCCTCCTACTTTTATCTAATTTTTGTTAAAGAATTTTTCTATTTTCTTTCTGAAGTTCATCTGCTCTGGCTGATGCTCTACTGTACCATCTGCAAATTCGCGTAGTAAATCTTTTTGTTTAGCTGTAAGGTTTTTAGGTACTTCTACATAAACTTCTACATATTGATCACCACGTTGTTTTTTGTTACGAAGACTTGGAATTCCTTTACCTTGGAGTCTAAATGTAGTCCCTGTTTGTGTACCTTCTCCAATAGTGAATTTCACATTACCATCAAGTGTTGGAATAGAAAGTTCACTCCCTAATGCTGCTTGCGCAAAATTAATTGGCATACGCATATAAACATCCATACCACGACGTTCAAAGAGTTCATGTGCTTTAATATAAACAGTAAGAAGTAAATCGCCATTTGGTGCACCCACATCTCCTGCTTCACCTTTTCCTTGAATACGAAGTGTTTGACCATGATCAATTCCTGCTGGAATGCTTACAGTAATTGTTTTACTTGTTCTTACTTTACCTTGTCCATGACATGTTTGACAAGGCTCATTGATGATTTTCCCTTCACCATGGCAAGCATCACAAGTTTGAACACTTTGCATTGCGCCTAAGATTGTACGTTGTGTGACACGTACTTGACCTGTCCCATTACATTTTGTACATGTTGTTGGATTTGTTCCCGATTTTGCTTTTGTACCATGACAAGTTTCGCATGTTTCAGATGTTTGAATCTTAATTTCTTTTTCTACACCAAAAGCAGCTTCTGCAAATTCAACTTGAATAGTTTGTTTAATATCATTACCTGGTCTAGGCCCACGTGGACGACGTCTACCACCGCCTCCAAACATGTCACCAAATACACTACCAAAGATATCATCCATATCGAAATCAAAACCGCCACTAAATCCGCCAGCGCCACCAGCTCCGCCTTGTTCAAAAGCACTATGTCCATAACGGTCATAAGCACCTCTTTTTTGTTCATCACTTAAAACTTCATAAGCTTCACTTGCTTCTTTGAACTTCGCTTCAGCTTCTGGATTCCCTTGATTAGTATCTGGGTGATATTTCTTTGCTAGTTTTCTATATGCTTTTTTTATCTCAGCATCGCTTGCACCTTTTTGAACACCAAGAACCTCATAATAATCTCTTTTTGCCACGTTTTTCACCATCCCATTTTATTGACTTCTTCCATTATACACTCACAACGTAGAAACAGTCAAAGAGTATAACTCTTTGACCGTTCTATTTGTTAACTCTTATTCTTCTTTAAAATCTGCATCGATTACATCATCGTTTGCGTTTGCACTTCCTGCATCAGCACCAGGTGCTGCATTTGGAGCAGCTTGTGCATACATTTTTTCAGAAATTGCGTAGAATGCTTGTGTTAAAGCTTCTTTAGCTTCTTTAAGTTCATTAACCTCTGCATCTGTAATTGTTTCTACATTTACACGGTCATTGATTTCTTTTAATTTATTAAGTTTCGCTTCAACGTCTGTTTTATCTGTAGCATCAAGTTTATCTTCCATGTCTTTCATCATTTTTTCTGTCTGGAATACCATGCTATCTGCTTCATTTTTAACATCGATTGCTTCCTTACGTTTTTTATCTTCAGCAGCATATTGTTCTGCTTCAGCTACAGCTTTGTTGATTTCATCTTCACTTAAGTTTGTGCTTGCAGTAATAGTAATGTGCTGTTCTTTACCAGTACCAAGATCTTTAGCTGTTACTTTAACAATACCATTTGCATCAATATCAAATCCAACCTCAATTTGTGGAATACCACGTGGAGCTGGCATAATACCATCTAATTTGAAGTTACCAAGTGTTTTGTTTTGGTTAGCCATTGGTCTTTCACCTTGAACAACATGGATATCAACTGCTGGTTGGTTATCTGCTGCTGTTGAGAATACTTGGCTTTTCTTAGTTGGGATTGTTGTATTTCTTGGAATAAGAACTGTAGCAACACCGCCTAATGTTTCAATACCAAGTGAAAGTGGTGTTACATCAAGAAGAAGGATATCACCAACACCTGCTTCACCTGAAAGTTTACCACCTTGAATAGCAGCACCTACAGCTACACATTCATCTGGATTGATTCCTTTGAATGGTTCTTTTCCTGTGATACGTTTAACAGCTTCTTGAACAGCTGGAATACGTGTTGAACCACCAACTAATAATACTTTATCAAGTTCGTTTGCATTAAGACCTGCATCGCTAAGTGCTGTTCTTACTGGTCCCATTGTACGTTCTACAAGGTCACTTGTTAATTCATCAAATTTAGCACGTGTAAGTGTAATATCTAAGTTTTTACCTGCAGCACAGATGAAAGGAATTAAGATATTAGCTGTTGATTTAGAAGAAAGTTCTTTCTTAGCTGTTTCTGCTGCTTCTTTAAGACGTTGCATAGCCATTTTATCTGCTGATAAATCTTCGCCTTCTTGTTTTTTGAACTCTTCTACTAAATAGTTGATAATACGTTGGTCAAAGTCATCCCCACCAAGGTGATTATCTCCACTTGTTGCTAATACTTCGATAACACCATCACCGATTTCAATGATAGATACGTCGAATGTACCACCACCAAGGTCATATACCATGATTTTTTGTTCTTGTTCATTTTCAAGACCATATGCAAGCGCTGCTGCTGTTGGCTCATTGATGATACGTTTTACTTCAAGACCAGCAATACGACCAGCATCTTTTGTTGCTTGTCTTTGGCTATCTGAGAAGTATGCAGGAACTGTAATAACAGCTTCTGTTACAGCTTCACCTAAGTAACTTTCAGCATCAGCTTTAAGTTTTTGAAGTGTAATTGCTGAAATTTCTTGTGGTGAATAATCTTTTCCATCGATGCTTACACGGTAGTTAGTACCCATGTGACGTTTGATTGATGCTACTGTACGATCATGGTTTGTAATTGCTTGACGTTTTGCAACATCACCTACAAGTCTTTCTCCTGTTTTTGTGAAACCAACTACTGAAGGTGTTGTTCTATTACCATCTGTATTTACGATTACAACAGGTTTTCCACCTTCCATAACTGCTACACAAGAGTTTGTTGTTCCTAAATCAATACCAATTATTTTTCCCATTATTTTTTCCTCCTAATCTTTACTTCTTTATTAATTAGCTACTTTAACCATACTGTAGCGGATTACTTTTTCTTTATATAAATAACCTTTTTGAAGCTCTTCAACAACTATATTTTCTTCCAAAGTATCATCTTCTATGTGTAGAACTGCATTGTGATAATCTGGATCAAATGTTTTGCCTGCTGCTTCAATAGGAGTTACATTTAATTTTTCTAGAACTGTTAAGAGTTGTCTATAAATCATAGATACACCTTCGTAGAATGATTTATCAGTTGTCTCTTGTTTTAAAGCTCTTTCAAAATTATCTACAGTTCCTAAAAGTTCTGTTACTGTAGTACTTACTGCTAAGTCATAAATGTTTTGTTTTTCTTTTTCAGTACGCTTACGGTAGTTATCAAACTCAGCCATAAGTCTTTGAAGGCGCTCAATGTTCTCATCGACTGCAGACTTAACCTCTTCAACTGCTTCTTCTTGAGCCTCTTCTTTAACTTCTTCTACTGTAACTTCTTCTACCGTTTCATTTTGCACTTGATCTTTAATTTCTTTTTCCTCCATGAACCAGCATCCTTTCTGAATTACTCTTTTGCTTCAATTAGCATATTTTTAATATGATGAGAAATATGTTCAAGTAGTGATACTACCTGTCCATAATTCATACGTGTTGGACCAATAATACCGATTGTACCTAAGTTATAATCTCCTATCTCATAGCTTGTTGTAATAATACTACACTCTTTCATAGGTTCTAACCCATTTTCTTCACCAATGCTGATATTTACTTCTGTACTCGGTTTATGTTTAAGCATTTTATATAAGTAAGGCTTTTGTTCAAGTACTTCAAAAAGCTTTTTCGCTTTTTCAATGTCATTAAACTCTTGGAAATTAAGCATATTTGTCATGCCTCTTGTAAATACATTTGGGATATCTTCAGATTCAAGTGTATCAATAATAGCATGCATTAGGTCTACTGCTATATCTTTATACCCTAGCATACGCTCTTCAAGGATACGCATCTTATCTATACTAAGTTCATCCAATGATGTACCTGTTAGACTTTCATTAATAATATTCGTTAAAATACCACATAGTGCATAGTCTAAAGTTTTCTTTGTACGAATCACATAATGTCTTACAATGTTAGCATCTGTAACAATGACAATAGCTACATTTCTTTCATCTACTGGCACCAGTTGAAGATGTTTAATCTTTGTTTGATGTATAGTAGGTGGAGATGCAATTGTTGCATAATGTGTTACAGTTGAAATAAGCTTTGCTGTCTCTTCAAGTAACTTATCAATTTTGTCAAACTTACTATGAATGACCTCTGCAACAACCTTCTGAATATCAGGAGCGATATCCGGATATTGCATGAGATTATCAACGTATAAACGATAACCTTTATCCGAAGGAATACGTCCTGCTGAAGTATGTGGCTGTACAATAAGCCCTAAATCTTCAAGGTCAGCCATTTCATTACGAATGGTTGCAGAACTTATACCAAGATCATATTTTTTAGAAATTGTCCTTGATCCTACAGGATCTCCTGTCTGTATATAATCATGAATAATGGCTTCGAGAATCTTTATTTTTCTTTCATTTATATCCATGATTTCACTTCCTTTTTCTTTTGTTAGCACTCATCATTTACGAGTGCTAACTACATTTTTAAGATATCATTCTTTTATAGTAATGTCAATACGATTTAGTAAATATATTTTGAATAAATTATTAACCTTTATAAGATCTAATCTAATAAGAAAGAAACGAATACTTGGTTAGATAAATCAATACCTATCTCACTTAAAAAAAGCCTGTCTTTATTGTGTATCAGGATTCCTTCCTTCATCCATTTTTCTATAGGTTCCCTATATATTTCAAAAATGGAAACCCCGAACTTTTTATAGAATTCCCCTATACTTATACCTTTTAACATACGTAATCCCAGAAACATATATTCTTCCATAGCAATTTTGGGTGTAATCGTCTCTCTTTCTGTAACGAGCTTGTCAGGCTGACCTTTTGCTGTAAGGTAGTCATTAAATACTACTGTATTATGGTAACGTATCTCATCCATATAACCATGTGCACCTAATCCTAGACCCAAGTAAAATCCACATTCCCAGTAGAGTTCATTATGCCTGCAGTTTAATCCATCTTTAGCCCAATTTGAAATCTCATACTGAGTATACCCTGCTTCTTTTAAACGTTCTTTTACAAAGGTATACATCTGACGGTCTGTCTCTTCATCAATAGTCTTAAGTGTACCTTCTTCATATTTTTTTCCAAACACAGTCCCTTCTTCTATAATCAAAGAGTAAGCTGAAATATGTGGCAATTCATAAGCAATCATTGTCTCTACTGTATCTTGCCATTCTTCCATAGTCTGGTTAGGGAGTGCAAACATAATATCTGTATTAATATTAGTCATACCATGATTTCTAAGTAGCATGATACTACGTTTCCAATCTTCAAAAATATGAATACGTCCAATCTGCTTAAGCTGATGATTCTGTACAGCTTGAAGGCCTAAACTTACTCTATTAACCCCATTCTTTTTAAAACTTTCAACATGCTCTTCTAAAATGGTTCCAGGGTTAGACTCTACTGTCCACTCTGCATCTTCTTCAATGTCAAAATTTAATCTAATAGCCTCTAGCACACGGTCTAATAAAAAAGGTGGAAGTACCGTAGGGGTACCTCCACCAATAAATAGACTACCGATTGTGTGCAGGCCTCTTACCTTCAGACCATAATGCTGAATTTCCTTTACAAGTGCATCTACATAAATTTCTTCTTGTCCTTTATTAGGAAAAGATAAAAAATCACAATAATAACACTTAGAATGACAAAATGGTATGTGTACATACAATCCTATTTTCATATAGTCCCTCTATTCATCAAGTTTTAAAACGCTCATGAATGCTGCTTGTGGCACTTCTACATTACCAACTTGACGCATACGTTTCTTACCTTCTTTTTGTTTCTCAAGAAGTTTACGTTTACGTGAAATATCCCCACCATAACATTTAGCAAGAACATCTTTTCTCATAGCGCTAATGGTTTCTCTAGCAATAACTTTATTGCCAATAGCAGCTTGGATTGGAATTTCAAATAAATGCTTTGGAATTTCCTTTTTAAGCTTTTCAACAATTTTTCTACCTTTCTCTACTGCATTAGATTCATGCACGATAAGAGAAAGTGCATCTACCATTTCTTTGTTAACAAGTATATCAAGTTTTACAAGCTTAGACTCTGCATAACCTGTAAGCTCATAATCAAATGATGCATAACCACGTGTTCTAGATTTAAGTGCATCAAAGAAATCGTAAATAATTTCATTAAGTGGTAGATCATACGTAAGTACCGCACGTGTACCCTCTAAATATTCCATACCATGATAAATACCACGTCTTTCTTGGCAAAGGTCCATAACTGCACCGATATAATCAGATGGCACAATAATTTGTGCTTTTACCATAGGCTCTTCCATATGTTTAATATGAGATGGATCTGGAAGGTTAGAAGGGTTAGATAAATCGATACGCTCGCCATTTGTCTTATAGACATGATAAATAACGTTAGGTGCTGTTGTAACAAGATCTAAGTTATATTCACGCTCTAAACGCTCTTGAATAATCTCCATATGAAGAAGTCCTAAGAAACCACATCTAAAACCAAATCCTAATGCTACAGATGTTTCAGGTTCAAATGTAAGTGCTGCATCATTAAGTTGGAGTTTTTCAAGACTATCACGAAGATCTCCATACTTTGAACCATCTGCTGGATAAAGGCCACAGTAAACCATTGGATTTACTTTTTTATAACCTGGCAATGGCTCTGCTGTAGGATTGTTAGCATCTGTTACCGTATCCCCAACACTTGTATCTTTTACATTCTTAATACTTGCAGTGATATAACCTACTTCACCCGCTTTAAGGCTATCTGTTGGTCTAAAGGCACCTGCACCAAATGTTCCAACTTCCACAACATCAAATTCAGCTTTTGTAGCCATCATACGAATCTTCATACCTTTTTTCACTGTACCTTCTTTAATACTACAGAAGATAATAACACCTTTATAAGGGTCATAAAGAGAGTCAAAGATAAGGGCTTGTAGTGGTGCATTTTCATCACCTTGTGGTGCCGGCACACTTTTTACAACCTGTTCAAGCACGTCTTCAATATTAATACCATTCTTAGCTGAAATAAGCGGTGCTTCACTAGCATCTAAACCAATAACATCTTCAATTTGATTCTTAACAGCATCTGGGTCTGCACTTGGAAGATCAATTTTATTAATAACTGGCATAATCTCAAGATCATGATCAAGTGCTAGGTATACATTGGCAAGCGTCTGAGCTTCAATACCTTGAGCTGCATCTACAATCAGAATAGCACCTTCACAGGCTGCTAAACTTCTAGATACTTCGTAATTAAAGTCTACGTGTCCTGGTGTATCAATTAAATTAAAGATATATTCTTCACCATCTTTTGCTTTATAAACAAGCCTTACAGCTTGTGATTTAATGGTAATCCCACGTTCACGTTCTAAATCCATATTATCAAGAACTTGTTCTTGCATTTCCCTTTCTGTAAGAGTACCTGTCATTTGTATGATCCTGTCGGCTAATGTACTTTTACCATGATCAATATGTGCTATAATACAAAAATTTCTAATTTTTTCTTGTCTTGAAAGAGACATATTGCTCCTCCTTAATATTTTCTCTAGTATATTCGTTTTATTATAGCATAACCCTTTTACATGTATCAATCCTTTTCAAGAACCTTTGCTAATAGATGTGCAATAGGTTCAGCTGTTCTAATAGCTTCTTCACTGGTTTCGTTTTGCGCACCAATTTCGATAAGAAGTGACATAGGTTTCATATTTAGGCTGTAGCGGTAACCTTTTAAATAGATTTTTCGCATAAGCTGAGGATAGTATTTCATCCCTTCTATCTGCATCTGCAGTGAAAAGGCTAGATTATCTTCTAAATAAGGATTAACTAGAGACTTCATAGGAACATTTTCTCCAGCTTGATTTTTCTGCCTGGTCATACCATTTACGAACATAATCTTTGCTGCCTCTTCGCCATTTAAATCCCCCGTTACTTTAGCATCTCCCTCAATACCATCCCTATGTAAATCTATACAAATCTGTATAGATGGGTTTTGATCTAATACAGTTTGTATTACAGCCTCCATACGTTCATAACAACCATCTGTACTCGTTGTTGTGTCATTTTCATAAAAATGATCTGTAACATGTAAGGTTTCAATACCATATTCTTCCTCTAAAATTTCCTCTAATGCATTCCCTACAGCTACTACACCTAAGTCACCTGTTTCTTCATCTGCAAAAAGTTCTTTTGCATGTGTATGGAAAACAAGAACTTTAGGTCCCTCTACGGATTCATCTATTCTAAACTCTCTTTGCGCTAGCTCTTTAAAATCCCACTCTTCAAACAGTTCTTCATCTATAGTAAGAATATTACGATCCCCTGTATAGATTTTATTTAAAAGATATTGTGGATCACTTAATTGATCTAAGTTAATTTGTTGCTTAATAGGCGTAGGCAAATCAGGTGTATAGAGATTATCTTTTTCAAGGGTAATCAGCTCTTCCTCTTCAGGAATATGAAAATGTCCTGAAAGTTCTTCTTCATAACTCCCTCTATCTATTAGTTTACTAAATGGCATAGTTTGTTTAACAAGTGCTAGGGGCATACTGAGCCTTTTTATAGATGTTGCAACTTCTTCTTCAATATCTATATTTAGCACTTCTTGACTATAGGCTGGCATTGTAAGCTTTGTAAAAAGCAATGGTGCTTGTTGATTCGTCTTATCATTTAATAGAGCATACAACTTCCACGTACCACAAATAATCATAAGTGTTAGTGCAAGTCGTATGCCATATGGTTTAATATTCAATTTATTTTTATTCATCCTGTACCCCCTCTTATAGCCTGTCTTTACTATTGTATAATTTAGAAAGGGGATTTATGACTAATTAGAGTATTTATTAATATCATCTAATCCTATACCAGGATGCACTGCAATATTGATACTATTAAAGATAATAGTCGTAAGGTAGGTAATAATTTCATCAATATCTTTAGCTGTTACAAAAAGATTACCTAATTGGGGAACAAGAATTTCCTTAATCATACTATATTTTTCTTCTTCACTAACTTCCTTAAGAAGGCTGTAAAAAGCATGATCGGGTGCATGTGTAAGCATTTGATGTATCATATGGTCTAATGTATCATTAACAAGAGTTGCCGTATCAATAACAGTAGGAACACCTATAGCTAGTACTGGACATCCCATTGTAGCTTCACTAAGTTCCTTACGTTTGTTTCCTATTCCTGCACCTGGAGAAATACCTGTATCACTAATTTGAATGGTAGAATTAATACGTTCTGGACTTCTTGCCGCCAGTGCATCAATAGCAATTATACAGTCTGGTTTAATATTTTCGACAACCCCTTTTATAATTTCTCCAGTTTCAATACCGGTTAATCCCATAACACCTGGTGTAAGACTACTTAAAGTATTGACTGACTCATCTATAGCTTCTGGAGCATGTTCTTTAAGATGTCTTGTAACAAGTACTTTTCCAGATACCTCGGGACCTAACATATCTGGTGTAGCATAACGGTTACCAAGTCCTACAACTAATACATGGAGTTCTGACTTTTTAGGTAATAACTTTTTAATCTCTGTAGAAACGATATGAATAATTTCTTGATGTACTTCTGGATTGTTATCCTTCATATCTTGAGACTCTACTGTAATATAATGCCCAATAGGTTTCCCCATATTTCTTTCGCCTAATTCATTCTGAATATGCACATAAGTTGTTGTAATAGGAAATTTTTCATTTTGAGTCATTTTAACCTCTACACCCTCTATATGATATCCGTCATCTTCTGTATTATTTTTATTAAGTTCCATACCGATTTCTAAGGCTAAATCCGTACGTGGTGTCCAGCTTGTAAGCGTTTTTTCCATAACGTCATCCTTTCTGTACTACTCTTCAAGTATTTTTACCATAAATTTAGAGACTATACATTGACTTGTCTCTGGTAATACTATATAATGTACCATGATATGATTAACCGTTCATAATTCCCCAAACCGTGTCCATAGAATATGAATGGAGGTGCCATCACATGGCAAATATTAAATCAGCAAAAAAACGTATTAAAGTTATCGCAACTAGAACAGCACGTAACCGTGCACTTAACTCAGCAGTTAAAACATACATCAAAAAAGTTGTTGCTGCAGCAAACAACAATGATAAAGCATTAGCAGAAGCTCAATTAAAAGTTGCTGTTAAAGCTATCGATAAAGCTACTGCAAAAGGTCTTTTCCACAAAAATGCAGCTGCTCGTAAAAAATCAACTTTAACTCGTTTAGTTAACAAAATGGCGTAATTTAATACAAAAAACTACTAACCTTAAGGTTAGTAGTTTTTTATTGTTCTTTTATTGTATTGTAATACATTTAATAATAAGAAGTTCAATACACTTAACAGGTTCCATCTTACCTGTTTTAATAGCACTATCACTTTCAAGGCAAAGTTCTAAAATATCCTGAAGGACTTTAAAACTAAAACTTTGAGCTTGCTTACTTAAATCCTGTGCCACATAATAAGGTACACCTACACTTTGACTAATTTGCTTAATCGGTGTTTGCGTTCGTAGCAAATATTTTACCTGTAATAAAATACGATACTGTCTAGCTATGAGTACAAGTACACCTATAGGTGATTCTTTACTTTCAATAAGTTTATTATAAATTGCTAGAGCCTGGCTCGTATTTTTTTGGCTTACTGCTTTTAGAAGCTCGAATACTCTTTGTTCTAATGAGAATACACAAACCTCATTAATCACTTCTTTTGTAACAGCCTCTTTACCTACATAAGATGCTAGTTTATCTAGTTCAATTAAAATATGTCCAATATTACGTGGCAAATTCATGATTAAATATCGGATAAGATAATCTTCTATTTTAAGTCCTCTCTCTTTACAAGCTTCTTTCAAAATACGCATTAAAGCTTCATCATCTGGGCATACCCCTTCTATTACTTCAAAATCACTTTTGACATACTTATAAAGTGCATTACGTTTATCAATTTCATCTTCCACAAAGACAATCTTCGTATAATTAGGCTTTTTCTTAAGCCAGTCAAGAAGATTTTGTGTATCTTCTTTTCTACCCGCCTTAAAAAGTCCACTTTTTCTTACAACAATGAGTTTTTCCTCTGCAAAAAACGGCATTGTTTCACCTGTGTCTATCAAATTAGAAACAATAAGATCCTTGCCTTCAAATGTAGTATAATTCATTAAATCTGATTCATCTACACTTTGACTTTTAATTTTATTTAGAGCCTCATTTTTAATCCATTCTTCCTCACCATAAATGAGGGTAATCCCCTTCTGGTTCACGTACCTATTCCTCCTGTATTTGTGACTGCACCGTATACTGTTTACCATCTGTTCGAACAAAAAGCGCACCTTGTATATCTGTACGCATAATCTCTATTTGCTGCTCCTTAAGTCTTTCTAATGTTAATCTGTTAGGATGACCATAAAGATTTCGAACACCTGCACTAATCATACCATATTCTACGCTTAGTTTCTCTAAAAACTTTGAGGAAGATGAATAACTTGATCCATGATGGGGAACCTTCAAAATCTCTAAATCACCTAAATCATCTAAATCATTTTCTAAATACTTTTCTGTAGCAAATCCAATATCTCCTGTAAACAGTTCTTCAAATTCTCCATACTTTAATACACAAACAAGTGAAGCTTCATTGGCATTGCTATAGTCAGCATCTTTGTAAGGCCAAAGCACCTGTAGGCAAACATCATCTATTCTCACTTCATTACCTGTATACCCCTTATAAATTGGAATCTTGTTCGCCTTACACAATTTCGTAAGTCTAAAGACATAATCATCTTCTAAATGATCAGGCACTTGCCACATAACTGCCTTTACAGGATAGCCTGCCTCTATTAAATCAATAAGCCCACCTATATGATCTTCATGAGGATGTGAAACAACAGCTAAATCTACTTGCCTTTTTCCTTTATATTTAAGATAACTTTCTACCTTCTTGCCCGACTGCTCTGGTCCACTATCTATAAGTAGCACCTTGCCCTTTGGTGTTGTTACAACAGTACAATCTCCTTGCCCTACATAAAGATGTGTAATATCCACAGATGATCCCTCTGTATTTAAAAGCCCTATTAAAAGCACTAGACCGGCTGCTCCCATTAAATAATAATTTCTGTTACGCCATATATTATTTAGATTAAAACCTATTAGGCATAACATGCCATAGTATAAAATAAGGAGCAAGCCACTTGGCCTACCTACTATTAAAGTGGCATAGGGCAATGTAGTCAGAAAAGCTCCTATACTTTTAATACCCTCTAGGCAACCTAAAATACTATAGGCTAATAAAAAACTAATGCCTGGCATTACCATACTTAATAAAAGGACTATGAATATTAAAGGAAGCAAAAATCCAAAAACAGGGACCAGCAGTACATTAAGGAGTACACTTAAAAGAGGTACTTCGTAAAAATGATAAGCTATAACAGGGCTTATAAAAAATCCTATACATATGGAAGGTAAAAGTATGCGACATATCTTAAGCACACTTTTTGTACAGCCACATTCATGTTTTATAAAGCGATAAATAGATTGATAAAAAGCTGTACCTAATAAGGCCGTAAAAGAAAGCTGAAAACCTACCTGATAAAGTTGAAAAGGATTACCTATTAGAATAATTAAAGCTGCTAGTGCTAAGCTACTTAATAAATCATCCTCCTCCCACAAACTTCTTACAATAAGCATAACAGTCAACATTATACTTGCTCGCATAACAGATACCCCCATACCTACAAGTATGCTATAGCTCCATATACCTATTAGACTCATCCAATTTCTCATTTCATAATCTAGATTCATAAATCCTAAAAGCCACCAGATGCCACCTGCTATGATACTCATATGCAAACCTGAAATAGCAAGTACATGTGCTATCCCTAGTTGTTCGTACAATGCCTTTGTATCAGCATTCAAATCTCCGTCTTCTCCTATTACTAAAGCACTCACTAAGCCATCATCTTGCCCTTTAAAAATGTACTCAATCTGCATACGCACTTTCTCTCTTATTTTATAAAGTACACCTTTATAAGGCCATCTTTTTATAACTTGTTGTAGCTTGACTTCATTGACAATTCCCTGACTTTTTAAATAAAGACCATAATCAAAGTCAGAGGGATTGTACTGCTTAGGTAAAGGATTTACTTTTCCCTGTATAAGTACAGTCTCTCCTAAATGAAAGTCCTCTTGATAATTTGTAATCACTTTAATCTTACTTCTTAAGGCTACTGCTTTATCCTTTTGTACGTTTATCACTTGATCTAAAATAAGAACTTGATTAAAAGCTGTTTCTGCTTCATCTATTATAATCCCCTTTAAAGTGACCTGTTCTCCTTCTAAAAACTGTTCTTTAGATACAGGATGCATCTGCATACTTACGCTTCCTATCCCCATCATAATAATTAAGAGCATATAAGCCCATTTCTTTGTGTAATGTATAATCACTAAATTACTTCCAAGTACAATTAAACCATAAATAAAAAAGGAATGATATGAGATATTCTCTCTTATCATTCCCCCTATTAATCCTAATATAAAATAAATTCCTACCCAAACTAAGGGTCTATGGAGTCGGTGCAATAATCGCTTCATTCCTTTCAAAGATACCACCTGTATGGATTGGAAGTGTGAACTCTGTCTGTTTCTTTCCATCCTTTAGGAAAATAACTTTTTTGATTCTTGATAACTCTGTTAATGAGTCTACAATAGAATAAATCACAATATCTTCTCGTAAACCATTAGCCAGCTGTGGTACTTGTAAATCATAAGACAAATCAATTTGGCATACCCCATCTTGTGTTTTAATAGCATTAACCTTTGTATCTATAGGTAGTGGTGCTACCAATCCTTGTGTGACAGGACCTTTTATAAGCTCTGCTAGAATATAATTTTCAAGTGGTGTATTATTATCGACTCTAATTTCCCTTGGTTCTTTATAAAGCAAATCACCTTGTGGTCCTGGGAAGTATAAAGTAATAATCTGACTATTTGTCGGTGGCTTAGGATTGAGTACACTAATTAAAATATCTTTGCGCTCTACTGGTTCAATCTTCTCGCCATTGCTATTGACAAGTGGCTGATCCCCTGCAAAGAATTCAATTTTATCAATAAATTCTAACTCTGTAAGCGTATAGACAAGCATAGCCCGATGAATAATCTGTGTTGGCGTATCTAATTTATCATAATCCTTTGTAAAATTAATAAAAGCACTGCGTTCCTTTAAAATAGCCTGGTCAATATTAAAGTTTATGGGTCTTGCACCTTGGTTACTTGTCTGCGGTCCTTTTGCAAGTGCATCAATGACTGTAAGCATCAGGCGTTCATTCGACATATCAGCCGTTATTTCAAGTTTACGTTCTTCCATAACTAATGCATTCTGATGTTCATCATAAAAATAAAGGTTAACTTTTTCTAAATCCCCACCTGAACTATTACCATTAAAGCACCCTACACCTAATAAAAGAAAACTTAAACTTAGTAATAGGAGGGGGATACGTATCCATTTGTTCATCCTCTTCTGCCTCCTCTTATATCTGCCTAATCGGTATTTGAACTGTGAAAATAGAACCTTTACCTTCTTCACTTTCTACTTGTATCGAACCATTATGCATAATAACTGTACGGTATGTAATAGAAAGCCCCAGGCCTGTTCCCCCTGTTTCCCTATTACGTGTTTTATCTGTTCGATAGAAGCGTTCAAATATTTTAGATTGTTCATCTTTTGCAATACCAATACCCGTATCTTCTACACTTACCCATGCATCTTGAAGGTCACTTTGTAAAATAACTCTTACTTCTCCACCTTCTGGTGTATACTTAATAGCATTCTCAATAAGATTGGATATAGCAAGTGTCAACTTCACCTCATCAATATCTACAAAAATTTCCTTATGACTTTGATAAATAAGCTTAATGTCTTTCTTCTTAGCCAAAGGAATAAGTCTTTTTAAAATGGCTTGTGTCATATCATTTAGGTTGGTTGTTTTAATGTTCATCGGTACTTCTGTCTGATCCAGCCTAACAAGTGTCAATAAGTCACTAATAATATTATTGAGCCTGTCCACTTCAGAGTTAATATCCATAAAAAATTCCTGATACATTTCTACAGGTACATTTTCCTGAAATAATAAAGATTCTGTTAGAACCTTAATAGAAGATAAAGGTGTTTTTAATTCATGAGATACATTAGATACAAATTCCTGTCTAGAATGTTCGACACGTTGCAACTGCTCAGCCATATGGTTAAAAGCATTACCCAGTTCTGCAATTTCATCTTTCCCTTTAATATCTACTTTTTGGTCAAGCTGGCCATTCGTAATCTTTTGTACAAATTTCATAAGAAGTTTAAGTGGTCTTGAAATAAAAGAAGAAGTAAAGAAACTTAATAAGCCTATCAGAAAACTTGTAAATAAAGATAATAAGTAAACTTGATTACGCATTTCACCTAATGAATCATAAATATCATTTATATAGGCTGTAACTACAACGGTACCTAATACTTCATCTTTATTTTCTTTATCTACTATAGGAACAACTGCACTGATCACTTCTTGGTCTTCTCTTATAAAAACCTGTGCACTCTCTTCTTTATTAAGGGCATCAAAAACCTGCTTATTCATAATGGTATGCCCTTTATCAGCAGCTGCTGAATCTGCAATAATATAACCTAGTCTATCTACAACTACAATACGTCCATCAAATCCCTTTTCTTTACCAAGTCCCTTAATATAGGACTCAAAGTAAGTATAACTTGATTGGTCTTTGAGATAGTTACCTTGCGTAATTTGTATTGAGATACGATTTGCCTCCCTAAGCCAATCGTGCTTACTTTGTTCAATATAATAAGATTCCATACGCCCCATTAATATGGGAGAAAAAAACATAAATGGCAAAAAGCTTACTAAAAAGAATAAGATAAATAATCTCCATCTTAGGCTATGGAACCATTTCATCTTAATCCTTAAAATAGTAACCTACCCCCCATTTAGTATGAATATATTCAGGTTGCCCTGGATTTGGTTCAATCTTTTCACGCAGCCTTCTTACATGTACATCTACTGTTCTAACATCACCAGGGTAGTCACGCCCCCAAATTGTATCAAGAAGCTGATCACGGCTATACACCTTACCTGGGTGGGTTGCAAAAAGTTCAAGCATATCAAACTCTTTAGCTGTTAAATTGATTTCTTGATTATTTAAAAATACACGTTTGCTACTTAACTCTAATTTTAAACTGCCTACTTCAAGGAGCTTTTTACTCTGTTCTTTCTCACTTTGTACAGAGCGTCTTAAAATAGCCTTAATACGTGCTTTAAGTTCTAAAATATTGAAAGGCTTCGTCACATAGTCATCTGCTCCATATTCAAGTCCCATAATCTTATCCATATCCTCACCTTTTGCTGTAAGCATAACAATAGGAATATTGGAGAACTCTCTTACAAGCTGACATACCTGTAGCCCATCATATTTGGGAAGCATCACATCTAAAATCATCACATCATAATGTCCCTGTTTAACCAGATTAAGGGCTTCTTCCCCATCATAAGCTACATCCACTTCCCAGCCTTCTTGTTCAAGACTAAACTTTATTCCTTTAACAATGAGTTTTTCATCATCTACCACTAATACTCTACTATTCATTTTAACTCCTCCTATTCTATTGTAATATATTCTAGTAAAGCTTCATAAGTCTTCTGACCAATGCCAGAAACATTTTTTAACTCCTCTAAATTTTTAAATAATCCATGCTCATTTCTATATGCAATAATCTGACTGGCTTTCACCTCTCCAATTCCCGGAAGCTTTTCAAGTTCCTGAATTTCTGCTGTATTAATATTCGTGCGACCAGACTCACTTTCCCTTAATCTATTGTCATATGAATCCATCACTTTGTCAATTTCTTCTCCTACTTTCGGGATATAGATTTGCTCATGTGCTGTTACAACTCTTGCAAGATTAGTTGCTTCCCTATTAGCCTCTTCAGTAAATCCTCCAGCTTTCATGACGACTTCCTCTATAAGGCTGTCTTCCCTAATCTCATAAACACCTGGCCTCTTAATGGCTCCACAAATAAAAACAGGTACCATCTTATTAGTAGGAACAATCTGTTCATGAGGTATTTCTACTTCTTCATCTATAGATAAGCTTTCTAATTCTGTTGTTTGAATAATTTCAATAACTTCTTGGTCTTGATGAGCTATGCTATAAATTAAACTAGAAACAGTTAGTAATATAAAGATAAACAGAACTTTATACTTATTTAATAATTTTATCACATAATCACCTCTTGTACAAAGTTTTAACATATTTTGCATAACTTAGTCACCTTGACCTTTACGAATACTTATATTTTTTATATACTATTACTATTGAAAGGAGTATCATCGTACTTATGAAAAAAAATACTTTTAGACAATTTATTAATATTGTATTAATTTTAACATTATTATTTAATACACCTATTTATTCTGCTGAATTAGATGCCAATAACAGTTCTTCTGGAGCTCCTACAGTAGAAGCTGAATCTGCTATTTTGATGGATGCTAAAACAGGAGAAATCTTATTTGAGAAAAATAGTACACTTAGACAATATCCTGCAAGTATTACAAAACTTATGACCGCTTTATTAGCTATTGAAAATCTGAAGCCTTCTGATATGATTACCTTTTCAGAAGAAGCTATTTATGGGATAGAACCTAATAGTAGCCACATTGGAATGCGTGTAGGGGAACAAATTACAGTTGATCAAGCCTTACACGGACTCCTTCTTATGTCTGCAAATGAAGTGGCTAATGGTATCGCTGAAAAAGTAAGTGGATCTATTGAAAACTTTGCTGTTGCCATGACTAGAAAGGCTGAATCTTTAGGAGCTAAAGGCACTCATTTTGCTAATCCCCATGGTTTGCACGACGACAATCACTATACAACTGCACTAGATATGGCTCTTATTATGCGCGCTCTTTATAACAATGAATACTTTTTAGAAATCATGGGAAATTTCACTTATGAGATTCCCCCAACTAATAAAGTAAATGAAAAACGCTATCTTGCTCAGCAACATAAATTATTAACACCATTTGGTGATAGTACATTATATAGGCAAGATGTTATTGGGGGTAAAACAGGGTATACTGACCAAGCACGACATACATTAGTTACAGCAGCCAGACAAGGAGATATTGATCTTATCGTCGTTATTTTAAAAAGTAGCAGTAAACAAGGTATGTATGAAGATACTTCTAAATTACTCGACTATGGCTTCAACAACTATGAAATCTTTGATCTCCTTACACAAGATGAAGTCATTTCCACACTACCTATCTATTCTATTAAAAGCGGCAAACTTATTGAATTTGCAAAATGTGATATTATTGCTTCAAGCAACGAATCCGTACTTATTAATAAAAACATTAAATTACGTGACCTTGTTACGAATATATCGCTCCCAGAATATCTCGAAATGGGCGTAAGTCCAGGCGATGTCGTAGGCTCCATTGAATATATTTACAATAATAAAGTTCTTGCACGTAGTGATCTTAAAGTAGCAGATTTTGAATATGCTTCTTCACCCTATACGGCAAACCAGCCTACTAAACCACTTATTACTTTTCCTCTTTCCTCTTTCCTCATTTTACTGGGAATTCTAGTAAGTATTTGTGTTATACTTATTATAATCATTAAACGTAAACATAAAAAACGCTTCAAACATAAAAAACTTAAATTTTCAAAAACATTAAAATAAAAAGGATGCTACATTTTTTGTAGCATCCTTTTATTTTTAGAAAAGAATTGTTTTACCATCTTGCCAAAGTCTATCCAGACCATAGAATTCTGCATCTTCTTTATATAGAACATGTACAATGACATTACCATAATCCATTAAGATCCAGTTAGCTGTCTGATAGCCTTCTTTTTGAATCACTTCTATATTTTCTTCAGATAATGCATCTTCTAATTCATCCACTAAAGCTTTTGTTTGTCTTGTATTACTTCCCGTTACAATAATAAAAATATCTGCAAGTGTTGTAATCTCATGAACATCTAACACTTGTATATCATCAAGTTTTTTATTATCTAAAATGTGATAAATTTTTTGTGCTAGTAAAATAGATTCGTTATGCAATAGTCTAAAACTCCTTTCTTAAATAACACTTATTCTAAAAATGTCTTTTTAGTATAACGCATACTCCTTGATTAAAATATCTGTTATAGGATGCATAGACTGTTTCTGATGATTTACAACATAGTCTTTTGATCTTGTTAATGCTATATACATGGCCTTATTTAAATCATATTTTGCAAGTCTTCTTATTTCTTCAATACCAGGATAAGGTTTTCGCCCTCTCTCTACCATATCTGCAAGATAAATAATCTTCTCTAAATCTGTCATATGTTCTCTCCCTATTGTATGAGAACGAATACTATTTAAGATATCTTCATCATGTATACCCCACTCTTTTTCAAGAAGTAGTGCACCAATTTTGCCATGTATAATGTGAGGATGCTCTCTTTCAAATTCATCTAGTACAATGCCTTCATTCTCACAAATAGCTAAAGCTTCCTGCATATGCATTTCTTTTGCAATATCATGGAATAGAGCTGCAATAAAAGCTTTATCTGTACTGATATTATGAAGATTAGCAAGTTCTGTTGCCATCTCTACTACACCTTTTGTATGTTCATATCTCTTTTCTGACAGTATACGTCTTACATACTCGCTCATTTTTGTAATAAGGCCTTTATTCAAGGATACTGGATGGGTATAGAGTTTATGTTTATAAATATAGTTTTCGACAGCACTTGTTACAAGATATTTAATAGGAGCCTCATTCTTCACACGTGCTCTAATATCCGAAGATGAAATAGCGAGTGCTGGCACTTCTAAAAATTTAATACTTGAATGATACTGACTACGTAATTCATCAATATGTGTAATAAGCTGCTGTTTTTTATAGCCTGGCCTTGTTACCGCTACAAAAGTACACATTTGCAGAAGCTCTTCAGAATTTTTCCATGTCAGAATTTCATGTACAGCATCTGCTCCTGTAATAAAGTATAGCTGTGTATCTGGGCCGTATAAAGTACGTAGTTCCTTAATAGTATCAATCGTATAAGTTGTTCCCTTCCTATCAATCTCAATACGGGATACATTAAAGTGAGCATTTGCTGCTGTAGCCAAGACAGTCATTAAATAACGCTGTTCTGCTGGTGTAATTCCCATACCCGCTTTATGTGGTGGGTTTCCTGTAGGCACAAAGAGTACTTCATCAATTTTAAATTCATGTCTTACTGCTTCTGCTGTTACTAAATGTCCCATATGTATAGGATCAAATGTTCCACCCATAATAGCAATTTTCATCCTAAGTCTCTCCTTTTAAAGTTTATCCTTATTGATAATGATGACGCTACATAAAGTAGCGCCATATATTATGAAGGTAATGTAATTTTAGGGTTTTTCTTTGCTGGTTTATAAAGTACAATTTTCTTTCCGATAACTTGTACTGGTATAGAATGTGTACGTTCACTAAGTACTTGACACATTTCTTTTGGATCTTCTAAACAGTTATTTAAAACAGAAATTTTTACAATTTCTCTTGCATCCAATGCAAGTAAAATAGCTTCTGTAACTTCTGGTGTTAAACCATTTTTACCAATTTGGAAAATCGGCTCTACTGTTTGAGCAATAGATTTTAAATAAGCTCTCTGTTTGCTTGTAATTGTTTTCATAGGTACATTCCTTCTCTATTTATAATATTCAAACTCAAGGTCATAAATACGTACTGTATCACCTTCTTGGATGCCAGCTTCTTCAAGTGCATCAATAATACCTCGTTCACGCAGATATTTCTGGAAGAATGCAAACCCTTTTTCTGTATCTAGTGAAGTATAACCTATCATCTTCTCTACACCTACACCTTCAACAATGAAGTAACCTTCTTCTTCATTATTAATTGTAAAGGCTTCATGGTCAATTGTTTGCTCTTCTTCAAAGTCAGGCTCAAATACAATAACTTCATCTGGCACAGTTGCAAGTAGGTTACTTACATCTTCTAATAAAACTTGTAAATTATCATTTGCTGCTGCTGAAATTGGAATCACTTTAAGCCCTTCTGGTTCAAAAACTTCTTTAAGACGCTCAAGATTTTCTTCAGCTCCTTCAATATCCATCTTATTCGCTGCGATAATTTGTGGTTTAGTCTCAATAATCTCAGGATTATATTGATTCAATTCTCTTTGGATTGCATGAATATCTTCAACTGGGTCACGTCCTTCACTTCCTGAAGCATCTACTACATGCACAAGTACTTTTGTACGTTCTACGTGTCGTAAGAAGTCATGTCCAAGACCTACACCTTCAGCAGCCCCTTCAATAAGTCCAGGAATATCAGCCATAACGAATTGTTTGCCATATTGATTAGAGACAACTCCTAAGTTTGGTGATAAAGTTGTAAAATGGTAATTTGCAATTTTAGGCTGTGCATTACTTACCATTGAAAGTAGTGTAGACTTCCCTACATTTGGATAGCCCACAAGACCTACATCCGCAATCATTTTTAGCTCAAGTGTAACCCAATATTCTTTAGCAGGACGGCCTTTTTCTGCATATTTTGGTGCCTGTCTTGTTGGTGTAGCAAAATGCTGATTACCACGACCACCGTAACCGCCTCTGAAGATAACTTGTTTATCATCAACTTTGTGAAGGTCAGCAATAATTTTTCCGGTCTCTGCTTCTTTTATAACAGTTCCTTGTGGAACTTTTATAATTAAATCCGCTCCATCTTTACCATGGCAACGTTTTTTGCCTCCATCTTCACCGTTTTCAGCTTTATAGTGTCTTTTATGCCTAAAGTTCATTAAAGTATTCATACCAGGGTCAACTTGGAAAATGATATGTCCACCACGGCCTCCATCTCCACCGTCTGGACCACCATTGGGTACATATTTCTCTCTTCTAAAAGAAACATGTCCATCTCCGCCTTTTCCTGATTTAACAAATATTTTCACGTTATCTACGAACATTGTCTCACTCCTTTCATCTATAGTGTATGTTAAAATTTATTTTTCACTCTCTTAATAAAAAGAAGGTTTCAACAGATGTTGAAACCTTCAAGTATATCTCTATTACGCTTCTTGTGCTACTGGATATACAGAAACTTGTTTTTTGTCTCTGCCTTTACGTTCAAATTTAACTCTACCATCAACTAAAGCAAAAAGAGTATCATCTCCACCACGGCCTACGTTAACGCCTGGATGAATTTTAGTACCTCTTTGACGATATAAGATGTTACCAGCTTTTACGATTTGTCCATCTGCTCTTTTAGCGCCTAAGCGTTTTGATTCAGAGTCACGACCATTTTTTGTAGATCCAACCCCTTTTTTATGAGCAAAAAACTGAAGGTCTAAACGCATCATTTAATCCACCTCCTGAGTTTTAAAGTGATTTATTTTTTATGATAATGTATTCTCCGTACATTTGTTCAACAGACCTAAGGCCCATTAGCATCGCCTCTAAAAGAAGCGTTGCTTTTTCATCTGGTGCACCCTGCTTACGCTTCGGAAAAGCACAATCAATAATGCCCTCAGACTGTTTTACACTGTTTAGTGTAACGATTTCGGTAGTTAATGCTTCTATTGCATTAATAGTATTAATCACAAGAACACTCACAGCACTACAGACAATATCCTGTCCATGGTCAGCATAGCCTGCATGTCCAGATAATCTAAAGCCTGTTAGATATTCTTTATCATAATAAAGGTCTACTCGAATCATAGGAATTACGCTTCAATAGCAGTAATTTTCACTTTTGTGAAAGGTTGACGATGACCTTGTTTTTTGTGGTAAGATTTTTTAGATTTGTATTTGTAAACAATGATCTTAGGACCTTTGCCTTCTTCTACAACCTCAGCCTTAACTGCTGCACCTGCAACAACAGGGCTACCTACTACAACTTTGTCATCTTTAGATACAACTAATACTTTGTCGAAAGTAACTGTTTCACCAGCTGCTACGTTTAATTTTTCAACGAATAAGCTTGTGCCAACTTCAACTTTGTATTGTTTGCCACCTGTTTCAATAATTGCGTACATCTGTACACCTCCTTAAACCGTAAACTCGCCGGATGTGGTACTATAAATAGTTTCAAAACCTCTCCGTGCGGCTAAAACACTTCATTAATATATCATACTACTTGTATCATGTCAACTTATTTATGCAAGATGATATTTAATTTCATAACTTCTTTTTGAAAGTGACGTTTTCTCTATAAGATGAAGTTTAATACCATAAGTTTCCTCTATAAGTCTATCCCTCTCGGTAGTTTTAATCCAAGTTAAAAGTTCACTATGACCATAAAGATAGATTTGTTTCATAGCTGTTTCACTTGCAGTTAGCTTGATTTTTTGTTCAATCTCAAAAAAGATATAATTAAAATGGTATTCTCCCTCAGCAGTTTTAAGCTTTTGATGAATAGGCAGGTACTTCTTAGTACGTGTAATTTGCAGTAAATCTAATTCAGTAAGGGGGTAGATCTTAGAACGTCTTCCATCTAATGCCATAAAACGCTTCTTAGCAAATTCATAAAGCTGTATACGATCTTCCTTTGACTTAAGATCTACTAAATCTATAATAATAATACCTGATAAATTGCGTCTCATAATCTGATAAAGACTTTCTTCTATAGCTAACTCATTTAGCTTACGTACTGCCACGTTACTATTCTTACCTTCTATAGCTTTAGCACTATTGACATCAATTACAGTCATAGCTTCCGTATAGTCTACTACAATATTACCACCATTTTTAAGCCAAATCTTTCTCTTGAGTATATCCATAAAATCTTTTTCTATACTAAACAGTCTAAAAATATTCTCACAATAAGGATAAACTTTATAAGTGAACTCTACATTTTTTAAGAACACTTTCTGTCTTTCTTCTACATCCTTTAAAATCTGATCATTATTACAAATAATCTCCACTGAATCTTCTGGTGTTACATGTTCTTTAATAACTTGCCAATACAGAGAGTCCATTTCTATAAGTGTTGTCCCTTTTTGCATGGCATCTTTCATTTTTCTAAATTGAGTTACTTTCTCAAGCAAAAAAGCTGCTTCATCTATCAGCTCTTCTTTAGAAGCTTTCTCTGCATTCGTACGTACAATAAAGCCTACGTCCTCTAAAGCTACTTCTTCAATCCAACTTTTTAGCTCTGCTTTTATATGCTTATCTTTAATTTTTTTAGAAATTTGAATACCTGTTTCAAAAGGAAGGGCCACTAAATAGTAACCCTGTATACTGACCATTGCTGTTAGACGGTCTCCTTTTTCACCTTTATTCTCTTTTTGGACTTGAACAGGTAGCCGCATACCTGGTTGTAAATGCTTAAGATAAGTTTCAGGTACCCCTGAAAAATGCAAAAGACCATTCTTATCTTTTCCAAAGTCAATAAAAGCTGCTTTAAGATTCTTTACAACTTTTTGAACCTGTCCTTGCACTACTGTATTTTGACTAAGCACATCTTCTTCATCTTGTATATAAACTTGATGTAAAGTACCTTCACTCAGTATCCCAATGCGCATAAAACTTAAAGCATCATCAATAAGGATTTGCTTATGCATTTTCTGCTCCAACTTCGCTTAACGGCTTAAGATGCCCTTCTTCTGTAGTTGCATAGAGCTCTTCTCTCTCTATAGTATAAACCATACCTTCAAGTTCTACTTGTAATAAAGATTTTAAAAGAAGGTCTACATTTAAGTTTTCCATACTGCCTGCCGCAATCCTTACTTCAAAAATTGTGCCATCCTCTTCTTTAATCTCCACATGATGAATAAGGGGTTTAATATCTACCTCTTTTGTTTTCTTCTTACCTTTTTTCAGTACAACAAGTTCAGAAGCATCTAATCTTTTTTTTGCACCTTCAATTTGTTCAGGTGTAAGCTGATTCTTTTCAAAAGTGATGCGGTAATCTGCAGCTGTTACTAAGCTCATAAGAGAAGGTGTTCCCTCTTTAATCACTGAAGCTTCTACAATTTTAATACCTTCTGGTAAAATAGTATTTAAAGTTGCTACAGCCTCTTCTACATGAATATCTGTATCCGTAAGCATGTCCATATACTCCCCACAACTTCCTACACCTACTGATAAAGGAAGGGCAAAGAATACTTTTGCATGTGGATTAAATCCTTGTGAATAAGAAATTGGAAGACGCGCTACTCTAATTGCTCTTTGGAACATTCTGATTGTATCTAAATGACCTACAAATTTTACATAGCCTTGTTTTGTAAATTTTAATCTAGTTCTCATAACATACTCCTTTGTTAAACTTACTTGCCCCACATCCAGAACACTTCTCGCGACATTGTGGTGTTGTTACAGCTTCATGGGCTTTTTTGCTCTCACGGATAAGGAAGTTCTTTGTTACACCAATATCAATATGATCCCATGGGAATACTTCATCATATTCACGTCTTCTATTCGCATAGAAAGCAAAGTCTACATTTGAAAGACGTGCTGCTTCATTCCATTTCTCTCCATCAAAATGTTCACTCCAGCTATCAAATGTACAACCTAATTTAAATGCCTCATAAATAAGACCTGCTACCCTTCTATCTCCTCTTGCAATAACAGCTTCTAATACACTTGTTTTAGCATCATGGTGATTGTATTTAATTTGTTTGCTTGAAATAGCACGTTTAAGCATAACATGTTTCTCAATGAAACTTTCACATGTATCTTGTGGTTCCCATTGGAATGGTGTAAAGGCTTTTGGTACGAAACAAGATGTACTTACAACAAGTTGAAGTGCTCCTTGGCGTTTAGACTTATCAATATTGTAGTATGTGTTTACAATACTTTCAGCAAGGTTTGCAATACCTACTACATCTTCAGGTGTTTCACCTGGAAGTCCTAGCATGAAGTAAAGTTTAACGCGATTCCAGCCTCCATTAAAGGCAAGGTCACATCCTCTTAAAATTTCTTCCTCTGTAATATTTTTATTGATTACATCACGCATACGCTGAGTCCCAGCTTCTGGTGCGAAAGTTAAGCTGCTCTTTCTTACTTCTTGTACTTTTTGCATAAGATCTACAGAGAAAGCATCAATACGAAGTGATGGCAGAGAAATATTAACACATTCTTTCTCGCAAAGTTCTACAAGTTCATTTGCAAATGGTTCTAGATCTTTATAGTCACTTGTACTAAGAGATGCTAAACTGATTTCTTCATATCCTGTAGAAGCTAAAAGTTTTTCTGCATAGCCTAAAAGTACATCTTTCGACTTTTCACGTACTGGACGATAGATCATACCTGCCTGACAGAAACGGCAACCTCTTAAACAACCTCTAAACATTTCGAGTGTTACACGATCATGTACCGCTTGAATCCAAGGAATAACTTGTGTTGTTGGATAATATACATCATCCATATCTGGCATAATGAGTTTACGAATTTTTGTTTTTGCTTTTGGATGAAGTGGTTTCTTCTCTAAAATTGTTCCATCTTCTTTATAAACCTCTTCATAGAAACAAGGTACATACATTCCTTCAATTTCAAGAAGTGCTTCTAAAAATTCAGTTCTTGTACGTCCTTCTTGTTTATATGCTTTGTAAAGATCAAGAATCTCATCATAAGCAAGTTCTCCTTCACCAATATAGAAGAAGTCTATAAATGGTGCAAGAGGTTCTGGGTTATACGCACATGGACCACCTGCTACAATAATTGGATCATCCTCTTTTCTATCTTTACTTAAAAGTGGAATACCTGCTAAATCAAGCAT
This sequence comes from Zhenhengia sp., assembly GCF_046966505.1. Classification (NCBI taxonomy): domain Bacteria; kingdom Bacillati; phylum Bacillota; class Clostridia; order Lachnospirales; family Lachnospiraceae; genus Zhenhengia; species Zhenhengia sp. The sequence goes on from NZ_JBKVCH010000001.1 coordinate 206,554, forward strand.
ATTTAAGATATTTGTATAACTCATTTCGTATTGAAGTGTAAAACCTACAAAATCAAAATCTTTAATAGGTGAATGTGTTTCTAAAGAGAAAAGTGGCATTTGTTTTTCTCTCATGATTTTCTCCATGTCTACCCATGGTGAGAAAACACGTTCACAGAATGTATCTTCACGTCGATTTAAGAAATGGTAAAGAATTTGCATTCCTAAGTGGCTCATCCCCACTTCATAAACATCTGGAAATGCAAAAGCAAAGCGTATATCTATTTGAGATAATTCTTTGTTATAGGCATTAATTTCGCCACCAATATATCTGGCTGGCTTATCAACTTGCTTTAAAATATGATCTGATAAAATAGTCATTTTTGTCCTCCAATTAATGAAATACGTGTTGTATTCCTTTTATATTTAAACCTTAGTTTAGCATCTATAAATATCCATAAAAAAAAGACTTGTTTAAGTCTTTTTTATCTTACAACTTCTCTCCAGCTTAAGTCTCCTCTTTCAAGAGCTTTCACTAAAAGTTCAGCTGTTGCGAGATTGGTCGCTATAGGAATGTTATGGATATCACATAGTCTCTCTAAAGCACCCACGTCTGGCTCATGTACTTTTTGAGTAACAGGGTCTCTTAAGAAAATAACCATATCTAACTGGTTGTGTGCAATTTGAGCGCCAAGCTGCTGTGCACCACCCAGATGACCTGCTAAATATTTGTAAATATTTAAGTTAGTTGCTTCTTCTACTAACCTACCTGTTGTGCCTGTGGCATATAAAGTGTGTTTCGCTAATATATGTCTGTAGGCAATTGTAAAGTTTTCCATAAGTTTCTTTTTAGCATCATGTGCTATAAGTCCGATATTCATCAACTTACCTCCTAAAACATTGATTTTTCTTTTCTCATCCCAACATTTAACACTAATCCTATACCAATCATATTCGCCCATAATGAGCTTCCACCATAGCTAATAAAAGGTAAAGGTAAGCCTGTATTAGGTAATAAGCTTGTTACAACCCCCATATTTACAAAGGTTTGCATGGCAATCATACCCATATAGCCTGCAATAATAAATCTACCAAAATTATCCGGAGCAGCATGTGCAATCCAAAGCCCCCTAGCAATCATAAAGAGAATAATACCTAGTACGATTAATATACCTATAAAACCAAACTCCTCTGCAATAATGGCTACAATAAAGTCATTATGAGACTCTGGTAAGTAATTCAGCTGACTAATAGCACCTTGATATAAACCTTTCCCCTCAAGTCCTCCTGAACCAATAGCATGAACGGACTGATTCGTTTGATAGTTTTCTGCCAGGTTATCTCCCCCCTGTATTTTAGTCACAATACGGTTACGTTGATAATCTGGAAGAAGTTTTTGATTTGGATTCCCAATAATATAGGCCAGTGCAATACCTAACACTAAGGTGCCTATCCCTACCGTCGTAAGCATTACTTTAAAGTCTAGTTTACTTATAAATAATTGTATCACTAGAATCCCTAAAATGACAAGACTGGTTGATAAATTGGGCTGTCTATTTACAAGAATAAAAGGCACAAAATGAAATAGTCCAATAATAAGAAGAGAAGGAATACTATTTATTTTATCATTATACTTCTCTAACATTTTTGCTGTACATAAAATACAACCAATCTTGGCAAATTCAGAAGGCTGTATAGTCATAGGACCAACTTGGATCCATCTTGTCGCTCCGTTAACATTTTTACCAAGGAAGAATACAGCAATCAGTACAATATTCATCAAAATATAAATAGGCAAATACCATTCTCCTAATAGGTGATAGTCTATAGACATAGCCAAAACCATAAGTCCAAGCCCTGCTATAAAGAACAGAAATTGAGATCTTAATATATCTATATCACCCGAATAAGAAGTTGCACTACTGATGGCAAGCATACCAATCCCCACTAGTGCAAATATGCACAGTACAAGCCAATAATCTATCTTCTTTAGATGTTCTCTCTTAAAATTGAACATGTTCTAACTTTACCTTTCTTAGTTATCTTACTTTTTTTAAATTTTTAATTGGAATATTAGCTGACAAAACAGGTGCTTTATTCCCTTCTTTATCACATTCCAGAGAAGATACCTCAATATTAAATTCATCTGTATCAATATCTACATATTTTGAAATAACAGCAATAATATCAGAACGCATCATTTCTAGAAGTTCTGTTGAACAGTTCATACGGTCATGAATAAGTACAAGTTTTAACCTATCTTTTGCAACATGACTTGACTGATTTTTTCTACCAAATAGTTGACTAAAATCCAGCATCCCTTTTCACCCTCTTTGCTTATTTTAGTTATTAAAACCAAATATTTTTTTAAGCTTACCTAAAAAACCATTGTCCATATCTAAATCTAAAAATGGTACTTCATTTCCTTCAATACGGTCTGCAATATTTCTAAATGCTTTACCTGCTAAAGCATTTTTATCAGATACTGCTGGTTCTCCTCTATTGGTTGTAATAACGATATTTTCATCATCTGGCACAACACCAAGAAGGTTAATTGCAAGGATTTCTACTACATCATCCATAGCCATCATATCACCACGTTTAACCATATTCATACGTACTCGGTTAATAATAAGCTGAATATTCGAAATGCCATTTGCTTCTAGCAATCCAATAATACGGTCTGCATCACGTACAGCTGACACCTCTGGTGTTGTTACAACAAGTGCACGATCAGCTCCTGCTACGGCATTTTTAAAGCCTTGTTCAATACCTGCTGGGCAGTCTACAATAATATAGTCAAAATCTTCTTTTAATGTATCACAAAGTTTTTTCATTTGCTCAGGGCTTACTGCATCTTTATCTCTTGTCTGTGCAGCAGGTAATAGGTAGAGCCCTTCATAACGCTTGTCCTTAATAAGTGCTTGTTTAATACGGCATCTGCCTTCTACAACATCTACTAAATCATAGACAATACGATTTTCAAGACCCATAACCACATCTAAATTTCTAAGACCAATATCTGCATCTAAAAGAACAACTTTCTTTCCTAATAAGTTTAATGCAGTACCAATATTAGCAGATGTTGTCGTCTTACCTACGCCGCCTTTACCTGATGTAACTACGATTACTTGACTCATGTTTTTCCCCCTCTTATTCTTTCTGTTATCTTATTCTATCATATGATTAAGCGTTTTAAAATCTATTTCTTCTACATATATTTGATCTTCATTCACATAGGCTATCTGTGGCATTTCATCCTTCATCCGGCTTACACTCTCTCCCTCTGGTGACTGTGCAATCACATTTCGAATACCAATCTGCATGGGATACATATGGTTAGCCAGTATAAAAGGGGTTTTAAATTTCTCATCAAGTCCTGCATGGACTTTCCCATTCAAGGTTCCCATTACAATTACATTACCACCTGCTGTAATGACCCCGCCGGGGTTAATATCCCCTATTACAACAACACTCCCGGCAAAGTCTATATGTTGACCTGAACGAACAATACCATAATGATATTTAGTTAAAGAAACATTAGGCCTTTCTAGCTCTTCACCAATCCATTTCAAATAGTCTTCTCTTTTATCACTACTACTTTGTTCAAATTCATGGATAAAGGCTACATTTAAGATATTCTGATTGGCAAGTAAGCTCATAAGCTCATCTTGCTGCTCTTTAGAAAGCTTTCTGCCTTTAAAACGCATATTAACTTTTGCACCACTAAAAAACTTTTTTGAACTTTCTAGCTTGGTTATAAAGTTATCTAATAGTTCATCAAAAGGTGCATGTGCATCAAGCATGACTGTAATTCCATCTATAGAGCCTTTAAACACTACAAGGTTTTCCATATTACGTCTCCCCCTTTATTCAACAAACATATTATCTAATGTCATTTTGGGCACTTCTTTACCTAAACTAAAGTACTCTGTCAAAATATCTCTTGCAATAAGCTGGCCATAAGTTCCTTGTCCATTTGCATTATATACAGTTGTTACGACTGCAATCTGTGGATCTTTATATGGTGCAAAACCTACAAACCAACTATGTTCATATTTGCCTTCCTGCGCAGTTCCCGTTTTACCTGCTACTTCTATCTCAAAGTCTTTAAATGTATGACGGGCTGAACCAAGTGTACCATGTGTTACAGCATACATACCTTCATAAATATGTTCTAGTGTTGAGGCTTTAAGATTTAAAGTATTATATACTACAGGATCAGTAGCCATATAGCCTAGATCTTCTTTAACCTGATTGATTCCACTAATAACACGCAAGTCATGTACATTTTTACCATTTGCAAGGGCTGCAATATAGCGAGCCATCTGCAGCGGTGTGAAGGCATTATCACCTTGTCCAATAGCTGTACGGACAGTTGTACCCTCTTTCCAGTCTAATCTTAATCCTGACAAAATTTCATTTGTAATAGAGGTAATTAAGTTACTTTTCACTTTTTCTATCAAATAACCACGATAAATTGCTTCATCCTCATCCAAAGTTTCAAGACGTCTTTTAACTTCTTTCACAATTTCTCCATTAGGGTCTGTTTTAAACTGTCTATTATAAAGTGTATTATAAGCATATTCATAGCTATCTAAAATATCATAAACATCTATCTTATCTACAATTTCTTTAATTTGTGTATCTAGATGATCTGAAATGATCTCACCTATGACCTCTGTAATTTGAACTTTAGCTTTATTTTTTAAAGATTTTTCTTGTGTATCATTAATCGTTCCTTGAAGTATTTTTTCTAGATATTCATTAGACTTAGTTTGAAGGCTAAGCTGTATTTGTTTATAGGCATTTTCAATCAGACTTTCTAAATGATCTTCAAAACCATCTTGCAATACAGGCTCCAACTGTCTTTTGAGCTCGTACTGGGCTAAATAATCAATTTGCTCGTTTAAAGAAGGCCCACTTTGTGAAACAATTGGATAAATGCCTTTCTCCATTTCAGCTAGTACATCTTCTACATATCCTGCCATACGCTCTTCTTCTGCTTTTCTTAAAATAGAAAATTGCTCAGCTACTTGATTTTTAACTAAGTTATAGGGTGTTGAAATATTTGGAGGTGACTCTGCAAGTTCGATACCTGTCTTCTTATCTAGTCCAAACATCTCTACATATTTAGTGAGCATATCAATCCCACCATAAGGTGTTTTGCCTTTTAATCCTAAACGATAAGCTACCTCATAGAAGTAATAGTTACAAGATACTTCTAATGCTTTATTAAGATTAGTATTACCGTGTCCACCACCTGTATTAGTGTGAATCCAACATTTTGGAGCAGGTGTTCCTACTTTTTCATATACACCGGTATCATAAATCAGAGTGTCAGGTGTAACTACTCCTTCTTCAAGCCCTGCAATACCTGTAATCATTTTAAAAGTAGATCCTGGTGCCTTCGCTGTCATAAGTGCCCTATTCCATAGCATACTCCTGCTATCAAAAAGTGTGTTATAATAACGGTTAAAGTTAGTAGTCATTTGATTAGCATCATAAGATGGGTAACCTACTAAGGCGAGTACTTCTCCTGTATGCACATCTACAACTACACTTGCAGCACTAGATGGCATAATAGACATCTGGTTTGGCTTTAGCCCTCCTGTTTCAAGTTGCTGAATTAAGGTTGCTTCCGTTGTACCTTGTCGATTGTTCATAAAGTTAGTAACTGTTTGTTCTGACAAGTTAAGTGCGCCTTGTTCATTAAGTGCAAGAAGAATTTCTTTTTCAGTAAAATCTCCTGTTTCTTCATCTACAAGTTGAATAAGGAGATCAAGTGCATTCATAGTTTCCTTAATAACTGCATCTAGGCTATTGTATTTTTCCATAAGTCTTGTATAAAGCTGCTTTTGTATACTATCTTCTTTAGCTTCATCCATTTGCTTCAGATTAAGCTGACTACTTTCTAGCATAGAAACAATCATTTCTTTACTCGATACTGCCTCAACCTTATCATTTCCACCTTTAAGTCTTTCAATTAAAGCTTCACTTAGGTTTCTCTCAGTACTTTCATAAGCTACTTTCTGAAGGTCTAAATCAATAGTTAAAAACACATCATTTCCTGGAATAGCCTCATCTTTTTCTATAGTGTGTACACGTCTTCCTACGTTATCAACTTCAACGCGTTCTACACCCTTTTGACCTCGAAGCTCACTTTCCATAGTCTTTTCAATACCTTCATGCCCTACAATATCATCCTTGTCATATCCTTCATCTTTCATTTCCTCATACTGAGCTTCTGTAATAGTTCTGGTATAACCTAGTAGGTTTCCTAATACCTCTGGTTCTGTATAGTATCTTACCGGCGCTACATCTACCAGTATACTTGGGAAATCATCATGATGTTCTTCTAAGTAGGCAATGGTTTCATCTGAAACATGTGTTGCAAGTTCTACCGGTTTATATTTGCTATAAGCTACTTTGTAGATTTCTGTGCGAAGGGCAATGACTTTTCTAGCTTCTTCATCGGTCATGTTTTTAATATCATATTTAACTTTTAAATAATCAATAATTTCACTTGCTGATTTCTGTAAAAGTTCTTGTCTATGTTTTTCATCATTATAAGGAATGGAATACATAAACTGATTAATGCTTGTCTTACTTTCTGTATACTCAAAAGGTGTACTTTTACTAATAGGAATATTATCCTCATAAGTATCACCATTTTTCTCAAGTAAAAGGGCAAGTTCTAACAAAACTTGGTTGAGTTTTTCTTTATCCATCTTAACTTGTTGGTCTAAACGCACTACATTAGTTGGTTTATTAATAGCAAGAGGTCTACCGTATCTGTCATAAATAAGCCCCCTCGGTGCTGTTATATCAATAACACGTTCTACACTTGCTCTTAAATTGTTTGCATATTTATCATGTTCAATAATCTGAAGCTGATAAAATTTCCCTACAATAACAAGAAATAAAACGCATACACCTAAATACATTAAGAAAAGACGTTCTGATAACATATGGAGGATTTTATTTGTTTTCTTTTTCATATGCCCCTCCTGTACTTAAAATATATTCCTTGTTTTCTTTTCTCTTAGTTCTAACCTTTCATTAATTAGATAAATCAGTTGATAAAGAACTAAAGATAATGTAACTGTATAAATAACTTCTGGAATAACTAGTGCCTTAAGGAAAAAGAGTAAATTGGCTTTTCCACGCATAACATAAATAAACATGGAACTACAGCTCATAAATAAACTACTAAAAAGGGTACAGAAGAATGGCATAATAAAATTTTCTCTGTAAAAATTCTTATTAAACTTACCACATACATAACCAATAAGTATGTACGCTACTGTATGTTGTCCAATAAACATACCAAATGTTACATCATAAAAAAGTCCGGCAAGCGCTCCTATTAATGCGCCTTCCTTACTTCCTCTTAAAAGTGCAAAAGATACAATGATCATAAGCATAAAATCAGGTGCAACTCCACCTATTCGAATGGATTTAAAAAGTGTCATCTCAAGAATGTGTGTCATAACAAGTAAAATCGTTATTACAACTATACGCATAAGTAGTCCCTCTATTCTTCAGAATCACTAGTAATAACTAGTACATTTTCTAAATGTTTGAAGTCTACAAAAGGTTTGATATAAGCATATTGTGTCAGGCCATTTTTACCTGTTGTCACTTCTTCTACCGTTCCTATAGGAATACCGGGTGGATAAATATCACTTAAATGAGAAGTAATAATTTGATCTCCTTTTACAACTTCTGACTCAATATCAATCTCTAGTCTACACAGCCCCTTCTCAGCAAGTTCAATGTCACCTCTTAAAATACCTGTGTCACCTGTTCTTACTACTTTTACACTGATAGAACTACGATCGTCTATAATAGAAATGGCAGTAGATGTAAGAGGATCTACCTTTGTTATATGTCCAGCTAGTCCTCCACCTGATAAAAGAACATCTTCTTCTTTAATGCCTTGTATAAGTCCTTTATCAATATTAAAAGATTTATACCAGTTACTTATATCTTTTGCTATAACATTAGCCCCTAATGTTGGGTATTCCTGATAACGTTGTTTAAGGGATAGAATTTCCTTAAGTCCTTCATTTTCACTTTTGTATTGTTCTAACATAGTATTTTGATACAGTAAGCGATCATTTTGAGTTTTAAGTTCTTCATTTTCTCTAATCAAATCTTCTACGTTTTTAAAATACCCCGTTACTTCACTCACTTGTTCAGTTAGAAAATAAATACTCTTTTTAAAAGGGTAGGTAATAATATCTGCCACACTACTAAGCATGGAGATATTATACTTAACACCTAATACTACTGACACAGAGAGAACCGCAGTTACACTTATCCCGATTACTATGAGTTTCTTTTTGGTTTTTTGTGATAATTTCACGGCCTCTTACTCCTTGTCTCTATCTATTTATCGTCGGCAAATAGCCCCGCCCATTTTTCAATATTTTCAAGTGCTAAACCAGTCCCTTGTGCTACGCAGTCAAGTGGATTTTCTGCAATATTAACCGGCATACCTGTTTCTAAGCTAATGAGTGTATCAAGACCTGTAAGGAGTGCACCACCGCCTGTAAGCATAATACCACTTTCCATAATATCTGCTGATAATTCTGGTGGTGTTTTTTCTAAAGTATATTTAATGGCTTCTACAATAGCATTAACAGGTTCTTTGATAGCTTCTGTTACTTCTTGTGAAGTAATTGTTAAGATTTTTGGAAGTCCTGTTACAAGGTCACGGCCACGGATTTCCATTGTATTATTTTCACCAGTAGGATATGCTGCACCAATTGTAAGTTTGATTTGTTCTGCTGTACGTTCACCGATCATAAGGTTGTATTCTTTTTTAATGTAAGAAACAATGTATTCATCAAATTCATCCCCTGCAATACGAAGAGAACGACTTGCAACAATACCACCTAACGAAATAACTGCTACATCTGTTGTACCACCACCGATATCCACAACCATATTTCCTGTTGGTTCTTCTACACGAAGGTTAGCTCCAATAGCTGCTGCCATAGGCTCTTCCATAATAAGCGCTTGTTTAGCACCTGCTTTAAGTGTTGCTTCTTCAACTGCACGTTTTTCAACTGATGTAACCCCTGATGGTACACAGATGATAACACGTGGTTTTGGTGAGAATAAAGATTGTTTATATGCTTTTCCAATAAAGTAGCGAATCATTGCTTCTGTTGTGCCAAAGTCTGCAATAACCCCATCTCTAAGTGGTCTAATAGCAACGATATTTCCTGGTGTCCTACCGATCATTTTTTTAGCTTCATCACCTACTGCTAAAATTTGATTTGTCTTTTCTTTTATGGCAACTACTGATGGTTCATTTACTACAATACCTTTACCTTTTACAAAAACAAGCGTATTCGCTGTTCCTAAGTCAATTCCCATATCTCTTCCAAACATGTTCTTTCCTCCTACTCATGTCCATAATCATCATATGATCTGCTTGTATTTTATTTGTTAATCAAGTCGTTATCCTATAGAATTTGCATAAAATCCCATAGCTAACATGATACAGTTTTTTTCGTTATTTTTCAACAAAAAAACTGCATTTGTTTTAATAAATATTTCAAAGATACCCTTGTTCTTTCAGACTTATAAAACATCCATCACCGATAATAATATGATCAAGAAGCCTAATTCCTACAATATCTCCTGTATCTTTTAGTTTAGCCGTAATCTGAAGATCTTCCTTACTTGGAATGGGCTCTCCACTTGGATGATTATGAAGGACAATAATACTATAAGCAGATTTGCATATAGCACCTTTATAAACTTCTCTTGGGTGGACAATAGAAGCATTAAGACTTCCTTCCGACACTCTCTCATAACCAATACATTTACACTTTGTATCTAGGTAAACAACAAGAAACTGTTCTTTTTTCTTATGCCTCATCTCTTCCATAAAATAGCCTGCTACATCTTTAGGACTGGTCCATTTCATAGTTTGTTTATAGGTAGCTTTAGAAAGCCTTCGACTTAACTCTAATAGAGTTAAAATCTGTATAGCTTTAACAGGACCTATGCCATTTAGCGCTATAAGACTTTCATACGTATAATCATAAAGCTTTAGAATCTGTTCTTTTTGATCAATATCTAACACAAGATTTCTGGCAAGTTCAATACTGCTTAACTCTCTGGTCCCACTACGAAGTAAAATAGCTAAAAGTTCGCTAACGCTTAAAGCTTTCTCTCCATATTTTATAAATTTCTCATAAGGTCTCTCTTCTACTGGAAAATCTTCTATTTTCATTAGATAAACTCCTTTAATGACTTATTAAATGATTACCTAATTTTTTCGTGTTTATACAAATCATTACTAGTTTATTGCAAAAAAGCTTTTAGGTTATTTCCTAAAAGCTAAGTAGTTCATATTCTTTTAAAACTTGATAAAGAGCTGATACAGGCAAACCTACTATATTAAAGTAATCACCTTCTATTTTTTCAACAAAGTTACTTGCATAGCCTTGAATACCATATGCACCTGCCTTATCCATAGGTTCACCCGTACTTACGTACCATTCTATCTCCTCAGCCTCTAATTTTCGCATATAAACAAGACTTGTAGTCGTAAAACTTCTACTTACTCCTTGTTTAAGATTAACAAGACTTACGCCTGTACAGACTTTATGGCAACCTCCCTGCAAGTCTTCAAGCATATTTAAAGCCCCTTGTACATCTTTCGGTTTACCCATAATCTCCATCTTATTTACAACAATGGTATCACAGCCCACTACCCACCTATCTTCATGATCCTGTGCAACAGCTAAAGCTTTTTGCTGTGCTAGCATTTTTACGTTTTCCTCAGGTGTTTTGCACCTATCTATCACCTCTTCTACTTCCTTTGTAATCACTTCAAAATTTACCGGGATCAGCCCCATAAGCTCTTTGCGTCTTGGAGACTTTGAAGCTAAAATAATCTTTTGCATAACTTTCTCCTTATTAAATCTTTTTGTAAATCAGTATACCGCCAACCATCCCAAGTATACCTGCTAGACTAATTTTAATTTGAAATTTAAATACAGCACTTATAACACCTAAGTCAATCGGTATAGGCTCTTCAAGGCCAAAAATCTGCTGGTAATTCATAAAACTTAAACCAGGTACTTTCGTACATAACTCTCCTATAAAATAACCTACTGTAAGCCCTGCCAACATACAAAGCAGTAAAACCCAGAAATTTTTTGCTTTCATCTTTTATCCCCCTACTTATCCTTTGTATCATCCCATTATTATATCATAGTTTAAATACACACAAAATAAGAAGCTCTTATTTTCAAAGAGCTTCTTATTACTATTAATCTTCTTCGTGATAAAGTGTAAGGGCATGAGTTGGACATTTCCCTATACATTTGCCGCACTCCGTACACTTAGAGGGATCAATAGTAGCCAGTCCATTTTCTAATGTAATCGCACCCAACTCGCATTGTTTGACACAAAGACCACATCCTATACAACCTACTTGGCAATTTCCTTTTACAATTTTTCCTTTATCATAGGATTTGCACATAACTTGATATTTTGTCCCTGCATCTCCTATATAAATCAGCTGTCTTGGACAGGCAACCACGCAGGCACTACAAGCTTTACACTTATCTTCATGAATAACGGCTAAACCATTTTCTATCGCAATAGCATCGAATGGACATGCTTTTTGGCAACTTCCGTATCCTAAACATCCATATGTACAAGCTTTGGGTCCTCCCCCTACTAAATGTGCATCTTCACAAGTCAAAATACCCTCATACTCATACTTCTCACGCGCCAAATCATGATTACCCTGGCATCTTACAATGGCTACCTGTTTAGAACATTCGACAACTTCTTCTCCCATAATTTTAGCAATAGCCTCTTTCTGAAGCTTGCTGCTTACAGGACATCCATTAGCTTTTGCCTCACCGCTTGCAACTGCTTTAGCAAAGGCATCACAACCTGCAAAGCCACACCCTCCGCAGTTGGCTCCTGGAAGATTTTCTCTTATACCTTCTACCTTTTCATCTACAGGCACTGCAAATTTCTTTGAGGCAATACCAAGTCCTACTCCAAAAACGAGCCCCATACCGCCTATGGCTAAAATAGGGTTGATCACTGCTGTTAAATCCATGTTTTTCCCCTCCTATTTAATTAGGTTCTGAAAGCCTAAGAAGGCAATTGCCATAAACCCTGCTGTAATAAGTGCTATTGGAAAACCTTTTAAATATGGTAAAATATTATTGTTTTCAATACGTTCACGTATACCTGCAAAAAGTACAATAACTAAAGTAAACCCTAATGCACCACCCACACCATTTACAATAGATTCAATGAGTGTATAGGATTTTTGCATATTGATAATAGCTACACCCAGTACAGCACAATTTGTTGTAATCAGTGGCAAGTAAACACCTAGTGCTGAATAAAGAGATGGACTTGTCTTTTGAATAACCATTTCCACAAACTGTACTAAAGATGCGATAACTAAAATAAATGCTACTGTATAAAGATACTCTAAATGTAAAGGCTGTAAAATAAATTCATAAACAATATAAGAAATCATTGAAGCAAGGCCCATTACAAAAGTTACAGCCATACCCATACCCATAGCTGTTTCTATTTTTTTAGAAACACCTAAAAAAGGACAAATTCCTAAAAACCTTGTAAGAACAAAGTTGTTCACTAATGCAGCACCTAAAAATACTAGTAATAATTCCATCGTTACATCCCCCTCTAGTGTTTTCTAGCCCTAATTGCATTTAAAATAGCCATTAAAATAGCTAAAGTAAAGAAGGCACCTGGCGCTAAAATCATAATGATAGCTGGTTCATAGGTTGCTGGCATAACACTTATTCCAAATAAGCTCCCTGCACCCAGTATTTCTCTAACCGTACCAATGGTTGTAAGAGCTAGTGTAAATCCAAGTCCCATCCCTAGTCCATCAAATAAAGAAGGAATCACCTTATTTTTATAAGCATAAGCTTCTGCTCTTCCTAATATGAGACAGTTTACTACAATTAAAGGAAGAAAAAGGCCAAGTTGTGCATGAAGTGCCGGAATATAAGCCTGCAAGAGTAGGTCAATCATGGTTACAAAGCTTGCAATAATGACAACAAATGCTGGAATACGTATTTTGGAAGGAATACATTTTCTAAGAAGTGAAATAACTGTATTTGAGCAAATAAGTACTGCGGTTGTAGCTAGCCCCATCCCCACTGCATTTTGTGCACTTGTTGTAACAGCTAATGTAGGGCACATACCTAGTACCTGCATAAAGGTAGGATTATCTATTAAAATTCCTGCTTTTAACCTTTCAAGTAATGTTTTCATTGAGCATCCCCCTTCTGCCATTCTTCTTGATGGCTTTGAACATATTCAGCAGCTAAGTTAACACCATCTGCTACCCCCTTGCTTGTAATAGTAGCACCCGTAATAGCCATAATTTCATTTTCACTCGGATTCATTTTATTAACAACTATAGGGGTCTGCTTACCTGGAAATTGTTCTTTAAAATCTTCCTTATCCATATTCGCTCCAAGACCTGGTGTCTCTTGATGGCTTAATACTTGAATACCTGCCACCTTTCCTTCTGGCAAAATACCTACTAAAAGCTCAATACTCCCACCATAGCCTTCTGGATAAACTTTAATAACACTGCCTGTGTAATCACTTCCTTTATAAGTAATAAAAGCTGTAGTTATTTTATCCTGATCTGTCACTTCAATTTCTTTAACCGTTTCAACATCTGGCAAAAGTTTTTTAACAGCTTGATTTTGTGTCTCTTGTCTGCCTAATTTAATTACTGGTGCTGTTAGATTATTAATAAAACCTAATAGCCCTGCACATATAGTTGTAATCACAAGTAAAATGGCACCTAATTTTAATGGTTCTCTCATGCTTTGCCACCTCCAAAACGAACAGGTTTCATAAATTTATCAATAAGTGGTACAGCAAGGTTCATAAGTAAAATACTATAGCTTACTCCTTCTGGGTAACCTCCAAAAATCCTAATAACGCCTGCAATGATACCTGCCATCACAGCAAAAAGTATTTGTCCTTTATGAGTCATCGGTGTTGTCGTATAGTCTGTCGCCATAAAGAAAGCACCTAACATAGCTCCCCCTAAAAACAGTGAAGTAAAGCTTTCGTATAACCCATGCCCACTAAATAACATTGTCACAATAAAAAGTGTACCTAAATAGCATACTGGAATATGCCAAGAAATAACTTTCCTATAAATAAGATAAAGCCCTCCTAAAAGTAAAGCTAGCGCACATACTTCACCTAGGCACCCTCCTATATTTCCTAAAAAAGCATCCATTAAAGAAGGCATATAGCTTGAATCTCCTAATTTAAACGCTACAAGTGGTGTAGCACCTGAAAGTGTATCTACAGCTGATGCTGCAGATGTTGCATCCCAATTGGTAACAGGTGCACTTCCCATAAAACGTTCAGGTTTTTGAAAGTTAGTCATTGCAGTAGGATAAGCTGCAAGTAAAAAGGCACGTGCTGCAAGAGCCGGGTTAATAAAGTTCTGCCCAATACCTCCAAACATCTGTTTAGCTAGAATGATTGCTACAAAGGAACCTACTATAGGTACATAGATGGGTATATCTGCTGGTAAGTTAAAAGCTAATAGCATCCCTGTTACAACAGCACTTAAATCTGTAATGGTCACTTTTTGATGGGTAAACTTTTGCCAAATGGCTTCAAAGGCTACGCAAGATAGAACACATATAAGTGTAGTCCATAAAGCCTTTAATCCAAATAGGTATGTACCTACTAGAAATGCTGGAATAAGTGCAATGACTACATCCCGCATAATACTCTGTACATTTTGCTTCTGGTGTGCATGAGGTGAAGATGCCACTGTAAATAATTTTTCCATGTCTTATTCTCCTTCGTCCTATTTTCGTCTTATCCTATTTTTTTCTGTTCTAATAGTCTGTACAATAGGTCTTCTTGCTGGGCATACATAGCTGCAACTCCCACACTCTATACAGTCCATACCGTGATAGGCCATAAAAGTTTCATCATCTTTATTGAGAGCTGCCTGATGCAGTGTATTAGGCACGAGCCTCATAGCACAAGCCTCTACACATCTTCCACATCTTATACAGTTAGACATTTCATATTCTCCAATTTCTTCAGCCGTAAGACATAAGATAGCAGAAGTTCCTTTTCCAACTGGTACATCTACTGAGCTTAAGGCTGTCCCCATCATAGGTCCACCAGAAATGATCCTTACTGTTCTCCTCTCATCCCATCCTGCTGCTTCTAATAACTCCCTATAAGACATCCCTAGTCTTACTTTAAAGTTAGAAGGTTTGTCTACTCCTTTTCCTGATACAGTGACAATACGTCGCATAATAGGCCTGTGTTTGGTTACTGCACGCCATATAGCTACAACTGAATCAATATTAAGCACAATAGCCCCTATATCAGCGGGTAGCTTACCACTTGGCACCTCTTTGCCTGTAATAGCATAAATGAGATGTTTTTCTGAACCTTGAGGATATTTAGTTTCTAATACTTCTACTTCTATTTTAGGTTCTCCTTGGCATAGCTCTTTCAAATGACTTATAGCATCTTTTTTATTATCTTCTATCCCTATAGAAGCTGTCGCTTCACTGAACATATGTAAAAGAATTTTAATACCATCTATAATACGTGTACCTTCCTCTAACATAATCCGGTGGTCGGATGTTAAGTAAGGCTCACATTCAGCTCCATTGATAATGATATGTTTAATAATCTTATGAGCAGGCGGAGAAAGCTTAATATGAGTAGGAAAAGTAGCTCCTCCCATTCCTACAAGTCCTGCTTCTTTAACGATTTCTACAATTTCTTCTTTCGTAAGTGTTTTGTAATCTCTAAACGGTGCCTCTTGCAAATGAGGCACTTCCTCATAAGTATAGTCATTGACCACAACTACTGATAAAACCTGCATACCTTGAAAATTCAATCGCTCTTCAACAGCTTTTACTATACCAGATACTGTACTGTAAATAGGTGCACATACATATCCTGTCTCTTCCCCAATCTTCTGTCCTACTAAAACGTGATCGCCCTTTTTGACAATAGGTTTGCACGGGCTACCTATATGTTGCTGCATAGGATAGACAAGTTCATCTTTTGGCATTAGAAGCTCAATAGTTTTATCCCTAGTTAATTCTTTATAATATTTTGGATGGATACCTTTTTTAAAACTTAAAAGTTTCATGTACTTCCCCCCTCTTTCTGTCTTACTCTTAGTATATTTGCCTCCTACCGAAATTATAAACTTTATATTCTAATTTCTCAACAAAACACAGATTAATTTATACACTTTACTTATTTATAGAGTGCCCTTTCATTTTCTGCTATATAGCTCTTAATCCAGGTTAGAATATCTGGATGGTTAATAGGTAAACCATCTAACATTTCTACAATCTGCTCCGTATCCATTCTGAAACCTTGTGCTTCATAATTATGCTCATAAATATAGCGAATCTCTGGTTTAGCCATAATAAGCATATATAGGGTGCCTACCATATCCCCTAAAGGGAGTCTATCAATATGATGGTAACGCATAATAGCCTTTATTCTAGTTCCTTCTCCCTCTTTACTATCTATAGTAAGTTTCCCCTCACATTCTTCACAGAGCTGATGCAAAAGTGGAATACCAAGCCCTACCCTCCTTAAGGTGCGTGTTGTTGTAAAAGGATTGGTTACAGTACTTCTAATGGCTTCGGGCATACCTTTACCATTATCCTCAATCTCTATTACAAATCTATCAACAGATGGCTTCTCCTCTATGCGAAGTATAATACATGTTGCCTCTGCCCGAATGCTGTTCTGTATAATATCTAAAATATGTAATGCCATTTCTTTCATCTTTCATACCTCCTTATTAAATCTTATTTTCAAGTAAATAAAAAGCTGCTACAAAATAATCTATCTTTCTTATTTTGTAGCAGCCTTTTTATGTTGTTGTCATCTTTTCTTGTCTTACTTTGATAATACTCTTACTTTAATCATATCGTCAAGAGCTTCTATACTTTTAATCTTTATATCCGTTACTTTTGTATCTGTGTCAATAATGGTATACGCCCATTCTCCCTTGCTTTTATTAATCATATCTGAAATATTAATGCCCTCTTCTGCAATAATACTTGTAATCTTTCCAATCATAGCTGGAATATTTTTATGAATCAATGTCAATCTAAAAGTTGCATGCCACGGCATCTCACATTCTGGGAAATTCACAGAGTTTGTAATCGTACCCTTCTCTAAGTAACCCTTAAGCTCTTTAACTGCCATAACTGCACAGTTATCTTCTGATTCTGGTGTAGAAGCACCTAGATGAGGAATGGTTATAATTTGAGGATGCCCTATAAGACCTTCTACTGGAAAATCTGTTACATACTTTTCTATAGTTCCTTTTTCAATAGCTTTTACAAGTGCTTGATTGTCTACTAAAGTATCCCTTGCAAAATTCAAAAGTCGTACACCTTTTTTCATTTTATTAAAAGCTTCTTCATTAAACATTTCTTTTGTAGCAGATGTAAGAGGAGCATGAATTGTAATATAATCTGCTTGCCCTAATACTTCTTCTAATGTATGTGCATGCCTAATATGCCTAGAGATTCCCCATGCTGCATCTACAGAAAGATAAGGATCATAGCCTATTACTTCCATCCCTAATGCCTGTGTGGCATTGGCTACTAGAACACCTATAGCCCCCAGCCCTACTACACCTAATTTTTTACCTAAAATTTCAGGTCCTGTAAAAGCACTCTTTCCACTTTCAACTTCTTTAGCAATATTACCCTTTAAAGTCTGTGCCCAGTTTACCCCTTCTATAATTTTACGAGAAGATAATAAAAGTCCTGCAATGACCATTTCCTTTACTGCATTAGCGTTAGCTCCAGGTGTATTAAAAACGACAATTCCCTTTTGAGTACAAGCATCAATAGGAATATTATTAACCCCTGCTCCAGCCCTTGCAATTGCCTTTACAGACTTCGGAAGCTCTAGTTCATGCATTTTAGCACTTCTTACTAAAATGGCATCTGCATCTTGTAAACTTTCTTGAACTTCATAACACTGACCAAAACCTTCTAATCCTTTGGATGAAATCTTATTGAGCGTATAAATTTTACTCATAAAATCCCCTCCTCATGCTGTCTTTCAAATTGTTTCATAAAATCAACGAGTGCCTTGACACCATCTATTGGCATGGCATTATAAATACTTGCACGCATACCGCCTACACTTCTATGTCCTTTCAAATTAACAAGACCCTTAGCTGTAGCTGCTTTTACAAAAGCTGCATCTAATGTTTCATCTCCTGTTACAAAAGGGATATTCATAAGAGAACGATCCTCTTTAGCCGCTGTACCTCTAAACAATTTAGACGTATCTAAATAATCATAAAGAATTGATGCTTTCTCTTTATTTTTCTTTTCTATAACTTCTATACCACCTTGTGCAAGCATCCACTCCAAAACAAGTCCTAACATATAAATGGCATAAGTAGGTGGTGTATTGAACATGGAATCGTTAGCTGCATGGGTTTTATAATTAAGCATAGTTGGAATACTTTCATCTACTCTTCCAATCAAATCCTCTCTTATAATCACTACTGTTACACCAGCGAGACCTAAATTTTTTTGAGCACCTGCAAAAATAATCCCATAGCGATTTACATCCATCTTTTCTGATAAGATACAAGAAGAAAGATCAGCCACTAAAGGCACATTCCCTGTATTAGGCAATGTGTTAAATTTAGTTCCATAAATTGTATTATTCTGACAGATATATACATAATCTGCTTCTTTATCAAACTGCTCTTTTTTATAAGTTGGAATATATGAATAAGTATCCGCCTTGGAGGATGCAATCACATTAGCTTTCCCGAACTTTTTGGCTTCTTTAATAGCTTTTGATGACCATACACCTGTGTCAATAAAATCAGCTTTTTTAGAACCTGTCATCAAATTCATAGGTACCATGGTAAATTGTAAAGATGCGCCACCTTGCAGAAACAGTACTTTATAAGTATCTGGTATCTGCATAAGCTGTCTTAACTTTGCTTCAGTTCCTTCAATAATTTGGCTATATGCCTTAGAGCGATGACTCATCTCCATGACACTCATCCCTGAATCCTGAAAGCAGACAAATTCACTTTGTGCTTTTTCTAAGACTTCAAGAGGCAATACAGCTGGTCCTGCTGAAAAATTGTAGACTCTCATATTGACATCCTCCCTTTAGATTCTTTTGCACTTTAATGTGCTATAAATATTAAATTACACTTTTAATTTATAAAATAATTAATAAATTTATAAATTTTAACTTTAACTCAAAGTAGCTACCATTACAGCTTTAATCGTATGCATACGATTTTCTGCCTGATCAAAGACAACAGAGTAATTAGCTTCGAAAACTTCTTCCGTTACTTCATTACCTTTTACTGCTGGAAGGCAATGCATAAAAATCATATCTGGATTATTAGTAAGTTGTATAAGTTCTTCATTGACTTGATAAGGTTTAAGTAGGCTAATGCGCTCTTTTGCCTTTTCTTCTTCTCCCATAGAGCACCATACATCGGTATAAAGGACATGTGCACCTTCTACAGCATTTACCTCATCTGTCACGATTAAACTTCCTCCACCTTCTTTAGCATATGCTTTACAAGTTTCAATAAGTCCTTGGTCAGGCCATAAAGTTCTTGGTGCTACAATAACCATATGTAAACCCATTTTACAGCAACCAATCATAAGACTATTCGCCATATTATTACGCCCATCACCTATATAGGCAAACTTCTTACCTTTTAAACTACCTAAATGCTCTTTTACAGTAAGCAAATCAGCTAAAATCTGAGTTGGATGATAAAGATCTGTAAGTCCATTATAAACAGGCACACCGCTATAAAGTGCTAATTTTTCTACTGTATCTTGAGAAAATCCTCTAAACTCTATAGCATCAAACATACGGCCAAGTACTCTTGCTGTATCGGCTACACTTTCTTTATAGCCTAATTGAATATCATTCTTTCCTAAATATTCAGGGTGAGCACCTTCATCTACACAAGCAACTGTAAAAGCACAACGTGTACGTGTAGAGGGTTTTTCAAAAATAAGGGCCACATTTTTTCCTTCTAATAAATTTCCCTTTATCCCCATTCTTTTTTTCATTTTAAGTTCTTTTGCAAGCTCTAATAAATAATTAATTTGTTGTGATGAATAATCATGTAAAGTTAAAAATGATTTTCCTTTTAATCCGTACATATATAACCCTCCTATTTTTTCAATTTAATATTTATTAATATATATGCATTTTTATTTATATTATACGTTATCTTTTTATTTTTGCAACTACTTTTATAAAGATAGTTTTCACATGCTACTCACAAAAAAGAGGATGCTCCTTATCCCTAGGAACATCCATACTTACTAATCTTTATGCATTCTTTTGAAAGTATTCTATAACCTCACTATAGTCTTCGATAAAATAATGAGCCTCTTTATGTAGTGCTGCTTCCATTTCTTCATTTTGTCTATCTTTTATGGCACATACAGTCATTCCTGCTCTTTTAGCTGCAAGGACACCATTTGGCACATCTTCAAATGCTAAACATCTATGCACATTTACACCTAGCTCCTCGGCTACCCTCTGATAAATATAAGGATAAGGTTTGCCTTTTTCTACCTCACAAGACGTACGAATCACCTCAAAACGCTCCCTAATGCCATGAGCTTCTAATACAGCATTAACAAGTTCATGGCTATTACTTGTAGCAATCCCTACCTTAATGCCTTGCTCCTTAAGATAATCTAAAAAGGCAAGGACACTTGTTTTGAGAGGTACCTGTTTTTGATAGAACTCAAAAGCAAGTTTATTCCACTCCGCTTTGATAGCTTCTACATCATCAGGTATATTAAAGCGCTCCTTCACATAGAGTGCTGTTTCTGTAAAACTCATTCCTTCAAATTCTGCTTCAAGTGTATCAGGCACTTCAAAGCCGAAGCGCCCTAGATATACCTCATCTATTTTGGGCCACACCCACATAGAATCTACAAGTGTCCCATCTAAATCAAATATAACTGCATCAAATAGTTGTTTCACCTATTTTCCCTCCAAGTAGTTGCAATTCTGCCTCCGTTAATTTACGATAGCTACCTGTCTCTAAATCTTCTGGTAACATAAGACCGCCCATTTTAATACGCTTTAAGAACGTCACTTCCTTCCCTCTTGCGCGCATCATACGTTTAACTTGATGGAATTTACCTTCTTTAATGGTAATATAGACCTTAGAATAATCCTCATGCGCTTCTATAATTTCTAACTGAGCTGGCATGCATACTTTATTTTCACCAATATCTATGCCTTCTTCAAAAGCGCTTTGGTCTTCTTCTACCACTTTGCCATCTACTTCTGCATAATACACCTTATCTACATGTTTTTTAGGTGAGAGCAATTCATGATTAAACTTACCATCATTCGTTAAAATAAGCAGACCTTCTGTATCTTTATCTAGTCTTCCTACTGGTGATAAACTACGGCCTTTAGCAATAGGATCTAAAAGGTCAATCACTGTTTCATGTCTTGGATCTTCCGTAGCTGTAATGCATCCTTGTGGTTTATTCATAATATAATAATAAAACTCTGCATAGTCTACGATTTCATCTCTTACCTTAACCACATCTACATCAGGGTTCAAATTACAATCTGGCTTTTTAGCCACTTCATCATTAATTTTAACACGTTTACTTCTTACAAGTTTTTGTACTTCTGAACGAGAACCATAACCTGTGTGTACTAAATATTTGTCTAATCTCATTTTTATCCTCATCCCATCATACGCCAATGTGGCGGATATTGATTTTTTAATGTACCATTATTACTTTTTACGAAGCCTAAAGGATGTCCCTCTACACAGATAACATGGTACCCCTTTTGGGCTTCTACAAGCAATGTTTCACCTTTTAAGTATTTGATGACATTTACATCATCTACAGCTAAATCTATAGTTTGCTTAAACATTTCTTTACTATAAGCCAGAACAGGTGCATGAGCAGGCTCAAAACGTTTAGATTTAAGTTCACCTAGTAACATGCCACTGCGTACAATGCGTAAACCTTGTAAATCGGGTGCATCTTCTATAGCCATGAAAACCTTATCTTTCACTTCTATAACAGGTGTGTCCGTATCTATATGTGTATAGGTTTCTATAAATTCACTTAAAGCTGGAATATCTTTAATACGTTTCTTAATAACTTGTCTTTTTGCTAGGTCTAATGTAGGCTCTTTCTTTTGAATCAAGCACACAAAATGCCCTTCACCTTGTAAATGATGTGGCCATAATCTCAGTGCCCCCTTAAGACTCGCATCTCCTCCTTTAGTCCATTCTGGATGACCAGTTGCAATGCCCCCTACTGGTGTTAAAGGTACCACTTCACACAGAGGATGATGATTTAAAAATTCCTGTATCATCCCTTCATTTTCTTCTGGTGAGAAAGTACAAGTAGAGTATAAAATCATTCCTTCTTCTTTAAGCATGGCATAAGCATATTCTAAAATTTCCCTTTGAAGTGCCTGGCAGTGCTCTACACCATGAGTCTCCCAGCTTTTTATAGCCCCTTCATCTTTTCTAAACATACCTTCTCCAGAACAAGGTGCATCAATAAGAATTTTATCAAAGTATCCTGGTAGTTTACTTGCCAGCCTTTCTGGTGTTTCATTCGTAATAATCGTATTACGTGCCCCAAAGTTTTCTACATTTTTAAGAAGTGCCTGCGTTCTTGAAGCACTAATATCATTGCTAATTAATACTCCTGTTTGGTTCAGCTTAGCTAAAACTTGTGTTGTTTTCCCACCTGGGGCAGCACATAAATCCAGAACTTTGTCTCCCTCTTTGATAGGCACATAAGCACCTGGTGCCATAGCACTTGGCTCTTGCATATAATAAAGCCCTGCAAAGTAATACGGATGCTTACTTGGTTTATTCGGCTCTGTATAATAATAGCCCTCTTTACACCAAGGGACTGGCTGAAGCTCTGTAAATGGGTTTATTTGCTTCCACTCCTCATCACTTACTTTCATCGTATTGATACGAATACCTTGATATTTAGGATTATTATAACTTTCTAAATAAGCTTCATATTCATCACCTAAAAGGCGTTGCATTTTTTCTTTAAAAAGTACTGGTAATTTCATTGATCTTGCCCCTTGCTTTAGTCATTAATTTCTAAGATATGTTTTGGATTAAAATCTATATAGTCAGCCGCTACAAGATGATAGCACTGACTTCCATATTTTCCTTTACGTGATACCATCCATGCCCTTTCATCATGCAAATGTCCATATACCACATGACGAACAGGGTAACGTTCTAAAAGCTCTGTAAAAAGAGAGGGTTCATCTTTTTCATTAGTAGGTGGGTAATGAAGTGCTACAATAATTTCTTTTGCCCCTTGCTTTATAGCATCTTCTAAAGATAGCTTAAGGCGTTCCTTCTCTCTTTCATAAACTTTCCTATCTTCAGCTGTCATATCTTCTTGAATAGGCCATCCTCTTGTACCACATATAGCCAGTTCTCCTAAGATATACGCTTTATTTTGAATAAAATACAAATCTTCATAAAGGCTGTTTAAAAGCCCTATTTTCTCCCACCAGAAGTCATGATTACCTTTAATACAGACTTTATATCCTGGCAATTCATGTATAAAAGCTAAATCTACCTTAGCTGCTTCTAAACGCATAGCCCATGAAAGATCCCCACACAAAATAACCAGATCTTGATCGGTTACTTTCTTTTGCCAAGCTTCTTTCAAACGACTTACATGCCCCTGCCATCTTTCACCAAACACATCCATAGGTTTATCTGATGTAAAACCTAGATGTAGGTCTCCTATTGCATAAACTTTCATTTTATCGCTCCTTATGCTCGTATTATAGCACATTCCTTGATTCTTTCCAACGCAGCTATTTGTCCTCTGTATATTTAAGAAGTGCATAAGGATTAATCCAAAACTCTACTTGATCCTTCGTTTTAACCGCAATCCCTATATGCAGATGTACAGGAAACTTCCCCCTAGTCCCCTCAGTACCATATCCTGTATCTCCCATCATCCCAAGCAAATCTCCTGCATCAATCCTATCTCCTTTTTGTAAATGACTAGGATAATCATCTAAATGCGCATAATAAAAATAAGCCCCTCCTGGACTTCTAATGCCTACCCTATAACCACCTGTTTCATTCCACCCAACATTTTCTACTATACCATCGGTCATACTAATCACTTCAATTTTCCCTGATTCATTGGTATCAGACATAATATCAATACCATAATGGAGCCTATTTCCATTATATGTTCTAGATTGTTTCCATCCATTTTCATAGGTATACCCTTTTCTAATTTTTAGGGGAAACTTACGAATGTCATAAATAAACTGCTTGTACAATTTTGTGGCTGCATCATACATACCAAAATCATCTATTTCATTTTCTGGTCTATATTGCCTTAAGCACTGCTTCACCTGTGCCATAGAGCCTCCTTTATAAGATTCTACTGCCCACACACCAAGTGTATGGGCATAATCTTGTTTATAGCGTAGGGATAAATCCAAAAGTACTTTTAAATCCTCTTCTTCAATATTAAAATCCTGTATAAAATTTTCATAAGAAGTCTGTGTTTCATAAACTACTTTCTTTTCATTAATATCTTTGACTGCATCTTTTCTACTTCCTCCAAAACATCTCGTCAAAATAAGTATAACACCTATTGCAATTAAAAGAATACCTATTACTTTTTTAGCATTTCCTCCACCTAATGCTAGTACAGGCATATACACTTGCCTACCACTTGTACTTTTTGCTCTATGATGGATCTCATGTTGTGGATTTCTACTTTGCTTTTTGGACTTACCTAAATAACGTTTCCTCCTCATATCATAGCTCATCTGGCTAATGACTCTTTCCATAGCTCCCATTTTAACCCCCTAAAAAATTAAAGAAGCATAAAAACTTATGCTTCTTTAGTAATAAATTTTTTAACAGCTTTCCCATTTTGATATTGACACAAATCACCTTGTTTATACCCTGCATCTTCCATAGTTGCTATAATCTCATCATGTATTTTCCACCAACTTGTATTCCAGTTAGCAAATAATGTATATTCACTTGGTGCTCTCCCTATAATACGTTGAATGACCACATCTTCTGAAAGATATCTTAAGAAAGTAATGACACGCTCTTCATATTCCTCCATACTAATCATGTCAAATTCACCTTTTAAATATTGCTGCCCCATGACCGTATTTTTCACAATATAAAGTGCATGTAGCTTCACATAGTCTATACCAAGTACACTCATTAACTTAGCATTTTCAATGACATCTAGCTGATTATCCCATGGTAAATTTAAAATCAAGTGAGTACAAATTTCAAAGCCATAGCGCTTAATGCGTAATACAGCATCAATATATTCGCTTAGCCCATGTCCTCTGTTAATTTTCTCTAATGCATGATAGTTAAGTGTCTGTAAACCAAGTTCAATACATACATCATATCCAGTTTCGTCTTGCCATGCTTTTATTTTCTCAAGATAGGCATCATGAATACAGTCAGGTCTTGTAGAAATGCTAATGCCTACAAGTTTTTCATGTTTGATCTGTCCAAGCACCTCTTCGAAAGTTTCAAGAGGCATATACGTATTACTGAAATTTTGTAAATAAGCAATAAAGGTATCTGCTTTATAACGCTTGCCAATATAAGCAATATTTTCTTCTATCTGCTTACTAATAGCCATTTGTGTGTCTAACATTTCATAGCCTATTCCTACTTCACTACAAAAAGTACATCCTCCTTTACCACATGTTCCATCGCGGTTTGGACAGGTAACTGGCAGATTAACTGGAATTTTATAAACCTTTCCGCCATATTTCTCTTTTAAATAATCTGCATAACGTCTATATGTGCTCACGTCTTATTAGCTCCTTGTCTATTTCATTAAGTCATTTTTCTTTATGTTAAAACGAGATAGCTTGTTTGTCAAACAAGCCTTTATTATATATATAGCTTAGAGATGGTTATTTATTCCAAGAGTTTATTTACTGCATAAAATTTTTATTTTTTCCCATACTATCACCATAGATTTCCTAATAATACTACAAAGGTGGTGAAGATATGGATACAAAAGGACTTGATTATGTAGCATTAGCATTAATTATTATTGGTGCCATTAACTGGGGACTTATCGGCTTTTTCCAATTTGACCTAGTAGCTGCATTATTTGGAGGAATGGCTTCATGGATAAGCCGTATTATTTATGCTGTAATAGGTATCGCAGGTCTCTATTCTCTGACGCTCTTTGGAAAAGTATCTCAAAACAATTATAATAGCTAATCTAAAAATAACTAGACACATAGTTGCCTAGTTATTTTTATTACCATTTTTATAATATTTTTTATAAAATATTTTTCATTTTAAAGGATATTTTAGGCAATATGTTGAATATGTATATTAATAAATCATACTATTAGGGGTGATAACCATGATTCAGATTATTACAGGACAGACAGGTGAAGGTAAAACCAAACAAATGATTGAACTTGCCAATGAACGTAGCAAATCTTTAAATGGTCACATTGTTTACATTGATAGTACGACTCAACATCGTTTTGCACTTTCTCATCGTATACGTCTTATCGAGACGACAAATTTCCCAATTAGTGCCCATGATTTCTTTGGTTTTTTATGTGGGATTCTATCTAGCAATCATGATATTGAACTTGTTTTCATTGATGAACTTATTCAAATCACCCATTTAGGTATTGATGAACTCAGTCTTTTCTTCGACAAACTCAAAAAGCTCTCTGAAAAATATTCCGTTAACTTTATAGTTGGAGCTTCTTGTTCTCAAAGAGAAATTCCTGAGCATCTACTTTCCTATCTTGTCGCTTAGCTCATTATAAAAAAATAGAACCATCATTATTCTTTTTATAATGATGGTTCTATTTTTTATGTTTTAAAAACGCATATACTAAATGGCATAACCTTATGATTAGACTCTTGAATCTTAAGACTAGACTGTATAAAACTTTCATTTCTTGAGGTATCTATCATGAGCTTCCAACCTTGCATTGTACGTGGTAGTTCAAATCTAAGAGGCTCTACATAATGATTAATGATTATATAGAGCTTCTCATCCCCTACTTCCATCTGAACCGCTAGACTGCAGGAATAATAAGACCAGTCTGGCTGATTGTAGTTCACACCATGGAACGTGACTTTAAGTTCATGCTCATACTGCTTCATAAAACAATGGCTCTCTTTTCTAAAAGCTATTATTTGTTTTACAAAATTAAGGATTTCCTTGTTACGTTCTACATTCTCCCAATTCATCCAAGTGAGTTCATTATCATGACAATAGGCATTATTGTTGCCTTTTTGTGTCCTTCCTATTTCATCCCCCATAAGAATCATAGGTACACCTTGTGATAGCATAAGAAGGGTAAAATAATTTTTAATACGTCTTATGCGCATAGCCAAAATTTCTTCGTTTTGCGTCTCCCCCTCTACCCCACAGTTATAACTATAGTTGGCGTTGTGGCCGTCTCTGTTATCTTCTCCATTTAACCTATTATGCTTCGTATTGTAAGAAACTAAATCCCATAAGGTAAACCCATCATGGGCTGTTACATAATGAAGGGTATTTTGCTTAGTCTTACGTAAATCTTTAAATTGGATTTCACTTCCCATTAAACACTGTGCTACATCTCGAGTCATTCCCTGATCTCCTCTAACAAACCGTCTAATGGTATCCCTATATCGATCACTCCACTCTACAAAAGGATAAGGCATACGCCCCACATCATAAGCACCCTTTGCATCCCAACATTCTGCAATGAGCTTCATATGAGATAAAATAGGATCTTTCGCAATATCATCAACGAGAGACCCTTCATACCAATTTCCTGCTTCATCTTGTGCTAAAATAGATGCCAAATCTAATCTAAAACCATCTACACCCATACAAATAACCCAATACCTCAAACTATCTAAAATTAATTTTTTGGTCATTATATGCATATTATTGAAAGTATTACCCGCACCTGCATCATTACGATAATACTCATCTTGAAACTTATAATAACTTTGTGGCGCTAAGGCTTTGAAGCTAAAGACTTTCCCCTCCTTACTTCCTTCTCCTGTATGGTTATAAACTACATCTAAAATTACTTCCATACCTTCATCATGTAAGGTACTTATAAACTTTTTAAAAGATTTTAATTCTCCAAGCACTTCTTTATTTGCACTATAATTTTCCTGCAAAGCAAAGAAAGCTATAGTATTATATCCCCATTCATCCTGTAAAGTTTCTTGAGTAATAGGATGCTTATTCGCAAGAGTATGTTTATTCCATTTAAACACAGGCAATAATTCCAAGGTTGTTACACCTAATGCTTTTAAATAAGGAAGTTTTGCTATAATCCCTTCAAAAGTACCTTTCTCTTTTTCAAGTACTGTACATGTAGGACTTTTAGTAAAAGCTCCTACATGCATTTCATATATAATGGTCTCTTGCCATTCTAAATGAGGCCTATTGGCTACAATATACTCATCTTTAACCACTATATTTTTATAATGATTACTCCCCTTAGGAAAGGCATATAAACTTCTTGCATAAGGGTCAATAAGTGGCACACTTATTTCATCATTTTCGTTTTGCGTCTGCCACGTATAACTATAGCCTTCTTGTACATCTTCAATAGCTACATGAAAAATGTCCCCTGTGGCGTAGTCTTTTCTATCTAATACAACTTCTAACAAAGGTCCATCTTCATAAACTTCTTTATATAATTTAAGAATCATATATTTTGCCTTAGTGGAATAAATACCAAAGTAACAATTACCATCTATTAAGTGACAACCTAATGTAGGTAGCCCCTTACTGATCTCAAACATATGTGTCCCCCCTTGAATTCCTATTACTTCTTCTCATTTTTACTCTATACTTTATATTATTATAGTTTACCACTTTTTTCCACTTTTATTCTATACTATTTAGAGTCTTGCAAAATATTTAAGCTATGTTATAATAATAACCAATATAAACATAGTCAAAAATGTTGATGAAGGAAGCAGTAATAATAAAGGGCGTCTTCAGAGAATGTACGGTTGGTGCAAGTACATACCGAATTTATTATGAATTACACCTTTTGAGTTGCACAATTGTGCCGGTTTCATACCGTTATCATGTCAAGGCAAAGTTTATTTGCGAATTAAGGTGGTACCACGGGTGATCTCGTCCTTTTCTAGGATGAATCACCCTTTTTTAATTTTAAATAAAATATTAGGAGGTTTTAACAATGAGTAACGTATTTGATACCCTCATGGAACGTGGGTTTATTGAACAAACAACACACGAAAAAGAAATTAGAGAATTATTAGAAAAAGAAAAAGTAACTTTCTATATTGGTTTTGATCCTACAGCAGACAGCTTACATGTTGGTCACTTTGTAACAGTTATGGCTATGTCTCATATGCAAAAAGCTGGTCATAGACCAATTGCCCTTCTTGGTGGTGGTACAGGTATGGTTGGTGACCCTACTGGTAAAACAGATATGCGTAAAATGCTTACACCAGAAATCATTAAGCATAATGTAAATTGCTTTAAAAAACAACTTTCACGCTTTATTACATTTGATAATGATCAAGCCATTATTGTTGATAATGGTGACTGGCTGTTAAACTTAAACTATGTAGACTTCCTTCGTGAAGTTGGTGTACATTTCTCTGTAAACCGCATGCTTACAGCAGAATGTTTCAAACAACGTCTCGAAAAAGGTCTATCATTCTTAGAATTCAACTACATGCTTATGCAGTCTTACGACTTCTTAGAGCTTTATAGAAAATTCGGCTGTAAATTAGAGCTTGGCGGTAATGACCAATGGTCAAATATTTTAGGTGGTGTAGAACTTGTAAGACGTTTACATGGTGACACTGCTTTTGGTATGACATTCTCTCTTCTTACAAACAGTGAAGGCAAAAAAATGGGTAAAACTGAAAATGGTGCTGTATGGCTTGATGCTGAAAAAACATCTCCATACGACTTCTACCAATACTGGAGAAATGTTGCAGATGCTGATGTTAGAAAATGTATGTGCCTTCTTACATTCCTTCCAATGGATGAAATTAATACACTTTGTAATGTAGAAGGTGCGGCAATCAACGAGGCTAAAGCACGTCTTGCATTTGAGATTACAAAAATCGTACATGGCGAGGAAGAAGCTACTAAAGCTCAGGAAGCTGCTAAAGCTGCTTTTGCTGGTAAAGGTGCTAGTGGTTCACTTCCAACAACAGACCTTAGTGCAGATTTATTCACAGAGGGCCTTGATATCATCAGCCTTCTTGTAGACCATACAAAGATCGTTGCAACACGTTCAGAAGCACGTCGCCTTCTTGATCAAAAAGGCATTAAACTTGATGGTAAACCTGTTGAAGCTATCGATTTCAAAGTAACAGCAGATCTTTTTACAGATAATGCTTTAATGATACAAAAAGGTAAAAAAGTATTCCACCAAGTAAATCTTGTTTAAACACAAAAAGGACTATTGCTCGTGCAATAGTCCTTTTTTATTCTTCCATTTACTTTATTAGTTTTCTTTTGGACTAAACAAGTCTCCCATATAACGCATCACGAGTAGTCTAATAAAACCTGCTACTGGTACACCTAGTAAGATACCTACTAAACCACAAATCTGCCCACCTATTACAATAGCTAAAAGTACAGCTATAGGATGAAGTTTCACGGTTTTGCCCATAACTTTTGGTACAATAAACCATCCATCTATTTGCTGCAAAATCATAACGGCAATAACAGCATAGACTCCTTTAATAGGATGTGGTCCAATAAAACCAATGAGCCCTGCTAAAATAAAACCTACTACAGGCCCAAAGTATGGAATCAGATTAAAAATACCTGAAATAATGCCTATAATAATGGCAAAATCGATACCGATGCACATAAGTGCTATGCTAATTAATGTAGCCATAATAACAGCATCAATAAGTTGCCCCCTAATATAGCCTGAAAAAACATAATCTATATCTCTACCAATATCTCTTACTTCACCACTTATACGCTTAGGAATCATTAAATCTAGAAAACGATTGTATATGGTTAATAAAATTTTCTTATCCTTCAGCCCATAAAAAGCAATGACAAAACCTAATCCAAGGTTAAGCAAATTCCCACCCATTCCAGTAAGGACGCTGATAGCCTTTGTGCCTATCCAGTTTACAAAGGCATCTATGTTACTATAAACTTGTGCAATAAAGCTACCTCCACTTCTTAGAAAAGGCATACTGGATGTTGCAAATTCCATACTTTCAATCATACTGGTAAAGTAATGAGTGTACTGCATCAGACTATCTTGTAGATTTTTCACTGCTCCAACACCAATAACTTTTTTCACATTCACTGCTACCAGAATAACAAGTGCTCCTACTGCACTAATAAAACTTATTAACGTAAGTAAAGTGGCAAAACTCCTTTTAGACTTTTCCTTCTTTCCAAGACGTTTTAACCATCTCTCATAAAAATCTGTAAGTGGATCTAAAAGATAAGCAATAATAAAACCAAAAATGAGAGGCTTTAAAAGATCAAAAATCCATTTAATAAACGTCGCTATATATCCCCCAATAAGTTTGAAATTAATAAGCAAAAATGTAGCGAATACTGTAATCAATATACTAACTACAACATAAACACTGATTGTAAAATACTTATTATTTTTTTCAAATTTCATGGGGTCACCTTCTTAGTAGTTTTTCATTTCTTTAAGAAGGTTTACTAAGTATTCATACACACGTGCCATGGAACTAATGCTTGCACGTTCTTCTGGAGAATGAATATTATAAGCATTTGGCCCAAAAGCAATCATATCAATACCTGGTATCTTTTCTAGAATAAAGCCGCATTCAAGACCTGCATGGATGGCTTCAATTTTAGGTTGTTTATGGTACATATTTTCAAATACTTCACTAGCAAGTTCACGTATACGTGAGTTTGGTGCATATACCCATGCTGGATAATCTCCATTCACTGTAGCTTTTGCACCTAAGGCTTCACTTACTAGTTTAATTTTACGAAGCATATTTTCTTTTTTAGTTGGTACAGAACTTCTTACTGCAAGTACAAGGTGGAAACGTTCCTTTTCAAGTTGTGCCACCCCAATATTAAGAGAACTCTCAACAAGTCCTTCAATTTGCATACTATAAGCTGTAATACCATGAGGAAGTAACATGAGAAGGTCAATAGCTTTTGCTGTATTTTCTAAAGAAAGAACTTCCATCTCTTCTTGTAATGTAGTAAAGATAACTTCAAGACCTGGGTCTTGTTTAGCATATTCTGTTTTAAAAGCAATAGTCATTTCATCTATAGTCTTTTCAAGTGCTTCTTTTTGTGCATTTGAAACGTAGAAACTTACCTCTGCTTCACGTGTAATAACATTATCTTTACTTCCACCTGCAAAACGTGCTATATAAAGGGGTATTTCACATCTTATCCTATCCAGCATACGGCCTACTAATATATTAGCATTCGCACGCTCTTTATGAATGTCTGCACCTGAGTGTCCGCCTGTTAAACCTTTAATAGTTAAACTATATAAAGTATGCGCTTCTGGAGCTTTTTCATAGCTTACTGGAAGCTCTACATGGGCTTTAGCACCACCTGCACAGCTTACTAAAAATTCTCCTTCAATATCTGTATCTAAGTTAAGAAGTACTTTACCTTGTAGATATTCTGGATGAAGGTTCGCAACACCATCCATACCTGTTTCTTCTGCTGTTGTCATAAGGACTTCAATAGCTGGATGCTCAAGCGTATCATCTGCTAAAACCGCCATTTGGTAAGCAATAGCAACCCCATTATCTGCCCCAAGTGTCGTACCATCTGCACGGATAAAGTCACCATCTACAATAAGTTTAATACCTTCTTTTTCAAAGTCATGCTCTGTATTTTTATTTTTTTCACAAACCATGTCCATATGACCTTGAAGAATAACAGTTGGTACATCTTCATAGCCTGGTGTAGCTGGTTTTCTAATATAAATATTATTTGCTTCATCTTGTTTAACTTCTAAGTTAAGTGACTTTGCAAACTGTACCATATAATCACTAATTTCTTTTTCATTACCTGAACCACGTGGGATTTTACTAATCTCTTCAAAGTAGTAAAAAACCTTTTCTGGTTGTAAGTTTTCTAAAATTCTAGACATTTTTAACACTCCTTTAATTTTTAAAACTATGGATAGGCGCTGGAATTCTACCGCCTCTATCAATAAATCTATCACAATTATAGCTATTGATAGGCATAATAGGTGCTCTACCTAAAAGTCCACCAAACTCTACACACTCTCCTACACCTTTGCCTTGTACTGGAATAATGCGTACAGCTGTAGTCTTAGCATTGATCATACCTATTGCCATCTCATCTGCAATAATACCTGATATCGTTTTAGCACTTGTATCTCCTGGGATAGCTACCATATCAAGTCCTACTGAGCATACACATGTCATGGCTTCTAGTTTTTCTAAAGTTAAAGCACCTGCTTCAGCTGCTTTAATCATAGCATGATCTTCACTTACAGGAATAAAGGCACCGCTTAATCCACCTACATAAGAAGAAGCCATAACACCACCTTTTTTAACGCTGTCATTAAGAATAGCTAGTGCTGCTGTTGTCCCTGGTGCACCTGCCATTTCAAGTCCCATCTCTTCAAAAATTTCTGCAATACTGTCTCCAATAGCAGGTGTTGGAGCAAGAGATAGGTCAATAATACCAAATGGTACACCTAACATCTTAGAAGCTTCCTCAGCTACCATCTGTCCTGCTCTTGTAATTTTAAAAGCTGTGCGCTTTACTGTCTCACACAAAGTCTCAAAATCTGCTTCTCTTACCTGTTCAAGTGCTTTCTTCACCACACCAGGGCCACTTACACCCACATTAATTACTGTATCATGTTCTCCTACACCATGAAAGGCACCTGCCATAAATGGATTATCATCTGGCGCATTACAGAATACCACAAATTTGGCACAACCAATACTTTCTCTATCTGCTGTATACTCTGCTGTTTGTTTAATCACTTCGCCAATAAGCTTTACAGCATCCATATTAATACCAGACTTTGTACACCCCACATTAATAGAACTACATACACGTTCTGTCACACTTAAAGCCTCTGGAATCGATTCAATAAGCACTCTATCTGCTGGAGACATACCTTTTTGTACAAGAGCCGAAAACCCTCCTATAAAGTTTACACCAGCTGCCTCGGCTGCTCTATCTAATGTTTTTGCAATAGGTACATAAGATGTAGCTTTTGTAGCACCTGCTACAAGTGCTATAGGTGTTACAGAAATACGTTTATTCACAATAGGAATACCATATTTTTTTGAAATTTGTTCACCTACTGATACTAAGTCCTTTGCACAAGTTGTAATCTTATTATAAATATTTTCACAAAGTTTATCCATATCACCGGAAATGCAGTCTAATAAACTAATTCCCATTGTAATCGTACGGATATCTAAGTTCGCTTCTTGAATCATTTTATTTGTTTCTTGTACTTCAAATCTTGAAATCACACCTATTCCTCCCTTGTAAGTTTCTTAAATACGATGCATAGAGTCAAAAATCTGTTCATGTTGAAGACGAATATCTACCTCTAAAGCCTTTCCAAGTTCATTTAAAGAATCTACAAGTTCATCAAAAGACATAGTATTTGCTTCTAAATTTACAATCATCATCATATTAAAGTACCCTTGTAAAATAGTTTGAGAAATATCTAATATATTCACATTAGCATCACTTAAAAGCGTACATACTTTAGCAATGATACCTACTTGATCTTTTCCTACAACTGTTATAATACCCTTCATTATTGTATTACTCCCTTATTATTTTTTATTTAATTTCTTCTACTAATTCTTTCATCTTATCTACTAGTCCCTTTGGACTTAAGATATTGATATAACAGCCTGTTGCAAGTTCAAAACCTGCAAAATTGCCTGTTCTAGGTAGTAGACTAATATAGAAGTGATAAGACTGATCTCCTTTTGGTTTTCCGCTCATTACACAAATATTATAACTTACCTCCGGTAGCATACGTTCATAAAGCTTTAATGTATCACTTAGAAGCAGAGCTAGTTCCTTAAGTGCATCATCCGTTATTTGACCTAAATTCGCAAAATGTATGTTAGGTACAATCCAACTTTCATAGGGTGCTCGAGCACCTTCAGGTACAGTGAGTCGCCACTTGCTTGTTTTTATAATGTCCAACCAAGAGGAATCCTGCTGTTTACAAAGCCAACATCCTTCTTTTTCATACTGCTCTCTCACGCTTTCATAATGTCTTTTCATTGTAAGTGGAGTTTCTTCTAATGCAATAATTTGCCAATGTGAATGCATAATACTAGCCCCAGCCTTCTCTCCTTCATTTTTAAAGACTTGAATAAACTGTATACGCTCATCTTGGCTTATCTCTAGCCATCTAAGCTGTATAAGCTTGATAAGGTCATACCAATGACTTTTTGAAAAGCTATGAGGTTTCTTATCATGATATAACGTTTCAATCACTACGTCATGTATACCATATAAATCTCCCCGTTTATGACAAACAGGATATTTATTATTGACAATTCTTATATGATCTTCATCAGAAGTGAACGTCTCCATAACAACTTGTTCTATTGCCGACTCATTTTGCTTACAGAAAGGACACATACTTTCACCTTTGACCTTATTAGGCCTTTTCTGCCTATTCTCCGCTATAATAGTACTTATTCCTAAAGCTTCATTCTCATAGAGCATCTTCTTGTTCACCTCTTATTTTTCATAGTTTTTATTGTACTATATCCCTTTGTAAAATTAAAGATACCAAAATAGACTAGTTCAATTGAACTAGTCTATAAGTTTCCATTCTTCTATATTTGAGTAAAAATTAATAGGGTTTGGTTGTATATTACCACCTATCTTTTTCTTTGTAATGAGTGCACCATTCTTAAAATATAAACTAATATAAGGATTTTGCTCTGCAATATATTGTTGCAAACGTCCATATGCCTCTGTAATTTGATCAGGATGACTATTAAAAGCATTTCTAATTAAATCATCCATCATTTGATCCGAATAACTGATAAAATTATCACCATTTGTAATTTGACTAGAATGGAATGCAAAAGTTACATCTGGAATATATGAAATCTTCCATCCACCTAAGAAAGCATCAAATTGCTTATTATAGATGCGTTCTTTATAAACCTCGGCAGCTACTTTATCAATGTTCACTTCAATACCTAATTCTTTGTACATCTTCTGCATATATTCAGCTACACGAAGACGCTCCTTATTCTCTTCATTAACAAGAAGATTAAAACTTAGTGGTACATTATTCTTCGTAAATAATTTGGAATCCTCATCATATTGATACCCCTCACCCACTAAAAGTAATTTCGCTTTCTCCACATTATACTCTTTAATCTGAAGTGTTGGGTCAAAGAGATAAGAATATGGTGCAATAAGTGTATCTGTTACAACTGAATGCCCTAGATAGTAGGTATCAGATATCTTTTGCCTATCAATTCCATAAACTAACGCTTCTCTTACCTTTGCATTTTGAAAAATAGGTTTATTAAAATTAAGTCCCATAAATTCATAGCAATTAGTTCCTATTTCATAAATAGTAGCTGATTTATCCTTAGCATATTTTCCCCATTCCATTACATCTGTATAGATGACATCAATAAGTCCCTGCTCAAAAGCATAAAGTAAACTTTCTTCATCTGGAATAATCATAACTTCAATATTTTTAATAGTAGGCTCTCCTTTAAAGTAATTAGGGTTAGCCTCAAGTGTAATTTCCTTATGGGGTACACTTTCCTTATACATATAAGGTCCATTCCCTATAGGTAATAAGGACAGCTGTTGCTCTTTCTCAACATTATAGATATGTTTAGGTAAAACAGGGAAGAATAAAGTTTGGTAAACTCCACTAAAATCCTGTCTATAGAAAATCTTAAAAGTATAGCGATCCATAGCCTGAACATTAGCTATATTAGCTGTAGTTAACTTATAAGGTGACTCTGTAGCATTCTTAATCAAATCTAAAGTAAAAAGAACATCTTCACTTGTAAGAGGCGTGCCATCTTGCCATTTAATATCTTCTCTAAGTTTTACAATAAGGACTTTGTCCTTTGCACTATACGTAAAGCTTTCAGCTAAATTAGGTGTTACACTTCCGTCCTCTTCAATATTTACAAGAGTATCAAAGAGGAGATAAAGTGTGTGCTGAACACTTTTATCCATATTATAAATAGGATTTAAAGTGACTGGATTTTGCATACCTATTGTAATTTTAGATACAGATTCTTTTTTAGGTGTTTCTTCCTCAACAGGTACTTCTACTTTTGAAGTAGAGTTTTCTTTAATATCTGTCTCAGGCGTGCAGCCTGTTAAAAGGCCTACACACATTATTAGAAAAATATATTTCCATATCTTTTGTACCATTTACATTCCTCCTTAGTATAACAAATTATAAACTTTATAATAAAAGCTTACTTTTTGTATATACTTTTGTGTCTCTTTAAAGGGAATTGTATGCAAAACATTGCCATCGCTACTATAAAGTGTATTGTTACGCCACTTGGCTACATTACCTGTACCTGCATTATAGGCTGCTAAAACAAGTTGCAAATTGCCTTCATATTGTTTCATAAGCCTTGCTAAATACCATGTTCCAATTTGGATATTAATACTTGGCTCAAACAGTCTATCATTAGCATAATCAGGAATCGCACATTCTTCTGCTCCCCAAGTTCCTGTTTTATTCATAATTTGCATGAGCCCCTTCGCACCACTTTTAGAAATAGCCATAGGGTCATAACCGCTTTCTGCTTTCATAACTGCATAAACAAGGTTGCTATCTAGACCATACTGGTTACTATAAGTTTCGACTAAATCTCTAAATGGTCTTCTATAGCTTAAGAACAGACCTCCTGTAAGTATACACACTATAAGTATACCGTACACTAACCCTTTAATACATTTCCTCATCTTCACGCTAATACCCCTTCATTATTTTTTCTAATAAGGCTTTTAATTGTTCTTTGGTATTTTCACGTGTGAAACGATTATCAATAATATAGTGAGAGACTTTTTCTAATTCTTCCCACTTTTTCTGCTTATTAATCCTCTCTAACACTTGTTCTTTTGTAAAATGATCCCGTTCTATAAGACGTGTAATACGTGTCTGTTCATCCGAAAAGACACCTATAATACGATCCGTTAAAGGAACAAGTCCTATTTCAATTAAGAGCGCCGCATCTATAATGACAAAATCCCATTTCTCTTCTTCTTTACATCTTTCTACTTGTACTTTAATTTCATTATAGATAATAGGATGTGTAATGGTATTAAGTGCATTAAGCTTTTCTCTATCTGCAAAGACTATATCTCCTAACCTTCTACGCACAATCTGCCCATTTTCATCTAAAATACTTTCTCCAAAGGTTTCAACAACTTGATCATATGCTAAATCCCCCTTTAGCAAAATACGATGACCTAGCTCGTCTGCACCTATGACAAAACATTTTTTAAGTTCACAAAGAAGAGATACAATCGTGCTCTTCCCTGAACCTATTCCTCCAACAATTCCTAATGTTTGCATCGCTTTCTCCTATTTTGCCGCCAACCAGTTTTCACCGCTATGCACTTCTACAGACATAGCTACTTTTAAATTTACTGCTTGCTCCATTTTTTCTTTTAATAGTTTGGCAACCTTTTCTTGTTCTGGTCTATAAACTTCTAATAACAGCTCATCGTGAACAGTTAAAATAACTTTAGACTTAAGACCTTCATCTCGAAGTGCTTGGTGAACATGCACCATAGCCAGCTTAATTATATCTGCCGCTGTACCTTGAATAGGGGTATTCATGGCTTTACGTTTGCCAAACTCTCTTAAATTGAAGTTTTTAGAATTAATCTCTGGGATATCACGTTTACGATTAAAGATAGTCTTTACATAACCATGATCTCTTGCAAAACTTATACATCCATCAAGGTATTCTTTTATTTTAGGATATTTTTCAAAATATCCCTCTATATAAGCTGCCGCTTCTTTCTGTGTAATCTTAAGATCTTCTGATAAAGAAAAGGCACCTATACCATATACGATACCAAAGTTAACGGCCTTAGCATTACTACGTTCAAGTGGCGTAACTTCTTCAAATGGCACATGGAAAACTTGTGATGCTGTTAAAGTATGAATGTCAATGCCTTCATTGAAAGCATGAATGAGGTTCTCATCTCCTGCAAGTGCAGCTAGAACACGTAGTTCAATTTGTGAATAGTCTGCATCTAAGAAGATATACTCATCTGAACTTGGAATAAAGAGTTCACGGATACGTCTCCCCATCTCTAATTTTACAGGGATATTTTGAAGATTTGGTTCTGTAGAGCTAATACGGCCTGTAGCTGTAATAGTTTGGTTAAAGCTTGAGTGAATTTTATGCTCAGATGTCATTACTGCAATAAGACCTTCTACATAAGTAGATTTAAGCTTTGTATACTGTCTGTAGGCTAGAATATGTTCTACAATTGGATAGCCATCTCTTAACTTCTCAAGGACTTCTGCAGCTGTAGAGTAGCCTGTTTTGGTTTTCTTAACAGGTGGAATATCCATCTTTTCAAAAAGTATAACACCTAACTGTTTAGGCGAATTAATATTAAAACTTTCTCCCGCTAACTCGTAGACTCTTTCTGCTTCTTTCTCAATTAAGGCATCTAATTCTTTGCCATAAGCTTGCAGTTTCTCAAGATCTACTTTAATGCCTTCCCTTTCCATATCAAAAAGCACTTTAACAAGCGGCATTTCAATATCATTAAAGAGTATCTGCATATCATTTTTATCTAACTCTTTCTGAAGTACATCATAAGCTTCATAAAGAATATGTGCTCTTCTTGTTAAAAAGTCCACACGTGTATTTTCATCTAAACCTAGCCAGCGTTTTTGACTTTTACCTTTGCCAACAAGTTCTTCATAAGAAGGTACATTTTGCATCCCTAAGAAATTATCAGCAAGCTCACTAATCTCATAGGTTTCACTTGTAGGATCAATGAGATAAGCAGCAATAAAAGTATCAAACACTTGTCCTTTAATCTCTATGTGCATCTCAGCTAGAATATGTCTAAGCTTCTTGCTATCATGAATCACTTTAAGGCCTGTCTCTTTCTCAAAGAAAGTCTTGACCTCTGCCTGATTTTTACTTAAATTTAAACTTAAGAAATTAACGCCTTTGCCTTCTGCAATACCTAATTCTAAGCACCCATCCTCATAAGCATAAGTAATCGCCATGCATTCTGAGCTTCCCATTGTGTCTAAACTTTCCTGCTTACTTACTTCTATAGTTTCTACTTCTTTAGTGGCTGAAGTTCTTGGAAGTCTTGCTATAAGCTTTTTAAAGTCAAGCTGTTTAAACACTTCTTCTGCTTCTTCAGATAAAGTAAGGTCTAGATAGAACTCGTCCCATGTATACTCAAGCGGCACATCACACACAATCGTTGCAAGCATCTTACTTTCTAAAGCCTGATCTTTATAGGTTATAAGATTTTCTTTTAATTTCTTTTGTGTAAGCTCATCAATATGTTCATATAAGTTTTCAATGGAATGATATTGTTTAATCAGCTTAATAGCTGTTTTTTCACCTATGCCTGGTACCCCTTTTATATTATCTGAGGCATCTCCCATAAGCCCTTTTACATCAATAAATTCCAAAGGTGAAACTTCATATTTCTCCACTACATCTTTTGCAAAGTAACTTTCAATCTCTGTTCCCTGCTGCTTTGTTTTAGGAATTTTAAGTTCAATGTCCTCACTTGTAATTTGCAATAAGTCACGATCTCCTGATACGACCACCATATTATAGCCGTCTCTTTCACCAGCTTTAGCTAAAGTACCCAGTATATCATCTGCTTCAAAACCTTCTTTTTGCAGAATGTGTACGTTCATAAGAGCAAGGACTTCTTTAAGCAGTGGAATCTGCTCTCTTAATTCCTGTGGCATCCCTTTACGTGTCCCTTTGTATTCTACATTTTGAATATGTCTAAAAGTTGGTGCACTTACATCAAAAGCTACACCTACTAAGTCTGGTTTTTCCTTTTCAATCATACTAATCATAATATTTAAAAAGCCATAAACAGCATTAGTATAACGTCCTTCTTTGTTTGTCAAAAGTGGAATGCCATAAAAGGCTCTATTAGCAATACTTAAACCATCAAATAATAATATTTTTTTCTTCATTATACACCTCCTATATTTAAGGATACCCCAAAATATTCCTATTTATTATAGCATACTTTATGCTATAAACGAAGAAAGAGCTTAGGAATTTTAAGATAAAATTCCTAAGCTCTTAATAAATTCTAAGGTTTTAAAAGACTTCTCAATATAATAGGCAACCATTTCATCACATAGCCTTGCCATCTCTTGCAAGACATAGGGTTTAATTTCGAAATTAAAAAGTGTTTTATAGGGTGCAAGTCGTATGTAATTAAGCACATACCATGTTGTATAACTTAAAGTTATAAGAGCGCTCATGCTTCTACATTTCTTGCAGCATAAACCACCTTCTTCCACAAGAAAAGTATAAGTAGCATATTCATCTCCTTCTACTGACATACCGCATGATACACATCTTGTTAACTCCGGTGTGAATCCTAATACGACAAGAGCACGCATTTCAAAGGTACGGCGAATACGCTCTGCACTTTCTTCACTACTTTTATTCAAACTATGTAAAGCATAAAGCATAAGAGTAAGCAGCTCACTGTTACCACTACTTTCAGTTGCTACTTCACTTACAAATTCTGCAATGTAAGAAGCATAACTTAAAATCACCAAGTTTTCTCTTAAATGATGAAAAGTATAACGTGGCTCTACACTAATTAATTTGTAAGTGTGCTTATACTGAGTCAAGACAAACTCACCATATACAAAAAGCTCTGTTCCTGAAGCAAGTCCTTTATCAAACTTCTTAGCACGTGGTGCACCTACTTGAATAATTCCATATTCTCTTGTAAAGAGAGTGATATATTTATCACTCTCTCCTACTACATATTCTTTTACAACAACTGCATCAACTTTTATAACCATAATCTCTAGTTTTCATCCAATCTCTTTTCTTGTAAGCCTTGTCTGGTTCTTTCATATTCTTTAAAGTTCAAATAGGTTTGTATATCTCCTGTGGTTTCAAAGCATTTCCATAAATGATCTAACATATGAACTACCCCCTTCAGCTTATTACTATTAGCTTATACAAGTTTGGCTATCCTATGCTACAAAAAAATTGCCATTGTAAAAGACCTTGACTATTAAAATTTTCGATTACTAAAAATCTTGATCATTAAATCCATAATTTTTAAGTAGGAATTGACTGTCACGCCAATTCTTCTTAACTTTAACCCATAAAGTTAAATAAACCTTAGATCCTAAAAGCCTCTCCATATCATAGCGTGCTTTACTTCCGATTTCTTTAATCATTGCACCTTGTTTACCAATAATAATACGTTTATGAGAATCACGTTCACATACAATCGTTGCCTCAATATCTACAATATCTCCATTTTTTCTAGATTTCATTGTATCAATTTCTACCGCAATACCGTGAGGGATCTCTTTATCTAAAAGGTGAAGTGCTTTCTCACGAATGAGCTCAGCTACAATTTGTCTTTCTGGTTGGTCTGTTAAAACATCGTCTGGGAAGAACTGCGGTCCTTCTGGTAAATACTTTTCAATACATTTTAAAAGGGCATCAATGTTAACACCTTCATAAGCTGAAATAGGAATAATCTCACTAAAATCTAATTCCTCTTTATACTTATTAATAGTTTCTGCTACTTCTTCCTTCGATACACTATCAATTTTATTGATACAGAGGAAGATTGGTGTATGAACTGATTTAAGCTTCTCAATAATAGTAGCTTCATTTTTACCAATGATTGGATGTGGCTCTACAAGGTAGAAAATAATATCCACTTCATTAAGTGTTGTGTTAGCTGTTTTAATCATCATTTCCCCTAATTTATTTTGAGGCGTATGAATCCCAGGTGTATCTATAAAAACAGCTTGATACGTATCTGTAGTCAATACAGTTTGAATACGATTACGTGTTGTTTGAGGTTTGTTAGACATAATAGCGATCTTCTCGCCAATTAATCTATTCATAAGTGTAGATTTTCCTACATTGGTTCTCCCAATGATTGAAATAAAGCC
The DNA here is from genome assembly GCF_046966505.1 of Zhenhengia sp. Taxonomy (NCBI): domain Bacteria; kingdom Bacillati; phylum Bacillota; class Clostridia; order Lachnospirales; family Lachnospiraceae; genus Zhenhengia; species Zhenhengia sp. The sequence continues at coordinate 249,835 of NZ_JBKVCH010000001.1, forward strand.
TGATTTAAATGTATCGTTCATGAGTTTCTCCTTATTTGTTAAGATCTTCTTGTGTAAAGTGCCCAGGTAAAAGCTCTTTAAATTCAAAGACTTTTATTTCTCCTAGTGCATTTTCTAATATAATATGGCCATTGGGCATAAATTCTCCGATTACTTGTCTGCAAATCCCACATGGATAAGTAAATTCCTTGCTACTACTTACAATAGCAATTGCCTTATAGCGAAGTTCCCCTTCTGATACAGCCTTGAAAATAGCTGTACGCTCTGCGCAGTTTGTTGCACCAAAAGATGCATTTTCAACATTACATCCCGTATAAATTTTATCTGTGTCTGTAAGGAGCGCTGCGCCTACTTTAAAATTAGAGTATGGTGCATAGGCATAGGTCATAGCCTCTTTGGCTTTTTCTACTAGTTGTTTATACTCTTCCATTTAAAACATCTCCTATCGATTAATTCCAAGATCTGAAAGCACTTCATTTTGCTTTGCAATCATTACTTTTTCATCTTCTTCATTCATATGGTCATATCCTAAAAGGTGGAACATGCTGTGTGCTACTAAAAAACATACTTCACGCTTTAAAGAATGTCCATAGGACTTAGCTTGTTCATCTGCTACCTCATAGCATAACACAATATCTCCTAGCATGATATGATTTGTGTCATAATTCATCACTTCTGTTTCATCTAATTTTTCCCAGTCAATTATACCATTTGACTCAGGATCAATTTGTGGAAAAGATAAAACATCTGTTGCACGATCTATATCTCGGTATTCATGATTGATAGATCTTATCTCTTCTTTGTCTACGACAGTTAAACTAATTTCTGATTCATAAGGTACTTTTTCAACTTCTAGGCATTTTGCAATAACCTTTTGTATCTCCTCAAATAAGTCTTCATGTTTTTCAAAAAAGTTATATTCATCTTCTAAGTATACGTTCATTCTACTTGCCCTTTCTCTCTGGGTATTCAATACGTTCATGATACATCCCTTTTAGCATACGCGTAAAGGAGTCAATAATTTTTTCTATATCAGATATATAAAGTGGACATTCATCTAACTGTCCTTCATCTAATTTTTGTTTAACCATTTTTCTTACAAGGTCTTCAACAGTTACCTCTGTTCCTATTTTATGCTGCATAGACCTTACTGTTGCTTCTACCACATCTGCAAGCATAATAAGTGCCGCTTCTTTACTCTGTGGCTTAGGCCCCTTATAACTAAAGTCCTTAATGTCTACTTCTTCCCCTTCAATATTTTTAGCTTTAATATAAAAATATTGTGCTGTGCTTGTCCCATGATGTTCTTTAATCATATCTTTTACACACTTAGGAAGTTTATATGTATCTGCCAGTTCAATTCCTGAAGTTACATGGGATAATATAATATCTGCACTTGTTTGTGGATCTAAATAATCATGTGGATTATCAAGTACTTGGTTTTCTTTAAAATAATTAGAGCATGTCAGTTTACCAATATCATGATAGTAACCACCTACCCTTGCCATAAGTGGATTGGCTCCAATTTCATCTGCTGCAGCCTCTGCTAGGTTGGCAACAAGTAGACTATGATAATAAGTCCCCGTCGCTTCAATAAGTAGGCGCTTCAATATGGGTTGGTCTGGATTGGTCAGTTCAAGTAGCTGAATGGGTGTAATAAATCCAAAAGCTGCTTCCCATAAAGGTAAACTTCCTACTACAAGAACGACTACAAGAACACCTACAAAGAATGCTTCTACTCCCTTTAGCATAAGCTGCGTAGATAAAGAAATTCCTACCAACATATTTAAACTAATAAAAATTAGTGTTTGCAGAAGTCCTACTAATAGTGCATTGACCATAGTTTGTTTACGCTCTTGCATTTGAGCCACGATACTAATACTAATGAGCCCAGCTAAAAGATGGTAAATGATAAATACACTATCAGCCTTATGAGTCAGTGCAGCTACTACAATCAAAATAAGATGCATGACAATAGCAATATCTTTATGGATTAAAATAGCAACCAAAATAGGAGCAAACGCCAATGGCATATAAATATAGTCTCCCATTAAAACCATTCGAATAATCCCTAAAGATAAAATATACAAAATAAAAATCAAGCTAGCCTGTCCTCTATTAAGACTTGTATTACTTATCTCGTATTTCATACTACGATAAAGGAATAATACGGCTAATATAATAAGAATCCCTACACCTATATACTGCGTATAGACCTCTGAATCATCTATATTCAGATAACCTATCTTGTTTAAAACATTATAAGCTTCTTCTGTCACCCTTGTACCTTGTTCAACCACTCTTTCTCCTTGAAGTATATAAACAGGTTCTACACTTTCTCTAGCCTCTTCCTTAGCTAATGCGGTTGCTTCCTTATCTACTATAAAATTGGGCTTAATTTGAGAAGAAATAATCTCATAAGCAATTTTTTGCTCTACTGTACTCAAATCTGTCTTTTCTAGTTTAGCTCTTACATCGAGAGCCTTATTTTCATTCTCTTTAATGCCTTCTTCCATAGTGTTGGTAAGTAGATTGATACAAATTTGTTCTAAACTATGTAAACGGTTCACACTCATTCCGAGAAGTGTTTTATATTCGTCTTCGTAAAGGGGAATAGGTGACTTACTTTGAAGCGTCTGTATAGGCGATACTCCATGCTCCTGTGGAATAGCTGTCACCTTAATAGCTTCTGCATAATCGAATAATAACTCAATATTAGCAATACCCTTTTCAAGTACACGCTCATCCATTTTATAAATATCTGGCGTTAGTGCTTCCAATTGATTACGTTTTCTTTCTGTTGCAATTTCATTTTCTACTTGAAAAGGGGCCTCAATGGTTTCACTTGCGATTTGTCCTATCTCGATATGAATCTTTTTCCTAAAGAAATCCCCCGAGCTTATTACAAAAAAGGTTAGCATTACAGCAATCATGAAATAGATAACTTCCCATCGAAACTTTTTCATCCCCTGCCTCCATTCTGCAAAAAATACCGCTAAAGTTTAGCGGTTATTTTTTGGTTTCTCATGTACTTTTTCATACTCATCATAAGCATCTACAATTTTTTGAACCAACGGATGTCTTACAACATCATTACGATTTAAATAACTAAATCCAATACCTTCCACATGAGATAAAATCTTAGCTGCTTCTTTTAAACCACTTTTTTGATCTGCTTGTAAGTCTATTTGTGTTAAGTCTCCAGTAATAATGGCTTTACAGTTAAATCCAAGTCTTGTTAAGAACATCTTCATCTGTGGTGGTGTTGTATTTTGCGCTTCATCAAGGACAACAAAAGCATTGTTAAGTGTACGCCCTCTCATATAAGCAAGTGGTGCAACTTCAATAAGTCCTTTTTCCATATTCTTTTCAAACTGCTCAGCACCCATAATCTCAAACAACGCATCATATAAAGGTCTTAAATAAGGATCCACCTTACTTTGAAGGTCTCCTGGTAAGAAACCTAGCTTTTCTCCAGCTTCTATAGCCGGTCTCGTTAAAATAATTTTACTTACTTCATTCTTTCTAAAAGCATTTACAGCCATAGCCATAGCCAGATACGTTTTTCCTGTTCCAGCAGGACCTATCCCAAATACTACCATATTCTTTCTAATACTGTCTATATATTGTTTTTGACCTAATGTCTTAGCTTTTAAAGGTTTTCCAGCTGCAGTCATTGTAATAAGGTCTTGTGTGGCCATAGAGAATTCTTTTTCTTTGTTTTTCTTAATAAGGTCAACGGTATATTCTACCATCTGTGTATCTATAACTTCTCCTTTTTCAGCTGCACTTAGAAGCTCTTTGAAAGTTCTAATGGCTAAATCGATATGAGCAGGTTCTCCAGATATTTTAATATCTTCATCTCGAAGGACTACTTTGATATGAAAAAGTTTTTCTAGAAGTTTAATATGTTCATCAAACTTTCCAAAGATTCCTGCTATATAACATGTTGGAATTTGTATTTTCTTTTCGTCTAAACCCATTATTCGTTTTCTCCTTCTACTTCACTTTGTGGCATCATCTCTTGAGGTGTTAAATAAAGAGCTTCACTAATATCTTCTTCTACAATAGCCTGAAGCTTTGCAACCAGCTTATTATCATCTTTACTATAAACAACTTCATGGTAAATCACCTGAGCCTCATCACCTAACTTTTTAAGCAAAGCGTCATAAAGTGTTCCATAAAGTTTTTCTTTAGCACTTTCTTCATCAATAGGCTGTTTATACGGTGTATACTCTACTTTCTGCTCTTTTTCATAATAGAATGGTAATGGAAACTGATCTGTAAGCTTAAACTGTTTAACCGTTATCACTTCATCATAATCGTCATACTGCTCTTTTGTATGACTCCTTAAAAAAGGAATTCTTAAATCAAAAAGCCTTAAATCACACTTTGTACTGACACGATTGGTATAAACCTTTTGAACTGTTTCAAGAGGCATACTTGCTTCTAGCGCATAGCCTGTCTTTGCCTTAACGGTTGCCTTTGCATGTGTTAAATAAAGGGAACCTCCTTCATCACCTAGCTGCATACTGCCTGAGACTAAAATATCTCCCTTTTTCACAGTATCTCCTTTTTTCACGCCAGGCATTCCTTTATCTGTCGCAATATAAGTAATAAGTCCATCATTTTTAGCAACAAGGTGACAAGGTGCATTTTCTGTATGTATAGTTGGTTTAGGAACAGATTCTGAAATCTCTACAACCAACTTTGTTCCTTCAAACTTAATCCCAGTCCAAATAATGTCCGGGTATGTATTAATGAGTTTTTGCTCGGCCTCTCGTAAATTCAGTCTTGCTTTAAGCCTTCCTGCTTTGTAACCACTTTCTTCTAATGTCTCTATAACCTCTGTTTCATTAAGCCTCTCACAGCCTTGCACTTCTACAAGCCATACAAATGAGCTTAGCAGGTAAATACAACCTATAAACAAAAAGACACCTACACTAAACATGACACGTTTACGATATCTAAATGTCAAAAAAGGAAGACCCCTTTTTTCTACAATTCTCATACGACATCGTGCCTTCTTGGCATAAGGCTTCAAACGCTTGAAGCCTTCAATAGTAGTACTTAAATAGATTTTACCATCTTTACGTTTAATATTCCAAAAAGTATTCTGATGGCGTATTGCTAAATTCATAAATTTTTCTAAAGTGTAGCCACTTACTTCTACTATAACATAACCTTTTAAATAATTCCATAAAGATAAAAACAAATGGCTCACCCCCTATTCCCAAAGCTTAAAGCTTGGATTTTCCCGTTGATTTGGATATGCTCACTATCCATACTACGTGCCTCTAAGTTCTTGCCTTCTATTGTAAATTCTCCGCACTGCGTTTTTAATCTAATGACTTCATCTCCATACTCTACGATACTTATAAAATTCTCAATGACAATTTCTCTATCTCCAACTAAAGAAATAATAGGTACATCCAGCACGGTTTCTTTAGGAATTTCAAAGCTTTCCATCATATCAAGTATCCATTCTTTCTTCTTGTCTGATTTTTCCTTCTTCATGACTGATTCCCCCCTTATTTCTATATTATGCATAGGGCAGGACAAGTATAACAAAAAATCCTAGAAGCTATCTAGCTTCTAGGATTTCATTAGCCAATATGTGTTGACTATAGCACTCACTATTTATACTAATTAGTATTGTCTATTTTTTTTGCGTGCTGCTTCTGATTTCTTTTTACGTTTCACACTTGGTTTTTCGTAATGTTCTCTTTTACGAATTTCTTGCATGATACCTGCTTTAGCACAATTTCTTTTAAAACGACGAAGAGCGCTATCTAAAGATTCATTTTCGCGAACAGTAACCTCTGACATTTCTTTCCCTCCCTCCGGGCTGCAGTATCGTGCTTTATGCATTTGTACGGAGAAAAGATTAAAGCACTACCCTAAATTATAATTGACATCTTATATTACGTCAATAGGTTCTTAGCAACTTTTAGCTATTTCTTTAATTGTTCTTTAATGATATCTGTTGCTGTTTGTAATGCTTCATTCATTTTTGATGCATCTTTACCTCCAGCTTGTGCCATATTAGGGCGACCACCACCGCCTCCTTGTACGACAGGAGCAGATGCTTTAATAATATTACCACAGTGGATACCAGCGCTTACTGCATCATTTGTAGCCATTGCTACTAAGCTTACTTTTTCATCTTGGCTACTTGCAAGTACAACTACACCTTCACCTAATTTGTCTTTGAATGTATCTCCCATATTACGAAGAGCATTCATATCCATATTTGGAAGTGCTGCTACTAATACTTTAAGTCCTGCAATTTCTTGTACCTGATCAAAAATATTTTCTGCTTCAGCTTTCGCCATTTCTGCTTTAAGTTTATCATTTTCTTTTTGAAGCTCTTTGCTTTCAGCCATTAAATGCTCAACTTTTTTAGTAATACCATCTTTTTTAGCTTTAACAAGTTTAGCAACTTCATTTAATTCTTTTTCAATTTCTTGGTAATAATGGATTGCACCACGACCTGTAACTGCTTCAATACGTCTTACACCTGAAGCAACACCTGATTCAGAAACAATTTTAAATGTACCAATTTGAGCTGTATTAATAAGATGTGTACCACCACAAAGCTCTACTGAGTAATGACCCATGTCTACCACACGTACAACTTCACCGTATTTTTCACCAAAGAGTGCCATAGCACCCATTTTTCTTGCTTCATCAATAGAAGTTTCCATTGTTGTAATATCTAAAGCAGATAAGATTTTTTCATTTACGATAGCTTCTACACGTTCGATTTGCTCTGCTGATAAAGCTTCAAAGTGTGTATAGTCAAATCTTAAACGATCTTTTGTTACATTAGAACCAGCTTGTTCTACGTGTCCACCTACTACTTCACGAAGCGCTTTTTGAAGAAGGTGTGTTGCACTATGGTTACGTGCAGAATCAAGACGTACTACACTGTTTACTTTAAATGTAGCTGTTTCACCTTGCTTCACCGTACCTGCTACTACTTTACCATGGTGTACAAATTTACCACCCACAGCTTTTGTTGTATTTGTTACTTCTACTGTACCTGTAGCTGTTGTAATCGTTCCTACGTCACCAGCTTGACCGCCACTTTCAGCATAGAATGGTGTTGCTTTTGATACAATATACACGTCCATGCCTTCTTTTGCTTCTTCAATAATTTCTGTTTCTGTTGTGAGTGCATCAATAGTAGACTCTACTTCTAGTGTATGATAGCCAACGAACTGTGTTGATAAGTTTGTATCTAATTTGTGGAATACTGTTTCATCACTACCCATGTAGTTTGTTTCACCACGTGCATCACGACCACGTTGTTTTTGTTTTTCCATTTCATTTTTGAAAGCTTCCTCATCAATTGCAAGACCTTTTTCTTCTAAAATCTCACGTGTTAAATCGATAGGGAAACCATAAGTGTCATAAAGTTTGAAACAAGCTACACCATCTAATACTTTTTCACCTTTTGCTTCAAGTTCTTCAATATAAGTTGTTAAGATGTTAAGTCCTTGTTCAATTGTTTTGTTGAAGTTTTCTTCTTCTACTGTAAGAAGTTTTACAATATAGTCGAATTTATCTTCAAGCTCTGTATACTCATGTTTTGAGTTATCTACTACTGTTTTAACAAGTTCTTTTAAGAATAAGCCTTCAATACCTAAAAGTTTACCATGTCTTACTGCACGTCTAATAAGTCTTCTCATAACATAGCCACGGCCTTCATTTGATGGAAGTACCCCGTCAGATGCCATGAATGTTGCTGAACGGATATGATCTGTAATAACACGGATAGACATATCTGTTTTTTGAGATTGACCGTATTCTACACCTGCAAGTTCACATACATGATCACGGATTGCTTTAACTGTATCTACATCAAAGATAGATGTTACACCTTGCATCATAGCTGCAAGTCTTTCAAGACCCATACCTGTATCAATATTTGGTTTTGGAAGTGGAAGGTAAGTACCATCTTCTTGTCTATCAAATTGTGTAAATACTAAGTTCCAAAATTCTAAGTAACGGTCACAGTCACACCCTACCGCACAAGTTGGGGAATCACAACCAAACTCTGGACCTCTATCAAAGTAAATTTCTGAACATGGACCACATGGACCTGTTACGCCTACTTCCCAGAAGTTATCTTCTTTACCCATGAATACAATGTGATCTCTTGGAACGCCCATTTTTTCATGCCAAATTTCAGCTGTTGGCTGATCCTCTTCATAAACAGATACATAAAGACGATCTTCAGGAAGCTCAAGTACTTTTGTTACAAACTCCCATGCCCAGCTAATTGCTTCTTCTTTGAAGTAATCCCCAAATGAGAAGTTCCCTAACATTTCAAAGAATGTACCGTGACGTGCTGTTTTGCCGATATTTTCGATATCACCTGTACGAATACATTTTTGACAAGTTGTCATACGTGTCTTTGGTGGTACTTCTTGACCTGTAAAGTAAGGCTTAAGTGGTGCCATCCCCGCATTGATTAATAATAAACTGTTGTCATTTTGAGGTACAAGTGGGAAACTTTTTTTACGTAAGTGTCCTTTTGACTCAAAAAAGCTTAAATACATTTCTCTTAGTTCATTTAAACCGTAGTTTTTCATAAGTAATCCTCCTTATTCTTTATAAAAAGCTTCATAATACTCTTCAAGACAAAGTCCTAGCTTAGCCATTTTTTTAGCATGCCCTATACCTACATAACGATAGTGCCACGGTCTATAAGAAAACTTTGTATAGAACATCTTATCTTTAGGGTACCTAAGTATGAATCCATAAGATGTGGCATATTCCCTCATCCAATGGAACTGTGGACTTTCTTCATATATAGAAATACTATTATCTTGTTGCATATGATGAAGCGCAATGTCAATACAAAGCCCTAACTGATGCTCACTGCATCCTGGTGGCATAAGCGTTCTTCTTGCTTTTTCATAAGCAAGCTCTGCCTTAAGCCCCTGCCTTATATTTTTTTGAACTTCATTTTGAAAAAGCTTTTTTTGATAAGCAAAGCATAAGTAACCCCTGCGTCCATAAATAGATGGCAGGCCTTCTCTTTGCAAAGCTCTATTCATCTCATAAAAAGCTTCATAAACCTCTTTGACAAGCCAAATATGCATGACTGGGTCACAAACTAAAGACTCTGGAATATATAAAGCATCTAAAGGTCTATCTTCATTGACTATACTAAGTTTATACATAGAATCACCTCTTTTTGATTTCAAGGCAAAATAAAAAACCCCATCCCAAATTAGGGACGAGGTTTCTCGCGGTACCACCCTAGTTATACTCTACATAGAGTATCCCTCTTCAACTTGTAACGTAGTTACCCGTACATCCCTACTTATGGTTCAAGATGCATGCTCAAAGGCTGCTTCTATAAACAGGCATTAGAAAGCTCTCACCACCACTTTCCTCTCTGAAAACCCTTATTTATATACTATTCCTTATCTTCGCATTTCACTTATTCTATATATATACTTAGTACAGCTTCTCATATGCGTATTATGATACTGATTATAAGAAATAAAGGCATTTTTGTCAATGCATGTCTCCTTTAAAACCTATGAATAAATAAGCCGCTTCTAAGCTTAGGTTCAAACCAGGTGGACTTAGGTGGCATAAGTCTATTAGCATCAGCTACCTGTATAAGCTCATCCATAGTAGTCGGGCAAAGTGCAAAAGCAATATCCATATCTTCATCTGTACGCCTATTAAGTGCCTCTATCCCTTTGATACCTCCTATAAAATCTATTCTTTTATCTGTCCTTGGATTCTTAATATGAAAAATAGGCTCTAAAATTAAATCTTGTAAAATAGCTGTATCTAGCCTTGCTACAGGATCCTTTTCATTAACCTGATTATCCTTAAGGCTCAGATTATACCAACTTCCCTTATATCTCATCCCTATATGATGGGGTCTAGATGGATGGTATGTCTGCTCTTTCATCTGAGTAATATTAAATTGTTTTTCTATGGCATTCATCAGTGCCTCTTCACTCAATTCACTCTCATCTTGAATCACACGATTATAATCTATAATGTTTAAATCAGATTTTGGAAATATAACACCTAGAAAGTCTTCATATTCTCCTTCTTCCTTAAATACCTCTTTTCTTCTTACTCTTGCATAACTTGCTGCAGCAGCTAATCTATGATGTCCATCTGCTACATATAAATTCTTCATTTTATTAAAACAGGCTATTACTTCAGCTTGTTCATGCGGATTCTCTATACAGTATACCAATTGCCTTACTCCCTCATGTTCAAAATCATAAAGAGGTTTATGATCTAGCCTATACCTTTCTATAAAAGCTTTAAGCTGTGCTTCTTCTTTACATGCTAAGAAAATAGGCCCTGTATGCGCCTGACACTCTTCAATATGCAAAAACCTATCTTGCTCTTTATCCTCTCTAGTCTTCTCATGTCTTTTGATTTTGCCTTCATCATACTCCCTACAGCTTAGACATCCTACAATGCCATATTGGCTACTTGAAGATGTAATAAGCCCATAGATATATAGGCAAGGACTCTCTTCCTGTATCAGTATACCTACCTCTATAAGCTCTTCCAAAATGTTTCTAGCATACTCATATTGCTTCAGCTCTTGCCCTTTATAAAAAACTTCTGGTTTATCTATATGTAAAAAAGAATAGGGATTACTTTCTCCAATTCTTCTTGCTTCTTCTTCACTTATTACGTCATAAGGTAAGGCTACAACCTGCATTGCATAATCTATTCGGGGTCTGTAAGCCCTAAAAGGCTTAATAGAAATCATCCCATATCCCTCCTTTCTATCTTATTTAGTTTTATTAAGAAGAACCCTAAATTATGTCTTATTTTTCTTTCAAGTAAAAAGTCATACTAAAAAGGAGTAAGGCATTTAGATTGCCTTACTCCTTTTTTTAAATTCTATCTTTCTTTGTATAATGTGTATGTAGCAGTTCATGTGCCTTATGACTCATTGGATGTCCAAAATAAGTGTCATACATTTCAATTACTGCTGGGTTTTCATGAGACTTACGTAGTGGTTTATGCTCATCTTCCCTATAAAGTGCCTCACGACGTTTTTGTACCACTTCAATATTGCCATGATGATAAGGCTGGCCACCACCGCCAACACATCCTCCTGGGCATGCCATCACTTCAATAGCATGGAAACCTCTTGGGTTACCGTTTCTTAATTCTTCCATAAGTGTTCTTGCATTGCCAAGGCCATGTGCAATACCAATCTTTAGATCTAAGTCTCCCACTTTTACAGTAGCTGCACGTACACCATCAAATCCTCTTAGCTCTTCAAAATCTACTTTACCAAGACTTTCTCCTGTTACTTTTTCATATGCTGTACGTACTGCTGCTTCAATAACACCACCTGTGGTACCGAAGATTACAGCTGCACCTGTCGACTCCCCTAATGGATGATCAAATTCGGCTTCTTCTAAACTATTAAAATCAATATTAGCCTGTTTAATAAGTGCCGCAAGCTCTCTTGTTGAAAGTGTAATATCTACATCTTTCTCAAACTCTGGTCTATCTGCTTCATACTTCTTAGCTAGACATGGCATAATAGAAACTACTATCATTTTCTCTCTTGGAATATTCATTTTTTCTGCAAAATAGGATTTTGCAATAGCACCAAAGATTTGTTGTGGAGATTTTGCCGTAGATGGATAATCTAATAAATCACTAAATTGTGTTTCATAGAAATTTACCCAAGCAGGACAGCAACTTGTAAGGATTGGAAGATGTACACTCTTATCTCCTTTTATTGAACGTGTTAAACGGTCAATCAGCTCTGCACCTTCTTCCATAATGGTCACATCTGCCGCAAAGTCTGTATCAAATACATAATTAAAACCAAGTTCTTTTAGTGCTGCTACCATCTTACCTGTTACAAGTGTACCTGCTTCCATCCCAAACTCTTCCCCAAGTGCAGCACGAACAGCTGGCGCAGTTTGAACTACTACGACTTTGTCTGGATTTGCAAGTCCACTTAGTACATCACTTACTTGTTCATTTTCACAAAGTGCTCCCGTTGGACATACAGCTACACATTGACCACATTGTGTACATACTGTTTCTTCAAGTGGCAGACCAAAAGCTGTGCCTACAAAGGCATTAAATCCACGATTTACACCTGAAAGAGCTCCTACAGTCTGTACTTTATTACACATTGTCTCACATCTACGACACATAATACATTTATCCATATCACGCATAATCGATACGCCTAATTGTTTTGGATAAGTAGATTGTGCATGATTTTCATTAAAGGCTACATCACGGATACCAAACTTCACAGCCATATCTTGCAGCTGGCAATTCCCAGCTTTTTCACAGCTTAAGCAATCCTTTGGATGGTCTGAGAGCAAAAGTTCAAGTACCATGCGTCTAGATTTCATAACACGTGGTGTATGTGTCTTAACCACCATACCATTTATAACAGGTGTTGCACATGCTGGTGCCAGATTTTTTCTACCTTCTACTTCTACAACACAAATTCTGCAAGATGCAGTCTGACTTTTCATTGCTGTACCATGTAAATTAAGATAACAAAGGGTAGGAATTTCTACACCTACTTGTTTTGCAGCATCAAGAATAGTTGCACCTTGATTTACCATGGTTTCTTTGCCATCTATTGTAATTTTAAGTTCTGACATCTTAAACTCCCCCCTATTCTCTTACAATAGCCCCAAAACGGCATTTAGTCATACAAGCACCACACTTAATACATTTAGTTTGGTCAATTGTATGTTGTTGTTTTGGACTACCTGAAATTGCATTTACTGGACAAATTCTTGCACACGCTGTACAACCTATACATTTATCTGTTATGTTGTACTGAAGTAATGCCGTACATTTACCCGCAGGGCATTTATGATCTCTTACATGGGCAATGTATTCATCTTCAAACGCTTCAAGTGTAGATAAAATAGGGTTTGGTGCTGTTTGGCCAAGTCCACAAAGTGCTGTATCTTTAATCACCTGGCTCAGTTCTTTTAAAGTCTCTAAATCTTCCATCGTACCGTTACCAGCTATAATCTTCTCTAAGATTTCAAGTAAACGCTTTGTACCTACGCGGCAAGGTGTGCATTTACCACAAGATTCTTCTTCAGTAAATTCTAAATAGAACTTAGCAACAGCTGGCATACAGTCTGTTTCATCCATAACAATCATACCACCTGAACCCATCATAGACCCTTTTGCAATAAGGTTATCAAAATCTATAGGTGTATCTAAGTCTTTTTCTGTCAAGCAGCCACCAGATGGTCCTCCAGTTTGAACAGCTTTAAACTTCTTACCATCTTTAATACCGCCACCAATATCATAAATAACTTCTCTCAAAGTGATTCCCATTGGTACTTCAATAAGCCCTACATTGTTAATTTTACCTGCTAAAGCAAATACTTTTGTACCCTTAGATTTTTCTGTACCAATCTTACTAAACCAATCTGCTCCCTTAAGAAAAACAACAGGTACATTAGCGAAAGTTTCAACGTTATTTACATTAGTAGGCTTACCCCAATAACCACTCTCTGCTGGGAATGGTGGTTTGGTTGTTGGCTCACCACGCATACCTTCCATAGAGTGGATAAGCGCTGTTTCTTCTCCACATACAAAAGCACCCGCACCAAACTTAATTTCAATATCGAAGTCAAAACCTGTACCCAAAATATCATGACCTAGTAAACCATACTCACGTGCAGCTAAAATCGCTGTTTCAAGACGTTTAACAGCAAGTGGATATTCTGCACGAATGTAAACGAGCCCACGATTTGCCCCTATAGCGTAACCACAAATAGCCATAGCCTCTACAATAGAGTGCGGATCCCCTTCTAGAATAGAACGATCCATGAAAGCACCCGGGTCCCCTTCATCCGCATTACATACAACGTATTTCTGATCACTCTTGTTTTTATAAGCAAACTCCCATTTAAGCCCTGTAGGGAATCCACCGCCCCCACGTCCACGTAAACCTGACTTCTTCATTTCATCAATAACTTCTTGCTGAGTCATAGAAAGAACTTTACCAAGTGCCCCGTAGCCATCTCTTGCAATATATTCCTCAATATTTTCTGGATCGATAAAACCACAGTTACGGAGTGCTACACGCATTTGTTTTTTATAGAATTCCATATGCTTGGAATCTGATACACTATCACTTGTTGTTGGATTCACATAGAGAAGTCTTTCAACTTTTCTACCTTTTACAATATGTTCTTTTACAATTTCTTCTACATCTTCTGGTTTTACCTGTACATAGAACGTATTATCTGGAAGAATTTTAACAATCGGTCCTTTTTCACAAAAACCAAAACATCCTGTTGTAAGTATCTGTACACTGTCTTCCATACCTACTTCTTTAATATGTAAATTAAGATTTTCTACAATTTCCTTAGATCTTGAAGAAATACATCCTGTACCACCACATACTAGAACGTGCATTGTATATTTAGACATTTTTAGGCCACCTTCTTTCTTTACTCATCAAGGGATTTATGAATAGCTGGTATAATACCATCTGCCATTTCGCCGCCAAGAATATGTTTCTCTAAAATTTCTTTTGCTTTGGCTTTATCTACATTTCCATAGACAACTGGCTCTTTCCCTGGAAGTGTAACTTCAATTGTTGGCTCTGCATAACAGTACCCCATACAGCCACTTTGTGTAATGACTACATTTTCGATGTCTTCATCTCTTATAAGCTCTGCTAAATAGTTCATCACTTCTCTTGCTCCTGAAGCAATCCCACAAGTTGCCATTGCAACACGAACGACTACCATATTTTCAACATTTTCACCTTTTACTCTTAGATCAACTTTATTTTTTACATTGTCTCTTAGTGTTTTAAGCTGATCAAGTGACATAATTTTAGTCATAGCTTTCCCCTCCTGAATTAATCTTGGTACTCTTTAATAATCTCTTTAACCTGTTCAGCTGAGTTAATGCGTCCATATACTTTATCTCCAATAAGTACAACTGGCGCAAGGCCACATGCACCTACACACCTTAATGCATCAAGCGAAAACTTACCATCTGAAGTAGTCTGCCCTACATCAATGCCAAGCTCATTTTTAAAAGCCTCTAATACTTTATCTGCACCTCTTACATAACAAGCTGTTCCTAGACACACAGAAATAGGATATTTCCCCTTTGGCTCCATTGTAAAAAAGGAATAAAAACTTACGACACCATAAACTTGTGCTGTTGAAATATTTAACTTTTCACCAACGAATGCTTGGACCTCCTTCGGAAGGTACCCAAAAATAGATTGTGCTCTATGAAGTACTGAAATTAAAGCGCCCCTTTTTTCTGGTAATTCGTCAATAAATTTTTCGAGTTCTGCATACATTTCTCTTGCAAGCTCATTTTTGCAACTTTCACATGACATAGCCTATCCTCCTCACACTTTTATTACTTTTGGCTAACTTATTGAATAAGTAGCCAATATCTTCAATAACTTATTTATGAAAATACTACGCTTTTGTAGTATCATCATCACTTTTACACTTTACCTAACTTTTCAGAAAACCAAACAGTTGCGTTTGACTTAAGTATTCTAATTCTAAGAATTGCTCACTTTCACAAAGCGCTTCTAATGTATGCGCATCAGAACTTCTAAGTAGTTTATACCGGTTAAACTGTCTCTCAAAAACTTCCTGATTTCCCATCTTAGAGATCTCTAATACTTTGAAATCTAAGTCATCAGGTACTGTTCCTAGATTCGATAGAATACTATATGCACTTCGGTCTATATGAGCAGGATAAAGAATACCCCCACACTGTTTAATTAAGAGTACTAAGTCATAAATAGATAGATTGGTAGCTACTAGAAGCATCCTTTCAATTTCTCCTGCAACCTCTCCCTCTTCATCTAGTAGCCACTGGTGTCCAAATATATGTGTTTGATTTTTGATATAGGGCATATGCCCTTGTACTTCCTTTTCTATATATTTTGCAGCATCCAACGAAGGGAAGAGTGCAATAGCATGAAATTCTTCCATACATTCTATTTCCATCCCTGGGATAACTATAATGCCTTTCTGTCTTCCTAGCTTTACGGCAACCTCACAGTTGCCACAGCTTTGGTGGTCTGTAATGGCGATAATTTGCTTACCAAGTAAATAGGATAAATTAATAATGTTATTTAGGGTCATGGCCTCATCCCCACAAGGTGAGGCCGTGGTATGAATGTGAAAATCATAAGAAATTCTCACCCTATCCCCCCTAAAGTTTGGTCCATCCCAAACCTATAAGCGATCTCAAAGCTACTTAAAGGAGAGGTAAGAACGGGAATACCATTTTCCTGTGCTTTTTCAAGCATATCAGCCGTAGGCTCACTCCCCTCAGCTAAGATAATAGCCCCTATTCCTACCAAACTTGCAACCGCTATGGTATTAATATGTCCCTGTATAGTAATCCATACCATTTTTTCCTTGGCATGTGCCATTACAAAACTTAATAAATCCCCTACATATCCACCTGTTATCTCTTGATTTAGACCATCACTTTCACTTAATATACTCAAATTATATTTCTTTACTAATTCTCCTACAGTCATATCGCCCCTCCTAACCCTTAGTAGTTGGTAGAATTTTCTTTGTAAGTTCAAACATAGATTCTGATAATTCCTTAATACGTTTTCTAAGCATAAAAATACAATCCTCTACATTTGCACATCCCTTGACCACATCTTCTGCAAAGCACCTACACGTAGGGGCTCCACATGATCCACAGTCAATTTGCGGAAGCTGCTTATATAAACTTTCTATATGTTCCATCATTTCTATAGCAGTCTCTAAATCTTCATCTAATGAAAATACAGGTTTAGGGTCAACGGATATATTATAAAGGTAGGGGATTTCCTCAAGTAGAGTATCTTCTTGTATAGCCTTATCTCCTAACAGCTTACGCTCTTTCTCTACTAATTTCTTAAGGGTGTGCCTACTTACAAAAGGATTCTCTATGGTTAAGGCACCTCCTAAACATCCTCCTGTACAAGCAAGTGCCTCTATATAATGAATCTTTGACAAAGTGCCATCTTCTACTTTTTCTAGAATATCAATAACTCTCTCTATGCCATCTACAGCAATATGATTATCTATTTCATTATTAGAAACGCCTCCATTACGTGTTGCCCAGAGAATGCCATCTGGTGAAGGTACTCTCTTCTTTTCTTTTAAATAGGTTCCTTCCATAGTATGGATTACTTTTAGATAAATCTCCTGCATAGAGAATGCACCATCTACATAAGATTTTTCAAAGCCTTTAGGCTTATGAATATCTGTTGCCTTAGCAGGGCATGGTGAAATAAAGAATACG
Organism: Zhenhengia sp.; assembly: GCF_046966505.1. Classification (NCBI taxonomy): domain Bacteria; kingdom Bacillati; phylum Bacillota; class Clostridia; order Lachnospirales; family Lachnospiraceae; genus Zhenhengia; species Zhenhengia sp. The sequence goes on from NZ_JBKVCH010000001.1 coordinate 267,151, forward strand.
CCTACCTGACTTACATCTATACCCGCTCTAGCATAAGTTTCTTTTACATAGCGCGCAGCAAGCTCCATAGGCGACATAATGGGTAGGACATGGTGAATAAGTGCCGGGAATCTTCTTTGAATAAGTCTCATAATAACTGGACAGGCTGAAGAGATGACTGGATATTCTCTATCTGATTTCATATACTCTTGTGTATGCTTTGTAATAATCTGTGCAGCCTGACTCACTTCAAATACGTCTGTAAACCCAATGGTATATAAAGCCGCAATAATATTTTCTATACTTTCTCCTTTAGAGAACTGAGCATAGAAACTAGGAGCAGTTAAAGCGATACGGTAAGGATAAGCCTTAATCATTCCTATGCTATCCATAACTGCTTTCTTAGCACCGTTGTTACATACAGCAATACAGTTACCACAGTCAATACAACGGTCATTAATAATTTTAGCTTTTGAATCACGTACACGAATAGCTTCTGTCGGACATCTTTTAATACAGTCCGTACAACCTCTACACTTACTGCTATCTAGTGTTACAGAATGGCTATACATCTCTTTTCACCTAATTTCTACTTTAAAAGTATTATGATTTCTACTTTAGTTCCTTTACCTACTTCTGATGTAATATGAAGGTTATCACTGTATTTCTTCATATTGGGTAGTCCCATTCCTGCACCAAATCCAAGCTCACGTATTTCATGAGAAGCTGTAGAATAACCTTCCTTCATAGCTAAATCAATATCTGGAATGCCCGGTCCTGTATCTTGCAGTACAACTTGTATCTGTTCCGGCAAAATATCTACATCTACCCTTCCTCCATTAGCATGAATGACCATATTCATCTCTGCTTCATACATGGCAATAGCAATCTTACGAATGATGCTACTTTCTATTCCTAATTTTTTGAGTACATTTTTAACCTTTCCCGATGCATCTCCTGCAAGTAAAAAATCATTCCCATCCACTTCAAAGTGTAGCTTCATTCTATTCCTCGCCTCCACCACCTAATCCTTTTTCATAAAGTTTGCCACAAGCTATATAAAGTGGTTCATTAGTTGACAAAAGTGTAATATGTTTTTGCCTTGCAAGTTCTATCATTTCCTCTGTTGGGGATTTTCCTCTTACAAATACAATAGCTCTAATATCCAGCATTTCAGCCGTACGAATAACCTGAGGGTTAATAAGCCCTGTAAGAAGTAACACCTTTTCTTTAGCAAACGCGAGTACATCACTCATCAAGTCACATCCGCACGCAGCATGTAAGCATTGATCTAGATATTCTTCTCCTACCCATATGGTTGCACCTAATATTTCTTTAATTTCCCTTATTTTCATCATTGATTCCTCCCTCATTATCAGCTGTAATAGGCTATGCCTGGTAATTTCACAGTAAAAAAGCCTTCCTGAAAACTTGTTTCAATTTCTCCACATCCGGTTTCTTCAAAGATTTTCTGTACCTTTTTAAGTCCTATTCCAAAGTGAAGTGTATTATCTTTTTGTTCAAATAATAAAAGTCTAGAGTAAAGCCATGGATTCGTATGGATACTAAGCTGATTAAACTTTTCATAATAATACTGTCTTGGATTCATAACAGAAATTTTATCTAAGCCAATTTCCACCTTAGTATAATAGTAAGGGTTCCAATAATCTCTATGAATAATGGCATTTGCAAGTACTTCTGATAAAGCTTCATAAGGATAACTGCTTGGCAAAAGTGGCTTAATACGTTCATTAAAGTCTTTGAACATCTCTATTATATTGCCCATAATACCAAAGTTTTCTTTTTCATAAGTTACCTCTATCAATGCATTAGGCATAAAAAGCTGTGGAAGCTTACCAAAAAGAAGTAAACCGCCATAAGTAGGGCATGTTAGTATTCCTTCTTCTTTATCACTTATAATACCTAGCACTTTAAGCATCTGCATTTGATTGGTTTCATATAGATTAAAATGTTTTAAATAACACTCTATAAGTTCAAAATTTAAATCCTTTAAAGTCGCAGCCCTACAAGGTACCTGCTCAAAACTTATAATTCCCTGCTCTTGGAGCATCTGAGCTAATTCATGCCTTGTTGCTGTATCTGTTGTAGAACCTCTTCTCACATAAAATGCTCCGTTTTGACGCATCTGATGTGGCACCTGCCTGCTTTTAAAAATAGTAAGTATACCTATCTTCTTTTGCTTTATTTCTAGTATTTCAAAACTTACCGGAACAGGTGGTACACTTCTATAAGCAATGACTTGTTGAATACGCTCTTCTATATCTATAGGTATATCCTTTAGTCCTACTAATCGCTTCGTCTTATCTTCAATACCGTAGATGATATACCCTCTCCCACCTTCTGTATTCGCAATAGCAATAACATCTTTTACGAACTCTTTCTTATCAGAGTCTAATTCTAAAGCCAATTTAAGCTTAAAATCTAATTTAAAACCTTCATCTTCATTAAGTAAGTGTATGAGCTTAGATTTGTTCATTAATTCACCTGCCTAATAAGAATTCTAATTTATTTGATTTGTTTCTATTTTAACACATTAAACAAACAATTTGTAGACTATTATATTGTTATGTTACTTATTTAATAAATTATATTTTATAATTTACAGAAAAGTTATACTTTTCAATAAGGTTATCTCTCTCTATTCTTCTTCATATATATTATTAAGCTTCAATTTTATGAGGAGGTTTCAAAATGCCCACAAAAAAGGATACATCCCTTTGTTATATACGTCTTTTTAACGCTTTCACTTCATCTATAGCCTTTGACCTTTATTTAGATAATCAACTCATGTATAGTTATTTCCTATATGAAGACTTTACTAAATACTATCCTATTCCATCTGGAAAGCATATCTTAAAATTAACACAGCATCATAAGGAAGATGTGCTCTATGAAAAGAAAATAAACTTGCAACGTTTTCAGATTTATACAGGTGTCTTAGCTTGTAAGTATAAAGACCCTGAAACTTATCATATTTTCTGTTTAGAAGAACCGCAAAAGCTTTTAGAACCACCTAGACTTGCTGTACGTCTTAACCATTTTGCACGCTTTGATGGTGCTACTTCTTTAAATCTTCCTGAAGAGCCACTTCCCATTCGTAACATTCGCTATGGCCAGGCTTCTTCCTATCTTGTTAAAGAACCAGCCCCTTATACCTTCATCATTAAAGAAACAAGTGAGGAAAATGAACTTACCACACTCTCTTCTAAAAAGCTTAAGCCCGGTAGGCTGTATTCTATTTATCTAGTAGGTGATGGCACTAAGACTTTCCCATATAAACCCGTTTTAAGTATTGATGGTTTTTCCTATCTACCCATTGAAAAGATACAAAAAAGAACCACCTAGGAATTATTTTTTCCTACGTGGTTCTTGCTTTTTGTTTACTACCGACTTTTTGCTTTTTGAAAAAGTACTGTTACCTTTTGATGTCTTTTTTGAAGCAAACTTTTTAGTATTTTTCTCTGATTGTTTTTTCTCTGCTGCAGTTCCTCTTCTAGGTTGTTTTTTACTCTTCTCACTAATAGAACTCTTGTTAGTACGCTGCACCTCTTGTTTACTTTTTACTGGTTTTGTTTTCTTAACCGAATAGCCAAAAGTGCCAAGTTCTTCTCCTAATGTAAGGTAGGTACCATGAGAATAAGCAATCAAATCTGTCTGATTTAAATGGAACTTACCTTTTTCATCCATATATTGGTCATCCACATAGACTTCTAATACATCTGCAATGAATAAGTCATGGGACCCTAATGGTTTAATTTCTTTAAGCTTACAAACAATATTAACTGGGCTTTCTTCAATCATAGGAACACCAGCTACATTGTCACAACTTGCTGTAAGATTCATTTCTTTAAATTTATCTACATCCCTTCCTGATCTTACACCACAGAAATCTGTAGCTTTAACAAGTGCTCTTGTTGTCAGGTTGATTACAAAATAGCCACTTTCTTTAATAAGATCATAGGAATATCTAGAGGGTCTTAAAGAAATATAAGTCATAGGTGGATTGGTACAAATAGTTCCTGTCCATGCAACTGTTACAATATTAGGCTTATCTTCACTTCCACAGCTTACCATAATTGCTGGCAGTGGATAAACCATATTGCCCGCTTTCCATTTTTGTTTTGCCATTAATGTATGCCTCCTTGATGTTAGTCTTGGCTTTACAATGCTTATTTAAGCATATAAGGAATAGCACAGTTTTTCAAGTATTTGAATAGTATTTGGAGAAATATTTTTATACTTTAAGGCTGCCCTACCAGGTCATTATGTATGCCCTAATACTAAATGTAAATAGACTTTTGAGATTCATCAATATCTTAAAATAAGCTTTCATACTTTTCCTTACCACTTGTAATTTGCTCAATACTGCTCTTTTCCTCTAAAAGTGTTTCCTTAGAATTTTTATGTTCAATTATGCTTTCCCACCTAATAATCTATAGTATTTAGGGATTTTTTCACTTTGGCTGTTACTACACTTATGCTTAGCACAACACATACATTTAGGTCCACCACAAGCCTTATGCATGCGCTCCCAAATTTGACCAATAGGCTCTTCCAAAACATTACCGTAACTTTTATAAATAAAATCACAAGATCTAAAATCACCTACTTGATCAATATAGCTATGCTGTACACCTGCTCCACAGCCATATTGATCTTCAGATTCTACATAAGGAAATACAGAAGTCTTAGGATAAGACGGGTCCTCGTTAAATGTAATGTGTAGCTGAATAAGCTCTCTCTTTTCCTTTTCTGTTAGCATTTCATCTTTAGCCTCTTCTAGCAGTCCACAAGGAATAGGCTCTACTATTCTTAATTCATGTATACCTTCTTGCTTTAAGAATTTGGCTATATCATGAATCTCTTTCGTTCTAAGCATCTCCTTCGTACAAACAACCTGCCCCATAGTATAAAGTCCTGCTGCTTTAGCATGTCTAATAGCTTTTAAAGCAATCTCATAAGCCCCTTTATAACCACGCTTTACATCATGTACCTCAGCTTTAGTGCTATCAAAACTTATAGCAATGCCAAAGAGTCCCGCTGCCTTTAAGGCCTTGGCACGCTCTAATGTTAGCCCATAGCCATTTGAAAAGACTAAAGTCATACTTCTATTATCTATAGCTTGTATAATCTTCTCTAAGTCCTTTCTTATAAGAGGTTCTCCCCCTGTAAATCCAATAATACCTACACCTAAATCCTGTAGACTCTTTACAATTTGGATTATCTTACGTGTATCTAAGTCCTCTTCTCCTTCTTGCATCATCTTACTTGCACTACAATGCCAACAATGATACATACACTTTCCGGTAACTGCAACATAAGTAGAAATAGGTGCTAATCTTTTACCTGATACATGGCTTGTATAAAACTCTGCCCCTTCTCCTGGTACACTCCTAGCAATTTGTTCAAAAGCTCTACTATTTACTGGAGGTAAAAATGCATTGATGATATAGTACCCGTCATGCTTTACAATTCTTTCATGCTTAATCACATTACATGAACAGTCTATAAGATAACGCAGTTTATATGCTTTATTTTCTTTAAAACGTCTATGTAAAGTGTAAAAGTTCTTTATCGCCATTCTATCTAAACACATAGGTAGAATCTTACCTATTACTTGTCTATCCATATTCTACTCCTCCTTTTTAAAGATGCCCCATACAAAAGTATGCGTTACCTGTTTAATCCCTTTTTCAGCAAATAGTTTACACATTTCCCTCTGCACACTTTTATTCTTTAAATCAATCATAGTATCAAAACCTGCTAGCGCCCCTGTATGGGTGACCCAGTCTATTAATAGACTTTCCTCCTCAAATGTAAAAATATGTTTACCTTCTTCACCTTCTAAAACGTTGAACCCCATCTTCTCAAACCAACTATCGAAAGTTCTTTTATTGACTGGATTAGGAAGTTCTAACATAACCTTTTGAATGGCTTTGTGTTCCTTTAAAAGGAGCTTTGGATAAATGCTACGTATTTCTGGCAAGGTCTCCTTTGTGTTCACAATAACACCAAATAGACCACCTGGCTTTAAGACTCTATAAACTTCTTTGATAATCTTTTGAGGGGATTGATATTTAATTGCCCAGCAGCATATGATTCTATCAAAGCTAGCATCTTTTTCCCTAGCTAAAAAACTGAGCATATCCTGCTGTGTATAGGTTGCATTTTTAAGCCCTTTCTTCTTTGCCTGCTCAAGCATCCCTTCTGAAATATCTACAAGTTTAAATTGAGCTTTTTCATAGTACTTTTGAAGATACACACTGTTATAGCCTGTTCCACATGCTAGGTCAAGCACACGTAAATCCAAAGGAGGCTCTTCTTTTAATAACCCTTTTAATACAAGGTCATTATAAGTATGCATTGTTTTTAAAAAATAATCTTCATACGTACTACTTACCTCACTATAGGTCTGTCCAATACATTCCTTTGTCACCATTTGATGTGTTAGACAAAGCCCTACAAGTCTAGACAGTAATTGTATATGCTTAAACATTCTTCTTTTCTCCTTTATAAAGCATCTCAAAAGCGCTTATAGGTCTAATCTCCTGATTTTTAAAATAAGGGCTACATAAGTTAAGTAAACTTTCCATTGTAAACATATGGCACCGTTCAAAGCATAAAGTTTCAAAGCACCAAATACACATAGCTTTTATATGACGAATATTAAATTCACTAATCACAAGTATTCCTTCTTCAGTTAGGCATAAGGCAACCTGTCTTATAATTTCCTGCTGATTACTTATATGATGCAAAGCATCTCGTATGACAACTATATCAAAAGGTGCTACTTTATTATGTTGCAATACTTCCTCGAGTGTTTCATTATAAATGGTAAGATAGGCATTTTTCTCTTTAGCAATAGCTGTCATTTCCTTCTGAGGATCTATGAGTGTGACATCCCCACCCATGTGCTGCAACTTATCTGCCAAGGTACCAGTTCCTCCACCTAAGTCTAAGATACGCTTACCTTTAAGCTCTCCTAGACTTTCTAAAAGTACTTCATTTGTATCTAATTTAAACCTGCGCATAAATCTATCGTAAATTCTAGCATAGTATTTAAATAAATAAGCCACTTACTTCTCCTCTATTCTTCTTCGTTATTCAAACTAAGTCCGCAACTTGGGCATGCCTCATCCGTTTCTGCTAAAGTTATACCACAAGCAGGGCATTGCTCCATGCTAAGCACTTCTTCTTTTATTTCTTCATTCACATGCTCTGTGCAAATCTCATCCCTTATCTCTTTAAGCAAAACTTTAATTTCTTGTAATTCTTCTACTATTCCTGAGTGCTCCACCACTGTCATAAGTATAAGATACAATACATAAAAACCTATAATCACACCTATTAAAATAAGTAACATATCCTTTCCCCTTTCTTACCTTCTCAATTAAGCCTATTATACCATAATATTTTAAACTATTCTGCATCTATACCTTTGCAAATAATCCTGTATTCTAACCTAGTTTTTTGCTATAATATAGGAAGAAATGCTATACAGGCAATCATAATAGGAGGTTTTATATGTTTAGAACGATTTATTGGTATGGTTATTTTGCTATTAGCTTAGTATTTACTTTACCTGCACTTTATAAAGCTAAATCTCTTCTTAAACAAGGACAAACTGAGGAAGCGGAAAAATACATTAATAAAGTGACCTCTAAATGGGCAATGGCCCAAGTTAAGAACAGTGGTGCAACTGTACATGTACATGGCTTAGAAAATATTCCAAAAGATAAAGCCGTTGTTTTTATGAGCAACCATCAAGGCAATTTTGATATTGCCCTTTTCATGAGCTATATTGATAAACCAAAAGGTTATGTATCTAAAGTTGAAATTGATAAACTTCCTATCGTACGTACTTGGATGCGTCTTATCCACTGCGTCTTTATGGACCGCTCTTCCTTAAAAGGAGCTGCAATGGCTATTGTAGAAGGTATTAAAATCATTAAGGAAGGCCACTCTCTTGTTATTTTCCCAGAAGGTACACGTAGTAAAGGCGGTCCCCTTGGTGAATTTAAGGCAGGAAGTTTTAAACTTGCTACAAAATCTAAAGCACCTATCATTCCAGTAACAATGGATGGTACTTATAAACTCATGGAAGCTCAAGGCGGAAAGGTTAAACCTGCTACTGTCAATGTTTATATTCACCCACCCGTTGAAACCGCTAACTTAACTAAGGAAGAACAAATCGAACTTCCAGAACGTGTTAAAAACATTATTGCTTCTAAACTTTCTTAATAAGAAGTACTTTTATAATGCAAAAAGCACTAGGCAATCTTTTACTTGCCTAGTGCTTTTTTATTTAAGTTTAATAAGTCCGTGTTGTGTACAATACGCATAAATGTTACCTTTACTCATTTTAGGAAAACGTACTTCTGCGTTTTGTTCTGGGTAAAGTTTTACAATAAGTACACGATCATATCTTACATAAGCTATAAATGAAATAAAGTGTGCTTTAGTCATTTCATGATTTATTGTAATATAATAATCATCTTCCACTTCTTCAATCTCTACCTCATGCCCTTCATCCGCTTTCTGTACTTCTAGGGCTGCAAGCTTTCTACCACAGCAAGATAGTTCTGCTTCACCTGTACTCCATACAACATTCCCACACTGTGGACATGCATAAAATTTTATTTTTTTCATATTGCCTCCATCCTTTTCATTAGGTGATAAATCACCTGCTAAAATCTGCTCTACATTGACACCTAAAAGCTCAGAAAGGCTACGTAAAAGTGTTACGTCAGGACAGCCAAGCCCTCTCTCCCATTTTGAAATGGTTCTATCGCTCAGATGCATAGCCTCTGCTAATGCCTTTTGTGTCATATGCTTTTCTTTTCTTAAACTTGCAATGAGCTTGCCTACTTTAGTGCAATCCATCCTGCTCACCTCCTTTGTTATCATACTGTTTTTATCTTAAACCTACAACAAACGCTCCGTAGAGTTCACCCTTCTTTTAATAGAAATAGCTGCATGTTTTTAGCATGCAGCTATTTCTCCTTTATTATTTATTAACTTACTAAACCTTCAAACTGAGCCTCATAAAGCATTTTGTAAATACCTTCTTCAGCAAGGAGCTCTTCATGGCTTCCTGATTCTTTTATACCTTCTTTTCCAAGTACAATAATCTCATCTGCATTACGGATTGTAGAAAGCCTATGAGCAACAACAATTGTTGTACGTCCTTTACATACTTCATCAATAGCTTTCTTAATCATAAACTCTGTTGCATTATCCAGCGCCGATGTGGCTTCATCAAGGATAAGAATAGAAGGATTTTTAAGAAATACACGCGCAATAGATAAACGCTGTTTCTGTCCTCCCGAAAGTTTTACGCCTCTTTCTCCAATGAAAGTTTCATAACCGTTTGGAAGGCTTAAAATAAAGTCGTGAATATTAGCTTTCTTCGCTGCATCAATAACCTCATCTTCTGTAGCTTGTGGATTCCCATAAAGGATATTTTCTTTAATGGTTCCTGTAAAGAGGAATACTTCCTGGGACACAATACCAATGTGAGAACGAAGGCTCTCTAACTTAATATCATAGATGCTGCGTCCATCAATTTGGATATCCCCTCCATCAATTTCATAAAATCTTGGAATAAGATTACAGAAGGTTGTTTTACCCCCACCTGATGGGCCTACAAGTGCAACCATCTTACCTTTTGGAATGGTTAAATTGATTTTATCTAAAACATATTCATCTTCATATTTGAAAGAAACTTCTTTAAAGGTAATTTCCCCATCTACCTTTTCTAAATTAATAGCATTCGCTCTATCTGCTTCTTCTATTTCATCCATAAGCTCTGTAAAACGTTTGAAACCTGTCATACCACTTTGGTACTGCTCCATAAAGTTGACAAGTTTTTTAATAGGTTGTGTAAACATTTTAATATAAAGCATATAAGCCATAAAATCACCAAAGGTAATGGTGCCATTAATAGCAAAAAGCCCTCCACCAATCATACATACAAAGTCTAAAATATCAATACATAAAGTAGAACCTGAGAAGTACTCTGCCATTACTTTGTAGGCTTTTTCTCTTTCATTCTTAAAGGCATTATTTCCTTTTTGGAATTTCTCAAGCTCTGTATCCTTGCTACAGAAACTTTTAGAAACACGCATACCTGCAATACTATTTTCTAAAATAGCATTAACTTTCCCTGTTTCTACACGGCTTGCTGTAAAAGCTCTTCCCATTTTATCTTTCTTCTTCCATGTAAACCAGAAAGTAAGTGGGATAAAAGCAAAAATAAGTAAGGTTAAAGATACATTAATATTTAATAAAATAATGAAGGAACCCACTAACATAACAGCTGAGATAAATAAATCCTCAGGACCATGGTGAGCAAGTTCTGAAATGTCCATTAAGTCATTAATGATACGAGACATGACATCTCCTGTCTTTGTATTATCAAAGAAGGTGCAAGGTAACTTCTGCAAATGTGTGAAAATATCTCTTCTCATATCTGCCTGCATACGTACCCCTACAACATGTCCCCAGTATTGCATAAAGAAGCTACATGCATATTTAATACCATAAATCACAAGAAGACTTATTGCAAAGACCCCTATCATACGGAATTCTTTGTTTGGTATACTATTATTAAGTAATTCTCTTGTCATCATGGGGTAGACAAGGTCACATACTGCAAATAAAAAAGCCACGAGTAAATCTAAGAAAAAGAGCTTTTTATATGGCTTATAATAGCTTACAAATCTCTTAAACATTATACTATCATCCTTTCAAGTTTTTTAATCATTCTTATCTATTGTAGCATAGGCTCCTAACTTATAAAACATTTTTATCCGTTAAGGAACTTTATTTTATATTCATTCGTCTAAAGTAATATAGAAATTCAAACATGTAATCTTAGGAGGATTTAATATGAGTAAAAAATTATTAGTTATGCTTACAGCAATGGGTACACTTAGTGTAACACTTATTGCAGCACCTATCGTAAAAAATGTAACAGCAAAAATTGACCCAGCTATCTCTTTTGAACTAAATGGTGAAAAAGTTATGGGCGATTCTGAAGCACTTATGTACAATGATACTCTTTATGTACCTGTACGCGCAATTGGTGAAACATTAGATGCTGATATTACTTATAAAAATAAAGTTGTATCTATTACAACAGGAGAAACTGACCCAGAAGCTGCTTCTTCTAATACAAAAGAATCTCAAGTATCCGCTACAGAAATAACACCAGAACTTGAAGCTGTAACGATTGATGAAGCTACTATTATGAGCGTTGATGTAGAAAGTAAACAAGTAGGAGTTCTTCCAGCAGGTAAGGAAGATGTTTTTACAAACTATATTATTTTAAATATTAGTGAAGATACTACACTTACACAAGATGGCACTTCACTTACATTAAATGATCTTGTAGAAGGTATGAAAGTATCTGTTACACATTCAAGTGTTTCAACACGTTCTCTACCACCACAAACAGCAGCTTTTACACTTAATGTACTTGCAGAAGCTGAGGTAAAACCTCTCGAAAACGTAACACTTGAAGATGTCCAAGTTGTAGAGGTTAATGAAACAAAATTTGGTTACTCTGTGTTAGTAGGAAAAAATGAAAGTCCAGAAGATATTATGAATCAAACTATTCTTCACATTAATGAAGAAACGGTCATTAAACATGAAAAAAATAAAGCTATTTATAAAGCAAGTGACTTAGAAAAAGGTATGAAACTTAAAGTTGTTCACTCACCAATTATGACTTTATCTCTTCCAGGTCAAACAACTGCTATCGAAATTACAATTTTAGCTCAATAATTAAAACTAAAAAAGAGGCTGCCCTAAGGGGCCAGCCTCTTTTTTACAAATTTATAAGAGATTATCTTCTATTTTTACGTTGAGCAATCTCTACGTTAATTTTTCTACCTTTATATTTTTGTTTTGTAAGTACACCTAGAATTTCATCTTCACAACCATTTGGCACTTCAAAGAATGAGAATTTCTCCATAATGTCTACTTTTCTAATGCCTTTACGTGGCGTAGATGTTTCATTACTTACAAGTTTAATAAGATCTATATCTTTTAACTTATCTTTTTTCCCTAAGTTAATAAATAATCTTACGAAGTCTCCACCACCTTGGTATGCTTCACGACGTGGTTGTAAGTCTTCCATTTTAATATGATCATTTGCACTCATTGTTTGATTGCTCATTACAAGTTTAAATAAAGCAATCATGATTTGCTCTTCATTGTAGCCTTCTTCTACAAGATGGTCAATGCATTCTTTGTAACGTTTTGGCATTCTTGATTGAGCTGCCTCACGGATTTCATCACATACACGAAGAAGTTGACCTTCTTTAATCGTTTCGATTGTTGGAATCTCAGCTTTTTCAATTTTAGATTTAGTGTAATTTTGAATAAATCTAAGTTTTGAACGATCTTTAGGTGTGCAAAGCGTATAAGATAAACCTTGACGCATAGCACGACCTGTACGACCAATACGGTGTACGTAGTACTCTTCATCTGTTGGTACATCATAGTTGAATACAACATCAATATCATCGATATCAATACCTCTTGCTGCTACGTCTGTTGCAACAAGTACGTTAACAAAACCTTTTCTAAACTTAGCCATTACACTATCTCTTTGAAGCTGTTTCATATCACCATGAAGTGCTTCTGCTAAGAAACCTCGTTGTTGAAGTGCACTACATACCTCATCTACACATCTTTTTGTATTACAGAATACAACGCCTAATTTGAAGGCTGTTACTTCCATCATACGGCTAAGTACTTCAATTTTATAACGTTCATTTACATCTAAATAATATTGTTTAATTGTATCTACTGTTACAGTTTTTTTAAGCACACTGATACGCTCTGCATCTTTTTGATATTGGCTAGCAATATCTTGAATAGCTTTTGGAAGTGTAGCAGAGAATAAAATGAATTGTTTTTCTTCTGGAGCGCTTTGAAGAATTGTATCAATATCTTCTCTAAAGCCCATGTTAAGCATTTCATCCGCCTCGTCTAATACGAGCATACGTAAGTCTTCTAATTTAAGAGTACGTCTTCTTAAGTGGTCCATCACACGGCCTGGTGTACCGATAATGATTTGTGGTCTTTTCTTAAGAGCCATAATTTGTCTGTCCATAGGTTGTCCCCCATAAACAGCTAATGTACGTACATTGCTCTTATATTTACAAAGTGAGCGAAGTTCTTCTCCGATTTGGTTTGCAAGCTCTCTCGTTGGGCAAAGGATAAGAGCTTGTACTTTATCACTGTTTGTATCTATTCTTTCAACTACTGGAATACCAAAGGCACATGTTTTACCTGTTCCTGTAGGAGCTTGTGCAATAACATCTTTTCCGTCCATAATTGGATCAATAGATTTCGCCTGAATAGGTGTCATCTCTTCAAATTGCATATCACTTATAGCGCGTTTGATCTCGCTGGAAATATCTAGGTCATTAAAAAGTCTTGTTTCTATAATCTATACCTCTACAATCTATTAAATTTGTCTATTTTCGTTTCTCTTTTTCTCGGCAACCCTCATCTTAACACATTTCCCTTAAAATAACAAGCTAGGCCTATTAAAAAAGTCTCTTCCAAGTGAAGCTACTTTTCTAACGATTTCACTCATTTCTCTTCTACATCAGTATTCATATAGGTATACGCTTTAGATAGAAACGATAACTTTTCCATTAATTTACATACTTTAATATATTAAAAATTGAACTAATAGTTGAATCTCATTCATATAACTCATCATTGTACTTATTTAATATTCTCTTTATACTGAAAGTAAAAAAGAATGCCCAGGATTCCCTGGGCATTCTTTTTGCTAGCTACTTTTCTAACTATTTTACGCAGTATTCAGCAAGATATGCTTCCATACGTGCACGCATTTCATCATCGATTACAACTTTTCCATCGATTTCTACATTATGAAGTGTTTCGATGATTTCTCTCACTGTAACGATTGGGTATGTTTTTATACCAAATTCTTCTTCAATTTCTTGAATAGCAGTTCTGTTTGATTGGCCTCTTTCCATACGGTCTACAGAAATAACAAGTCCAGCAATCTCAATATTTGCTGCTGCTTTTAAAATAGGAAGGCATTCACGAATAGCTGTTCCAGCTGTGATAACATCTTCTACAATGATCACTTTGTCTCCATCTTGAAGTTTGTATCCTACCATTGTACCACCTTCGCCATGGTCTTTAGCTTCTTTACGGTTAAAACAGTAGTTTACATCTTTATCATGATTATTTGCAAGAGAAATAGCTGTTGCTACAGATAATGGAATTCCTTTGTAAGCTGGTCCAAATAAAGCATCTACATCATCTTTTATATTTTCTGTAATACATTTTGCATAAAACTCACCAAGTTTCCCTGCTTGATAACCTGTTTTATAGTTTCCTGTGTTTACAAAGTAAGGTGTTTTTCTACCACTTTTAGTTGTGAAATCTCCAAAAGTAAGTACACCTGAACGCACCATAAATTCAATAAACTCTTTTTTGTAACTCATATGAATCCTCCACTCTATACGCATTTATCTTATCTATCATATCATGGAAAATGTAAATTGACTATAAAAAAGTTACCTTCCTTATAATAGAAGATAACTTTTTTGTAGGGTCTATTTTATTGTTCTAAATGATACTTCCAAATCTTCCTACTGTCATAAGCTGCATATATTTCCTGAAGGTCTGTATATAGAATTTCTTGCCCAGCCTGCAGGAGGATACAAAGCTTCTTAACATTAAAGAAATTGAGTTGCCATACACGTCTTAAGATGGTATCTTCTACTTCATTATAAAAAGCATAGGTTAAAAAAGCTTTTTCATATTCTGTAAGAGTATGTTCTATTTCACGCTCTGCAACTGTAATAAGCTGTCCAAGTTGCTTTTCCTGTTTTTCACATTCACGTACAAAGGGCCTATCTATACCATTCGTAAAAATAAGCATCTGCTGATCATGTATAACTTTTTCTACTTCTTCCTCTATATACACCTTTAGATACCCTCTTATGGCTGACAGCACCTGTTCATGCTCTGCTGTAAAAGGATTAGGATTGAAAGCCGCTCTCTCTTCTCTTAACCCCCTCTTCAATTTTGTAATACATATTTTTAAAAGCCCACCTACTTGAATTAACATCCCCTAACTGCCCCCTTAAAAATATTACATATATATTACATTTTAATTAAATTCGGAATATTTTTCAAGGAGTTTTCCTGAAAACTTTACTACAATATATGACATGTTTCAAAGAGTTTTAGTGCATTTCCGCCCATAACTGCTTTCTTTTCTTCTTCTTTAAGTATATTAAGTCCTTCTTCATAACGGCTGATAGGAAGAAGTGGATAATCACTGCCAAAGAGTAGTTTATCCAGTATACCAATTTCACGAATTACCTTATAAATAGTGGGCTCATATAAAAAGACAGCTGCTGCTGTATCATAGTAAACATTTTTAAAACTGCTTCTTATTTCTTTCATCAGTTCATAAAATAAAAGTCCCCCACCAAAATGCGCAAGTATAATAGGAATTTCTTGATGATTACGTACAAAGGTTTCAATGCTTTTCTGACTCACGCTTGTTTTACCTGCATACTCATGTCCTACAAGTTCATTAGCATGCAGAAGTACAGGCAAATTATAGTTCATACAACATGCTTTTAATGCCGTATGATGAAGCCCTTCAAGCTGCAAATTCTGCCCCTCTGGGAACAATTCTCCTATACCTCTTAACCCACCTTCATAACACCTTATAATTTCTTTTTCTAAATCTTTATGATGGGCAGGCATGGTCATAAAACCAATAAACTTATCAGGATACTGCTTAACTGCTTCCATCGTATAATCGTTGACATATCTACATAGTCCCATATCCTGAAAAGAAAATCCGAATACTACACCTTTATCAAAACCTTCCTCCTCTAAATGATTTGCTACTGTTTCATAAGTGGCAAACTTATTATGAGGCGTTGCAGACAATAAATTGAAGTAAGGCTCACGCTGTCCAATTTTTTTCCAATCCTTTATGATATCTGGGGGGGTAATATGAATATGTGTATCTATTTTCATTTCTAGTTTCCTTCGCTTTCTAAAGTTTCCTCACTTTGCAGATTTGTAGCTTCTTCATGAGTAGCATGACCTACTTCAGACTCTTTTAATACATCTGACTCGGCTGGTTTAGATGTTGTGGTCACAGGTGGCTGAATCTCCTCCTCTAGTACTACTGTATTCGGTTCATTAGGTGTAGTAGGTGGTACTTTATTTGGAAGAATGCTGTATGGATTTTCGATAATATCCATAACTTCTTCTGGCGTAATAAGGAAATCTGCTTCTAGTCCTTCTATATAAATTTTATTTGTCTGCTCCTTTAGAGCAAATCCTTCATTTAGGACATCTTTCACACTTGGTAATAAGTCCTGATTCATACTTTTTAAAAGCATAGGCAGAACAAGTGCCTTGTTGGTGGTTTCTTCTAACATTTTAAAAGTCTCTTCTGCCTTGTTTAATGTAGCTAGGTAAGTATCCATAAAGCTATTAACACTCTCATAAATACGTGCAAACTCTTCGCCCTGACTGGCTACATCCTTATAAGTTTCTTTGAACTGCGCTGCTAATAAATGTGCATTTTCAGCAAGTGGCGTAAGCGTAGCACTATTTAGGCTTTTCATATCCCTTAAGAGCGTCAAGCTATCTCCTATACTCCCAATAACATGGTCCTCCATATCACTTGCAAGTTTTTTACGTGCATAGCGTACAGGGTCTGTTTCTGCCTGATAGTATTCATACCCAAATAAGAAATAGTGATCTACTAAATACTCACCTATATAAGTAATATCTTCTTTGGTAAGTGCATAGTAAGTAGTCATATCTAAGTTGGCATCCGTTGCTGCGCCATCTACCGTCACCTCAGTTTGCTCAGATTCCTCTATAATCATTTCATCTTGAACCTCAGCAACTTCTACCTGTTCTACTTTTTCTTCTTCTTTTTCTTCTTTTGGCTTGTCTTTTTTAGGCTTTTGGGGAAGAGGTGGTTTAATGGCTACTTCTTCCTGCTTGATTTCTATTTTTGTTTCTTCTTGTACCTTTTCAATCTCCTTTTCTGCTTCTTTAAGCATTTCTTGCACCTGCTGCTTAATAATTGCATCTGCAATAGTCTTTTCTCTTTTATGTACTGCAATAACCATTTCATTAATAGTCTGACTTGCAAAGTTTAAGGAAAAACCTGTAACGGCGGCTAGGACACCTAGTTTCATTAAATTTCTAATCATGTTCTACCCTCCTATTCCTTTCGCTCTATATTAAAGTCTCTTTTATACGTAATCCAAAGAGCACCTATAAAAGTAAGTACCATACTTGCAAAGAGTATACCATTACGCCATGCAAAAGAAGCGACACTCATTTGGCTTGTAAAGTCTAGTACATACACAAATACAGCACTTGTTAAAATACCTATTATTAAAGATAGGAATAACGCATAAGCTTCCTTATGCGTAAGCAGTGAAAAGACCATACTGAGCATACCTACTGCCAAATACAAGCTAAATACAGAACCTAAGGATAAGCCTATGGTTTGAAAAGGTGTGTAAATAAAGTTTCTTGCACTTTGCCCCATGTTTACCTGTACTTTAAGGAAATCTGAACTCCAACTTGCACTAAAAGGAAAGACTTGATCACTGATTAAAAAGTTTAGCGTAAAAAGTGCTACAAAAAATAAAAGGGTATAAAACAATAAAGTGACCCATTTCCCAACAAGCCATTTTCCTCTACTTTGGCACTTAATGACTTCTAAAGAACCAAAGTTATCATCAAACATAATGCCGCATATAAGGAATAAGTAAAGAGGTAAATAAATATAAATAAGGCTTACCGTATCATTTAAAATTAAATAAGTTATCTCAAGAGATGAAAACGTAATGGCTGTCATATCTGATATTTGTATATACTTCGCCACACTTACAACACATGCAAAGGCAAAAGCAATAATGGTCAGGCACCATCTTACTAAATTAAAACTTTCAGAGATATTATACCGAATCATCTTTGCTGTAACCATAACGTTTCCCCCTTTCTATAAAGCATACTACCTACTACAAGTACACCAGATATCCCAAGTATAATGAGTAGTTCAAGGGTAATGAGCTGTATATCTACATGAGTCCTCATAAGCCATGGTGAAAAGCTTAGTGGCGGATAGAATTTTTCCAGATTTAAATAAGGAAAAGCATAGATAAAGAGTAAATATAAAACCTGAGGCGTTACAATAGGAATATACCGTTTTCTATTAACAAATGTCAGGCTATAGGCAAAAGACCCATAGACAAAACCGAATAAAAAGCCTAATAACATAACGCCTACTATCTCTTCCTGCTGCACATAAGGTGAGAAAAGGCTGCATACACCGTATAACATAAGCATAGGGATAAAAAGTGCTATACCTGAAAGGATATTGTTAACAAACCATCTTTTCAAAGTATAGTTCTTCCCCTTATGCTTTAAAATAAGCAAGTTCCTATAGCCTGAATCCTTCTCTAGCATATTCATATTGCTATAAACCATAGAAGCTAGAAGTGGTGCAATAAAAGGCATAGCAAAGGATTGACTGACAATAAAGGCCTGATCGGCTGTATAGGTATCTTGTCCATATACATAATAAGCTAAACCTAAGGCTAAACTCAGTATACCTAGGGCTATAGCGCCTAAAAAGCTACGTTCACTTAGTCCCCTTTTAAAATCTGTTATAAACCATCTCATGCACTCACCCCTGCCTGCGTTTCTTTCTGTGCTCTTAAGGTGCCATCTGCAATATAAAATAACTCATCACATAAGATTTGAATGTCCTCTTTATTATGGCTAGCCAGTAAAATGGTTACACCATGCTCTTCTTTAAGCGTTTTGAAAAAGTGACGCATACGCTTTACGCTTTCCTCATCTAATCCATTCATAGGCTCATCTAAAATAAGTAAATCCGGTTTATTCATAACAGCCTGAGCAATGCCTAACTTCTGTTTCATTCCTAATGAGTAGGTACGAACAGGCTTTTTGTTATCTGGATCAAGCCCTACAAGACGCATACTTTCTTTTAATTCTTCTAGAGACACAGGCTTTTCAGATAGACCATTTAAAATCTTAAGGTTTTTAAGACCACTATAGTGGGAAATAAAACCTGGAGTTTCAATAAGTGCACCAATAGATTTTGGAAATTGTTTAGAATGAGTCATATTAACTTCTTCTAAGAAAATTTGACCTGATGAAGGTCTCATAAGACCTGTAATCATCTTAAAGATCACGGTTTTTCCTGAACCATTACGACCTACAAAACCATAAATTTGGCCTTTCTTAAGCTCAAAGTTTACATGCTTTAAGACTTCTTCATGACGAAAAGATTTACATACGTTTTCAAATTTAATATATATTGACATACATACCTCCCTACATGTGTAAGTAATCTCTTTTAGTATACACTTATTCTATGAATTTCTAATATAGCCTGTCCTTTATTTTTATGCTTAAGTTATTTATTTTATATGTATTTAGTTCAAAATAATAAAAAGGAACTGTTTTTCTAAACAGTTCCTTTTGGAATTTATTCTAATGAATCAAAATCAAATACTGCCGCTTTGGTATAATTGGTTACTTTAGCTTCAAAGAAATCTGTCTTGGTAGCATTAAGACTGGAGAAGTTGTCAATCCACGCCATAGGATGAGCAGTAATCTCTAAGTATAAAGGCTCAAGGCCAATAGCTTTTAGTCTTAAGTTAGATAAGTACTTAATATAACTATCTATAAGCACATCATTAAGCCCTAAGATTTGGTTATTGGTCACATACTGCCCCCAAGCCACTTCGTGCTCTACACCTATGCGCATCATTTCTCTTAATTCTTCTTCAAAGGCCGGTGTAAACAAGTCGGGATTCTCTTTTTTTAGCTCTTTTAATATATTTTGAAATAAAACTAAATGCGTTACTTCATCCCTATTAATATATTTAAAAAGTGTACTTGTAGCTGTCATTTTACCTTGTCTTGCAAGGGTATAGAAGAAACTAAAGCCTGAGTAGAAATAAATGCCCTCTAAAATATAGTTAGCCATAATTGCTTTTAAAAAATTATGGGTTGTAGGCTCCTCATTAAAAGCTTGATAGATGCCTGCTATAAATTGATTACGTTTAAGAAGGTGCTCATCCTCTCGCCACATATCATAGATAGCATCTCTTGTCACAGGATTGGTTACTGTATCCAAGATATAAGAGTAGCTCTGCGCATGAATTTCTTCCTGAAAAGCTTGAATATTAAGAAGGGAAGAAACTTCTGCTGCTGTAATATAGCGTGATAAGTTAGGAAGATTTTCTGACTGTACAGAGTCTAGGAAGTTTAAGAAAGAAATAATCTTATCAAAGGCATTTCTTTCCCCCTCTGTTAAATAAGGAAATTGCTTCACATCTTCATGTAGAGAAATCTCTTCTGGAATCCAGAAATTATTGAGCATAGTACGGTATAAGGTATTCGCCCAATCGTATTTGATACGATTCCATTCTCTTAAGTTCGTTGTATTCCCATTAATCATAGACTGCGTTCCTCTATCGCCTCTTTGATTAAATATCATTTTTTTATCCATTTTATAACCCCTTTTCTCTTAAACTCCTAGCTTGAACAACTTGTACATTCATCCATTTCCAAAGATTGATTTCTTACATAATAAAGTGTTTTAACGCCTAATCGCCAAGATTCTGTATACATATCTAGAATATCTTTAGCTGCTATATTTGGTGTTATATATAAATTAAAGGACTGTGATTGATCAATATGTTTTTGTCTAATCCCACAAGCTTTAATACTCCACTGTTGGTCTATAGTATGCGCTTCTTTATAGGTCCAGAAATTCTCCATAGACAAGTCAGGTGCTGTCTTTGGTGTGAAACTCCCTTTCTTCTCCTCAATAAAGAACTTCTTAAAGATTGGATCAATCCCAGCTGTTGTATTGGCAATATTAGACGTACTACCTGTAGGTGCCACTGCCATAATGTATCCATTTCTTACACCATGTTTTTGTACTTCTGCTTTTAAAGCCTGCCATCTTGGAGAAGTATAGCCACGTCTTTCAAAATATTTACCTGTTTGCCATTCTGATCCTTCAAATGCAGGATAAGCACCTTTTTCTTTAGCCAGTTCCATAGAAGCTTTAATAGCTTGATAAGCAATTTCTTCAAATAGCTTATCAGCTACTTCAAGATGCTCCTCACTTTCCCATGCAATATTGTGGTTAACTAAGTAGTGCTGATAACCACTTGTTCCTAGACCAATGGCACGGTATTTATCTCCTGTAATTTTTGCTTCTGCTACAGGTAATTGATTAAGTGTAATAACGTTATCCAGCATTCTAATCTGCAGTGGAATACTATCTTTAAGCTCATCTATTTCAGTTTTTCCTAAGTTAATAGAATTTAAATTACATACAACCATATCCCCAGATTTTACTGTTGTTAGCACTTCTGGTATACCATCTTTATTTATAATCTGTTCTTCTATCTTTTCACTTTCACTTACATTTTGAGCAATCTCCTGACAGAGATTAGAAGCATAGATCATGCCGGCATGCTTATTTGCATTGGCTCTATTTACTGTATCTCTAAAGAAGATAAATGGTGTTCCTGTCTCTACAGCACTCTTCATGATTTTTTTCATAATATCTAATGTCTTAACCGTAATACGTTGTAAGAATGAATTTGCTTCACATTCGAGATAACGCTTTGTAAAGGCTTCATCTTCTATATCATCAAAGGCATCTTCTAGTCTATAACCCATAAGCTTTTCTACTTCATAAGGGTCAAATAAACTCCACTCTTCTCTCTTTTCCAGGCGCTTCATAAATAAATCTGGAATAGCTACACAAGGGAATACATCATGCGCTTTTCTACGGTCATCACCGTTATTAGTTCTAATTTCTAAGAAATCATATAAATCTTTATGCCACACATCGAGGGTAATAGTCGTCCCACCTTTACGCTTTCCTAATTGGTCAACAGCTACAGCTGTAGCATTATAAAGTCTTACCCAAGGAATTACCCCACCTGATGCATTTTTAAAACCACGTATTTCACTATTAAGCGCTCTTACTTTTCCAAGATAAATGCCTAGCGCGCCCCCATGTTTAGAAACCTGTGAAAATTTCTGATTTACATCATAGATAGACCAAAGATTATCCCCTACAGCTGAAATAAAGCAACTGCTAAGTTGATAGAAAGGTGTTCCTGCATTACCAAGTGTTGGTGTAGCAGAAGTCATTTTAAGCTGACTCATCAGGTCATAGAAAGCTTTAGCATAGTACACCTTATTTTCTTTTTCAGGTATAGCTAAATGCATAGCAATGGTCATAAAACGCTCTTGGGGTAATTCAAACACTTCTTTTTTGAACCCTTTTACTAAATAGCGGTCTGCAAGCAGTTTTAGTCCTTCATAGTTAAATAAATAATCACGTTCCGGCTTAATATATGCTGCAAGTTCTTTAATTTCTTCATCTGTATAAACTGCTGTTAGGTACTCCCCGTACAGATGCATCTCTACCATCTTTTTTACAAGTTCAAAGTAGTCCCCATAACCAAAATGATTGTAACCTCTATTGATTTTAGCTTTTTTATAAAGATCAAAAGCAAGTAGCTTTGCTGCTACATACTGCCAGTTTGTGTGAGTGGTCTTAACTGCATTACCGAAACCATCTACTTGCGTTTGAATAACTTTTTCAATAGCTGTCTGAATAAGAATTTTCTGAATTTCTGCTGTGGTCATCCCATCTCTAAACTGAATATGTGCGTCTAATTCCAGTTCTAAAGGATCACAACCTGCAAGCCCTTCACAGGCTAATTCAACCATTTTCTTTGTTTTCTCTATACAAAGTGGTTCAAAAGTACCATTTCTCTTTTGTATTCTAATACTCACATACATCATTCCTTTAACGACTAATTTATAGAACAAAAATTTTTAAATAATATCAATTATCTCTTATGATTTCTTATTCTATCATAGATAATTTACTAAGTTAAGTCCCATATGAGCCTTAAAAGCATTCCCATATACATCCAGTATAGCCTAGGCTAGATATTGTAAAGGTTTCTTGAAGAATTCAAGTCATCTAAAAAAAATCAATGACATTTCCTCATTTTTTTGTTTATTTTTCCATCTTCACATGATATAATTCAGAATATAAAACACTTTTCATTGTTTTGTATCGGAATGTGGCCCAGGTGGTAGGGCACTCGTCTGGGGGGCGAGGAGTCGCCAGTTCAAGTCTGGTCATTCCGATTAAATCATAGAGGAAACTTTGGGAATACTAAGGTTTCCTCTTTTTATTGTCTTTAAAGTTAAATTTAGGCCTAATTTATTCATCCCTAGTATCCTTAGTTGACCACTTGGCAAGGATTAATTTACGAAAGACTCTATCCCATTAATAAGCCTATGACTATTCCCTATAATAATCACTATACAACCTTATTGTTATATTCTTATTTTGGTCCTATAGAAAGAAATCAACATACTCAATACACTCTTGTATTAATTGCCCGGGCTGTCATATACTCTGAGTCCCAGTTTAAAAATAACAAACGTAATGCATATGGTAATCAGTGCTACTACAGGTGTTAATAAACCTATAACAGCATACTCCCCTCTATCTAAAATATACAAAGTGGGAAAAAAACTAATAAAGGCATAAGGAATGATAAAAATAAGTACAAACTGAATACCTGTCTGAAAAATTGTCAGAGGATACTTACCAAACTCAGAAAAAGTGTGAATCAGATGCGCAAAAGATGTGTTACCACTCTTGAGCCAGAAGCAAGTGCAATTAGCTGATAAGTTCAAACAAACGCGAATAATACTTGCCGATAGTATAAAAAGTATAAACATCCCTACCTTAGCGAGGTTCCAATTCACTTCTAGCATACTTAAAGCTTTTGCCATCATACAGGCACTAATGAGAATCTTTCCAAAACCATCTAGGTTAATTTTAGTTGCTAAAACCTGCATCCCTATAGGAAGTGGTCTTAAAATATAGCGGTCTAAATTACCTGAATGGATATATTGACCTAACAACCAAGTTCCTTCAAACAAAAAATTTATTACACCTTCTGTAAAATAAATCATTCCGTACATAAAAATGACTTCCCACATATTCCATCCATCTATATAAGGGATTTTTGAAAAGATAAGATAAATAAAAAATAAGCCTGAAATCTGTGTAAAAAATGTAAAAGCTAGCATAATGAGAAAATCCATTTTATATGCCATCATACATTTTAGTTGTTGAATCATAAGTTTTATATAAAGACTTATAAACTTATTGATAGTCGTCATATTAACCTCCACTAATGGTAACTTGTTGAACAGCCTGCTTCCATAATAGGCTACTTATTCCCCACAATACCATCAGCCATATTGTCTGTCCCATAAGTGCATGATAGATCTCACTTCCACTTAAAGTTCCTATAAAAATAGAAGTGGGTATATATACTATTCCCTTAAAAGGTAGTAGAAAAGCAATTCTTGCTAATAGGGGTGGAAAGAGTTCAAGTGGGACTAACGCACCTGAAAAAAAGTTAGAAATAGTAGACCTAGCCGTTGCTATACCGTAAACATTTGAAGTCCAAAAACTAAATAAAGAAAAGATATAACTTAAGATAAAATTAAGCAAAAAAGATAACCCTATACTTATAAGAAACGAAATCCATATTTGAAAATCTGTTGGCAAAGATACCTTAAAAATAAATATAGCAAAATAAAACATAATGCCTATTGCACATAAATTACTAAAAAAACTATTTCCTATAGCTTGTACTAAAGTGACTGTCCTGAGATTAACAGGTTTAATTAAATCAGCAATAATATTACCTTGAATAACTTTTTTTGACATGCTCATTTCTGCATTCCATGAAATAGTAGACGTACATAAGAAAGAAACGAATAAATAAACCTTCATACTCTCCCATGTATATCCTGCTATGATCTGATTAGATTTAAACATAATTCTCCAAATATAAAACATAACAATTGTTACAGCAAACTTCGAGAGAATACCAAAGAAAAAGTTCCATCTATAAATCATAGTTTCTTGTACTGCACATTTAAAAAGAGAGATATACTTTTTCATTATTCACCTCCTAGCTTATTAAAAAGGTACCATTATAGACTTTTTTAATAAGCTGCTCAAGTCCTGGCTCTTCTATTGAAAAGTCTTGAATACCCGTTATCTGAAGCATATTTTCAAGTATGGTAACCGCTGCTATTTCATTTTGACTAAATAAAATACTTACCTTATTAGTATCTTCTCTTATAACGGTTACAGGTAAATTTTTCAGTTTCTCTTCTAAGACATTTCCTGTATCCTCTATAAGGGCATTTATTTTTCTTTCTGAAATCAGTTCACCTTTAATCTTTTGAATGGTATCATCATAAATCACTGTACCTTGATCAATGATGATTATTCTATCACATATTTTTTCTATATCTGCTAAATCATGGCTTGTTAATAAAATGGTTGTCTTCTTCTCCTTATTAATATAATTTAAAAATTCATGCACCTTCTCCTTGACAGCTACATCGAGTCCTATAGTTGGCTCATCTAAATAAAGAATAGGTGGATTATGTAAAAGTGAAGCGGCTATATCGGCACGCATCCTCTGGCCTAAAGATAGCTTTCTAGCGGGTTGATGGATAAACTGCTCCATCCCTAATATATCACAAAATATCTCTAAATTTTTCTTATACATAGGTCCTGGAATTTCATAAATATCTTTTAGTAACTTAAAAGACTCTATAATAGGAATATCCCACCAAAGCTGTGTTCTCTGCCCAAATACAACACCAATATTTTTAGTATTCTCTATGCGATTTTTATGCGGATCTAGACCATTTACTGAAATTTTACCTGATGTTGGTAATAGTATACCTGTCAGCATTTTTATTGTAGTAGATTTACCTGCTCCATTAGAGCCAATATAAGCCACTTTCTCCCCTCTTTCCACTGTAAAACTAACATGTGATACAGCCACTTTATCCTCATATTTAGGATGTATTAAATGTTTAAAAGCACCTTTTACCCCTGGCTCTTTAATCGTATTCCTATAGCTTTTACTTAATGCCTGTACTTCGATTAAACTCATCTTACCCCTCCCCTATCTTTTGTTTCTGGTATATTTAAACCTTATAATAAATTAAATGTAATTTTA
Organism: Zhenhengia sp.; assembly: GCF_046966505.1. Taxonomy (NCBI): domain Bacteria; kingdom Bacillati; phylum Bacillota; class Clostridia; order Lachnospirales; family Lachnospiraceae; genus Zhenhengia; species Zhenhengia sp. The sequence continues at coordinate 293,355 of NZ_JBKVCH010000001.1, forward strand.
TTATACTAAATATTCCAAATACATAAAACATAACTTTTTTTAGTTTTAGCAAAATATATTGATTTTTACCTATTTATATGCAAAAAAGTCAACCTTTAAAGGCTGACTTTTTTACTCCATTTATTCTTCTACTTCTTCATATACACTCTTACATTTTTCAAGGAGTGATGTAAAACTCCATTCATTCGTTGTGTATTCACATACACCATTAAGTACCATATAAAGCTCTCCACTTCCAGTTGGAATCAGTTCTAATCTATCTGTTTTTCCATCTTTATAACTTAACGTAATGGTAGCTACCGTCTGCAAATTAAAACTTTCTACCGGCTCTACTTTAGTTGGTGTGAAAGCTATAATCATATTGCCTACTTCTTTAAGCTCTTCACTTGTAAGTTCTTTTCCATCTGGTATAAGATTTAATGTCTCTGACTCCGTTGTAACGCTAATACTTGCTATATCATCACTTGTTCTATTTTCAAACATATTGCGTGTCAGTGTTATAGGTGTAATATCGAGCCAGCTTAAATCACTTTGGTTAACATTATAAATAATCGGCGTCCCTTCTCTCATCATATAATAAGTGTCATTTTGTCTTGTAACGGTTAATCTATAATTTTGCCCATCTGAAAGCTTTATTTCAAGAACAGAAAGAGGAGCATCAAATCCATAATCTTTCATTTTCTGCTCATCTACACGAATCCCTTCAACAGCTGTAGCATAGATACTAAATAGGCCATCTGCCCAAGAAGTTACATCATAAGTTGTAAGATCCTTTGCATACGGTGCTGTCATTTTATAATAAGCTGGAATCACTTCCTCCTCTACTTCTGTTTCTTTAGACTCTGATGTATCTACTGATGCAGCATCAGCTTCTCCATTCTGTGCAGTATCTTCAGGGGCTGCGTCTACATTTTCTCCCTCTTCAGGTTCTTTTTCTGTAACAATTGTTTCTTCTGGTACATAAGTAAGTTTTATTTCAGGTCTTCCTGTATTTTTTAATACCAATTCTTCAATATGTACATCACTTGATTTGGTAGGCAGAATTTGCGTTTCCACAAAATCATAGAGTGTTTGGTCAAAGCTCATAGCAACACTTGTACTAATCAAGTACACTTTATCATTAAAAAGAACATACTGCCCTTGATAAGATGGTGCTTCATTTCCTATAGCTAACTGGTACGCTTTTCCATCTTGCATATCCATTTGAACTTTAATAGCAGGTGATTCTAATCCATATAGAGCTAAATCTAAAGCCTCTTCTGTTTTGATTTCCTGACTCGCTTCAAGATTGATACATGCCTCAACAATGCTATTTACAGCACTAGTAGAAAGGGGCATATTTTCTAGACCTGTTACACTAAAACCTTCTTCTTCACCTTGATTAATAAGTTCTATCTGCTCCGTATCTGTCTCAAGTTTTATTTTACTTACTTGATTCTTTTCCTCTTTTATAAGCTCTATGCTCTCACTTGCTGCAGTCTCTTCTTCTGGTACGCCTTCCCATGTGAGTGCAAAGGCTGCTCCTCCTAGCAGAAGGACTAAAAGAAGCGTACAACCTATTAAAGTCTTAGTCTGTTTACTCATGGTATCTAACTCCTTCTTCGTTTAATCCAAATAGTAATACCTACTGCAAGTACAGCAATTGGAAGTATAATAACAAGCATTACTGTATATAAGAGTACTTGCCCCTGCGTTAAAGTAAAAGAACCCCCTCCTAAAACTTTTGGTGCAATAGAAAATACATTTTCACGATCTGCTACTGTATTAAAGAAAGATAAGAAGTATTCCATGTTAGCAAGTGAACTGCTATTTAAAAACTGCTCGTTTAAAATCATATCAGAACCAAATACACATAGCATAGCATTTACGCCATCTTGATTATAAGTAGATTTAGCTGCAACACTAATTGGCCCTTCCTGAACAATATCCTCTACGGAATTAACATCTTCATCAATAATCCCTGCAGATTCAGAGTAAGCAAGAAGGCTTCCTGTGTTATAGCCCATATTACTTGTAAATAACATCTCTACTGGACGAGCAAATGGCATAGTAAGTGGAATATCTGTATTGGTCATATGCTCTGTAACAAGAAAATCATCTATATCTGCAATACCAAAGTAAGCATTATTACTAATTACTCTATTTTGGTCTGTTTCTGCTACCATAACGCGTGGTACAGATAAGCCCCATTTTTCAAGCCATCCCTCTAATACAGGAAGCTCTGGTTGCTCCGCGGACGCAAAGTATAGCATGGTTTTATTTTTTTCAGATGCTTCCATCATAAAGCTATCCAATTTTTCTATATCTTCTTCTGTATAATCTCTAAGTGGTGCAATAGCAATCAAAATCTCTGTGTCTTCTGGGATAGCCTCAGCCTGAAGCATGATACTATTTACTTCAAAGTTATTTTTCTCAAGTAGATCTTCTAAATTTATATTTTCATTTTCTTCGTGTCCTGTTAAAAAGGTTACTTTTGTTTTCTCTTCACTTGTCACATTCATAATAGCACCTGTCATAGCTTGTTCAGCATTAGAAGACGTAATGCTACCACCATACCAAGACTGTTGAATGTTGAAAAGGTCGTAAGCTGTTAGCTTCTGTGTATTTTCACCACATGCTACTAAAATATCATTAACACTAATACTTAAATCAGCATGCTCAGAAGCATATGTTGGATTAGCCATTAAATCTATGAATTCTAACGTAATATTATCGTTATACTTAGCATACTGCTCTACAACAGTTATAGCCTGCTCATAGTATTCACCACCTCTAGCAAAGCTATCTCGTGTATTCATAACAGTAATCGTAATGTCTTTATCTAAATCACTTATGTATTTAATAGAGTCTTCAGATAGCTCAAAGGCCTTATTAGAGGTTAAATCTATTTTCACTGGATATTTTTCTGTAAAGGCAGAGGCAATAACATTGACAACAATAAGGCATAACACCACAATCAAAGTAATTGCCGTACTCATAATCCCTGTTTTTTTCTGTACAGTTAACTTCTTTTTCATTTCCTCACATCCCTTCCTTAACTCCAACGTCTTTTATCTAGTACTCTAACAGTCAAGAAGATAAAGAGAGCTGCAATAGAGACAAAGAATATGACATCCGCTATATTTAAAAGACCTGTTGTAAAATCTTGATAATGTGTATAGAAAGATAAATAATTGCAAACTTTTTCTATGAGTGGCGTACCTAACATCACACCTACTGAGTCAACCATAGTAAAGAATATACCAAATCCAATAGTCCCAACGGCTGCAATAACTTGACTCTCCGTTAAAACAGATACAAACATCCCTATAGCACAAAGGGCTCCGCCTAGTAAAAACATCCCTATAAAGTGCCCCAAAAATACAGCTAACTCTACAGGTGCTTTCACTGCTACGATACCTAAATATAAAAGGGTAATAGCAAGGGCTAACATAAAAATACTAAGAGCTGCTAAATATTTGCCTGCTACTATACCCGTAAGACTAACAGGCGCTGTCATCAGTCCTTGATCTGTCTTATGTCTCTTTTCCTCACTAAACATTTTCATAGTTAAAAGCGGTGATAAGAAAATGACCATACTAAAAAGTGCATCAAATAAATAACTAAAATCCGCATTACCTCCATAAAGCTGATAGCCAAAGAAATAATACCCTGCTATAGCATAAAAGATAGCTAGAAACACATAGCCTATAGGCGTTACAAAATAAGAACGCATGTCACGCTTATAAATCGCAAACATCTTCCTCTCCCCCTTCTTCTTCATCTAATGTATAGGCATCGTAACTCTTTGTTGTATATTTCATAAATACATCTTCTAAAGTAGGCTGGTTAGATCTTAGTTCCAAAAGCGGTATGTGATTCTGGACCAGCACAAAGGATAAAGTAGCACGTACATCTACCCCTTTTGTCTCTAAGTAATATTCATACACATCTTGCTGGGTTGTCATTTTGTAAGTTACATCTTCTACATTTGGAATCGTTTTAAGTAAGCTTACGATTTGGGTTGGTTTACCCTGAGCTTGCAATGTAATACATTTTTCCGTCTGCTGCGTTTCTATCAGCTTTATAGGTGTATCGTCTGCCACAATCTTGCCCTGATTAATAATAATGATACGGTCACATACAGCCTCTATCTCCTGAAGAATATGAGAAGATAAAATAACCGTTCTTGTCTTCGCTAGTTCATGAATAAGCTTTCTAATCTCTATAATTTGTTTGGGGTCAAGGCCTACTGTAGGTTCATCCAAAATCAAAAGGGGTGGATTACCAATAAGTGCATTAGCTAATCCTACTCTTTGCTTATACCCTTTAGAAAGGTTATGTACAAGTTTATTTTTTACATCTGTAATTTGTACGAGTTCACAAATCTCATTTAGATGTTCCTTCTTATTTAATTTCACTTTTTTTAAGTCATAAGTAAAGCATAAACTTTCCCATACTGTCAGGTCCTGATAAAGAGGTGGAATTTCTGGCAAATACCCTATTTGTTTTTTTACCTTTTCCGGATCTGTTAAAATGTCATGACCATCTACTGTAATTTTCCCTTCGCTACAGGAAAGGTATCCTGTAATCATATTCATAGTGGTGGACTTACCAGCACCATTGGTTCCTAGGAATCCTACAACTTCACCACTGCCTACAGTAAAGCTAATGCGATCTACCGCCAGCTTATTACCGTACTTCTTAGATACTTCTACCACTTCAAGCATCTTATAACCTCCTTTAAATCTGCACTATAGGACTATGTTACATTTTCATCTAAACTTATCCTAGAGCATTCCGGTGGCAACTTTGTGGCAAAAATGTGGCAGCTTATAGGAAGGTAACCCTTTTGGAGATATAGCAAAAGAGACTGATACATACTGTATCAGCCTCTAGTAGCCTCTTGGAAAATGAAGTTTAAAGATAGCGCCCTGTCCCTTAGCATTATGCGCTTCTATATGTCCTCCCATATATTCGATACTTGATTTCACAATAGCAAGTCCTAGCCCTGTCTGCCCTCCCTGACCTTTATAAAACCTTTCAAAGAGATGAAGAAAGTCTTCCGTATCAAATCCTTTGCCATCATCCTCAATGATAAAGCCATCCGAAGTAACTTGTACCAAAATAGAGGATGTGGCATATCTTAAACAGTTAGAAAACAGATTATCAATAACACTTTCAAGTAAGTATTCATCTGCCACAATACGTGTCCTTTTTGCTTGCAATCTAAATAGAATCCCTTTTTGCTCTGCTAAAGGTCTAAAGACTTCTATACGCCCTTTTAAAAAGTCCGTTACTTCAATAGGCTGAAGCTCTATACGCTGCTTCGCATTATCAATACGAGATAGTGTCAGTAGCTGATTAACTAAAGTAGCAAGTTTATCACTTTCTTTTATAATGACCGCCGCTGGATAAGTTGTCTCTTCAAATACACCACACTCAATACCTTCTGCATAGCCTCTTATAGACATAAGAGGTGTTCTTAGCTCATGAGATACATTTTCAAAGAATACTTTCTGCCCTCTATCATAACTTTCAAGACGCATAGCCATCTCATTCATAGCGGTATTTAAATCCTTAATCTCTTGCAAATTACTTACTTCTTGATTCTGTGTAAAATTACTTTCTCCAATAGCTTTAGCCTGATTACATAGATTCTTAATAGGATTTGAAATACGATTTGCTAGATTCCATATAAATGGTAAAATAATGACCGCAATAATCCCTGTTATACCAAAGACAAGCGTAGAGAGTCTACTTAAAAATTTATCTGTATTAGGCACAATACTATAGCCTATTATATACTGCACATTTGCCTTAGGATTATTAGTCTTATGAATACTTCCAATCAAATAGTGTTTATCCTCAATGGTCCGTTTATGAATGCTACCACTCTCTCTAAAGATTTCTGGATTTGCCATGCAGTACTCATAAATTGCCTTTGCACCCTCTTCAAAATGTCCCCCCATAGGATAAATAAGCTCTTCATTTTTATCTAATAGAATAACTCTTGTCTCATTAAGTCCATTTTGTAAAATAGGTTTAATCTCATCAAAAAAAGTTGCTGCTTGAAGCTGCTTGAAGATGAGCTGCTCTTCTTTTGTTCTAGGCGGATATTTCATATATTTCCCAAAAGTATGATCTACAAAAGGCTCTATTGTTTTTAAGAGCATCATTAAATCATACCTAGCTTGCTTTTCCATAAAGATTGAAGAAGTCTTATTAAACACAATATAAGTCAAAATAGGAATGGAAAGTAAAATAATAACAACAGGTAAAAAAATACTTTTTCGTATACTGAGTTTCATTTTATACCTCCTGGCCTATTCTATAACCAAACCCCCATACCGTTTCTATAGAAATGCTACCGTGCTCCTTTAATTTCTTACGTAGTCTTTTTACCACATCATCTGTTGCTCTTGTATCTGTTTCAAAGTCTACCTGCCACAGTTCTTTTAAAAGTTCCACTTTGCTGACCGCACGGTCTTGGTTTTTCACCAAAAAAGCTAGGAAGTCAAACTCCATTGGTGTAAGTGTTACAGCTCGCTCATTAATAATTAAAGTTCGCATTTTCATATTAAGTATAAGTGTGTGATAGGTAAGGACTTCACTTTCCACATGACTTTGTCCCAGCAAAAGCTCATTTCTTCTAAAAAGTGCCTTAACCCTCGCCACCAGTTCTAGGGGAGAGAAGGGTTTAACGAGATAATCATCACTTCCTATGGTAATGCCTGTTACCCTATCAATCTCACTATCTTTGGCTGAAACAATAATAATAGGTACACTACTTTCTTGCCTAATCATGGCACACAAACTTAAACCATCTATTCCTGGCATCATAATATCTAAAATAAGTAAATCTGCCGGATCTATTCTAAAACGATTTAAAAGGTCTACTCCATTTCCAAAACATTTGACCTCAAATCCTTCTTTCTCTAAAAAAGATTGAATGAGCTTACATATATTCGCTTCATCATCTGCTATGTAGATTCTCTTTAGCATTCTATAGTGCCCCTCTCATCTCTATGATCTTGCCTTATTATACCAACTGATTGTGACAAAACTTTGTAAATTCTGTGGCTAAATTATGTACTATTATGCAAAAAGGATGGGTTATAAGAAAAGGCTATTGCTTATGCAATAGCCCTCTAAGGTTGAAGGATGACTTTCACGTCTTCTCCTATTTTAATCGATTCTTCTGTCACCTTGCAGTCGTAAGCAAGGATATGAACACCTTTTGCCGCAGCATGCTCTACTGCTTTGGCAAAAGCCTCATGTGTTACACGATTTGGTGTAAAATACTTAACACCTTTCATTTGAATGATAAAGATAAGATAAGCCCTATATCCTTCTTCCATAGCTTCTATGAGTTCATAAATGTGTTTAACAGCTCTCTCGCTTGGCGCATCAGGGAATCGTACAATACCTTCATCTTCAAGGGTAACCCCTTTGACTTCTACAAAAGCTTTTTCTTGCTTCGTTTCAATGTACGCATCAAATCGAGAGTTTTTATAAGTCTTTTCAGGTTTAAGAAGCGTTACATCTCCTAGTAGACCTGGCAAAGTCACACTTTTTTCTTGAATGGCTTCATAAAATACTTTATTAGGTACTTGAGAATCCATATTTATAAGCCTCTCACCTTTTTGTACTGTAATGAGAGAATATGCTGTTTTACGGTTTGGATTTGGGTCATGTTCTAAATAGACCGTACAGCCAGGTACAAGCAGTTCCTTACAACGTCCTGTATTTTTAACATGCACCTTCACCCGCTTGCCTTCTACCTCACAGTAAGCAATAAAGCGATTAGGCCTTTCTATAAAAGTAGCTTGAATGCTATTTTTATACTGCATCTGCCATCACCGCACCTTCTTTATAAAGCTTTTTACGTTTTACAAGATAGAACCAAATGCTCGCCAGCACTAAACCTTTTAAAATACTACTAATACTAATACTCCACCATACCCCGTTAATACCTAAAATCCCAGGCTGTGATAAGAAATAAGCCATCGGAATACGTGCACCTGTTAATAGAATGCCCACAATAGAAGGAATATAAGTTCTTCCTAGCCCATTAAAAAGACCTGTGATCGTAATCTCAACACACATAAAGAGCTGTGAGTAACCTAAAATTCTAAGATAAACTTCTCCACCTGCAATAGCCTCTGCTTCTGGAATGAAGATAGAAAAGAGTGGTTTACCAAATCCAATAAGAAGTACCGTTGCAAAAACACCTAATATAAGCGCCATACCCATTGTAATGCCAAACCCTTTTTCAATACGGTCATACTTTTTAGCACCATAGTTTTGGCCTGTGAAAGTTCCAAGTGCTGTTGAAAGCCCTCCTGCCGTCATCCATGAAATGGCTTCAATCTGAGAACCTACCTTCTGTACAGCAATTGGTACAGGGCCAAATACAGCAATAATACGTCCAATCACCATTGAGAAAAGTGTAAAGAGTCCACTTTGCACAGCTCCAGGAAAGCCAATAATACAAATAGTTTTGATAGAGTCCCATTTAGGTTTTGTAAATAAATTAATACGTAAGTAGCTTTCTTTTCTTTTAATTAAAACGATGATGAAAGCTACTGTTACAATAATTTGAGCAGCTACGGTTGCTAGGGCCGCACCTAATACACCCATTGGAGCAATAGGACCAAATCCTAATATAAGAAGTGGATCAAAAATCATATTAAAAACAAGCCCTATTGTATTCATAATAAATGGTGTTTTACTATCTCCAAGCCCATTAAAAATGGCTGTAAAAACAGGATTGATAAAGTAAAATACCATACCCAGTGCCATCACAATAAGATACGTTTTAGACATACCTATAATCTCACCATCGCCTAAATTGAAAAAACCAATAAGTGGATTACAAAATGCAATTAGGAATAAGCCATAAAGCACAGCTAAAACAACATTAATCTGAATGGCACTTAAAATATAGGATTTAGTCCCTTCTAGGTCCTTCTCCCCTATACTCTGAGCTACTTTTATTTCTGCTCCAACTTTTGAAATCATAATAAAGGCCATAGCAAGCCATGTAAAGAAGCCTGCTGTTCCAACTGCAGCAACAGCGCTACTGCCAACGCGTCCAATCCAGATCATATCTGTCATGTTATACGCCATTTGTATAAAAGACGTTCCCATAATAGGAATCGCAAGTTTAATGAGCTTTCCTACCATGTGTCCTTGTGTTAAATCAATTCTTTTATCCATATTACTTCCTTTTCTTTCTTAAAATATCAAACTTTATTCATTATACATTTCCCACTCTACACTATTCAATACCTTTCTTTAAAATTTTCTTGTCTAAGCATTAAATAGGAAGTTTATGGTCATACTTGCTTATAAGGAGGTTTGATTATGCAAAAGACACCTATTAAAGAACTTGTCTCCAAGTTTAAAGATACCCATTTTACTTTACGCTTTTGGGATGGAGAGGAAATAGAAGTAGGAACGCCCCCCTCACAGTTCAAAATTATCCTCAATGAACCTATTCATACAATGGAATTTATCAAAAGCTATACCTTAGCCTTTGGTGAAGCTTATATGAATAAAGCCCTTGACATTGAAGGAGATTTATATGAATCCCTTGATGCCATCTTAAAATATAAGAGACATTTTCATACACACTTTCATCTACTACCTCATATTTTTCATACTTCTACTCATGCCAAGACCCAGAAGCAGCAAGTTTCTTCTCACTATGACTTAGGTAATGATTTCTATAAGCTTTGGCTAGATAAAACCATGAGTTATTCCTGTGCTTATTTCAAAAAAGATACAGACACCCTTTATGAAGCGCAAATGAATAAAATCCATCATATACTTAAGAAACTCTACTTAGAAGAAGGTCAGACACTTCTTGACATTGGTTGCGGCTGGGGTAATCTTCTTATTGAAGCGGCCAAATGCTACAAAGTAAAAGGACTTGGCATTACCCTTAGTACTGAGCAGCATGCAGCTTTTAAGTCACGTATCCAAGCTGAAGGCCTTACGGACTTGCTCGATGTGAAGCTTATGGATTACCGTGATCTTATTGATTCCGGCCTTAAGTTTGACCGTATCGTAAGTGTCGGTATGCTAGAGCATGTAGGCCGTAAGGAATACCCTACTTTCTTTAAAGCTGTAGATGCCGTACTTAAGGAGGAAGGCTTGTGCCTCCTTCACTATATTAGCGGACTAACTGAATCTCCAGGAGATGCTTGGATTAAAAAGTATATCTTCCCTGGTGGGGTTATCCCAAGCCTTAGAGAAATTATCACCCTTTCAGCTAACCATCATTTCTATACTTTAGATGTAGAAAGCTTACGTAGACATTATACAAAGACCTTACTTGAGTGGTATAAGAACTTTGAAGCACATCTCCCTGAGATTGAGACTATGTTTGATGAAAAGTTTATCCGTATGTGGCGTATGTATTTATGTTCCTGTGCCGCCTGCTTTAATAATGGGATTGTAGACTTACATCAAATCTTATTCTCTAAGGGCGTTAACAACACGCTTCCTATGACAAGGGAATCTCTTTATAAATGAAAATAGGAAAGTATACTAAAGTAGGTATACTTTCCTATTTTACTTATAACTTAGCTAGCCTTTCTTCCACAAGCCGAATGGCAATCACATCATCTAAATAACCTATTGGGAAGATATAATCAGGTATAATATCTGTTGAAATGACAAAGTATAATAACCCACTCCCTATAATTTGTTTTTTTTCCCTAGATAATGCCTCTTCTTTAAAATGCTTATAAAGGACTTTCAGCCTTTCAATAAGTAGACCTTCTGCACTTAAAGCCTCTATTTTATCTCCTAGCCTTCTATCAATGAGATCTTCTCCTTCATGTGTCAAAGCATATGGCTCATATTTAATAAGTTCTGCCTTAATTTTATCTATTAATAAAGGGTCTTTTTCTAGTCCATAAAACTTAAAAATAGAGTCCATCAAATCTGGGTACTCATCTGATACAGATGCTTTGCTTGTCTCCCGCTCTTCTAAATTCATCTGAAAACCTGCTGCTTCAATAAGTGTATGCATCGATAAATCTAATGCCTGTGATAGTTTCTGCATATGAACAAGTCCTGCCTTTTGCTTGCCATTCACAATTCTTGAAAGTGTTGCCTGGTCCATCTGTACATATTGACTCAGCCTACGCATAGACCAATTTTTTTCTCTTACTCTCTCCCTAATAAGCATTCCCAATTTATTTTCATGGTGGTCATACATCTGCATTCCCCCTCAGTCTCTCTTATTATTTATATATAAGAAGGACTAAAGATTTATGCTTAGAGCTTATGAAATAAACTTTTTATTTGCTCACCTGTTGCAAGATCCTCTTCAAAAGCTGTGGCACTTCCTGCAGCCATACCCATTTTCAGTGCTTCTTTAAAGTCTCCACTTACCTTATAACCAGCAATAAAGCCTGCCACCATAGAGTCTCCTGCTCCTACCGAATTTTTGACTTTACCGTCTATGCCTTCATGCGTAAGAACTGTGCCATCTTCCGTTACAAGTACTGCGCCTAATCCTGCCATAGAAACGAGTACATTACGAGCACCTTTTTCTTGTAACTTTTTAGCATAAGGAATAACCTCTTCATGTGTTTTAAGTTCCATGTCAAAAAGCTCCCCAAGTTCATGATGGTTAGGCTTAATAAGAAATGGCCCATAAGGTAATACATTAAGCAGTAGATCTTTTGTAGCATCTACAATACAAGCTATACCACGGCTACTGAATTTTTTAACCAGCTGCTCATAAGTATCACTTGGTAATGTAGAAGGGATACTCCCTGCTAGAATAAGGAAGTCACCTTCCTTCATACACTCTAGTTGCTGCTCAAGTTCTATAAGATCCTTTACTTCTAAATGAGGTCCCCTTCCATTAATCTCTGTTTCTTCACCACTTTTTAACTTCATATTAATACGGGACATACCTTCTTTAAGCGTAATAAAATTATGTTTCACCTGTGCCTTATCTAACAGACGTATAATCTCCCCACCTGTAAACCCTGCTACAAAACCTAATGCTTCATTTTCTATACCAAGCTGATGTAAAATCAGAGAAACATTAATTCCCTTCCCTCCTACATAAATCTGCTCTTCACTACATCGGTTCATCCCACCAACTTGAAAATCATTGACCCTCACAACATAATCTAATGAAGGATTGAGTGTTATTGTATAAATCATTTTCTTCACCTTTTCTATCTATTTCTTCTTTTTTATTATAGGTTGTCTATCATTAAAGCGCAATTTAAAAGAAGTGATAGTAAACTATCACTTCTTTTATAGTTTTTTATCAATAATAAGCTCTTTAAATTCAAAAGTCACTGATACGCTCACCACAAGGCTATCTTCTTCTCTGTGATAAATCATTAGAACAAGCTTTTCAATCTATTAATCGTTTCAACTTAACCTTTGCTTCAGTATTTTATACGTTAAACTTTTTAGTTATTTTATGCTTACTAATTTTCCTATCCTTTATACGCTTGTTGACGCTTTCACCTAATAAAGTATAGACTACTGAACACATCGGTACCATCATGAGCATACCCAATACACCAAACATACTACCACCTAATGTTACAGCAATGAGTACCCAAATACCTGGAAGGCCTACTGAACTTCCTACAACACGAGGATAAATCAAGTTACCTTCTAACTGCTGAAGCACAAAGAATAAAATAAGAAACCAAATAACTTGAACCGGATTGGTTACAACGATTAAAAAGGCTCCTATAAAGCATCCTAAAAAAGCACCAAAAATAGGAATAAGTGCTGTAAACCCAATAGTCACTGAAATCATCAGTTCATAAGGAAGATTAAAGAGAGACATCGTTACAAAGAACATTCCGCCTAAAATCATAGCCTCTAAGCACTGCCCTGTAAAAAAGTTACTAAATGCTCTACTTGCTATATGGAGTACACGTAATAAATGTTCTACCCTATCCTCTTTAATATAAGCATACATCACTTTTTTAGCTTGCATGCCTAGCTTCTCTTTTTGAAGTAATACATAAATAGCTAAAACAAGACCTAGCACAAAAGTAAATACCCCACTAAAAGTTGCTGAAATTACACTAAAAGTAGAACCTGCAAGAACTGTTGCACCACGTTGAATCCATTCAAAAAGTTTCTTGCCCCATTCTGCCCAGTCAATCGTAATGGTCATTTCACTTTGAAGCTCTGGGAAGTACTGAATGATATCATTTAAGAAATCTTGTACCTGTGTTACAAAACCTGGAATACTTTCTTTAATAATCAAGAAAGTACGTACAAGTTCTGGAATAATAATAACCATAACAAGTACTACAACTGCTACCATAAGAAGCATAGCTAGAACCAAGCTTACAGGACGCTTAAACTTATTGAATCTATTAGGTACGGCTTTTAAAAGTCTATTTTCTATAGCAGCCATAGGAATATTAATAATAAAGGCTATAGCAAGCCCTAGCAGAATAGGTGCAAAAAGTCCTAAGATTTGATTAAACCAATCTGCTACTTCTATATGATTTTGCAGCGCCCAGTAAAATAAAATAATAGCTGCCGCAGTTAAAAATATTTTCTTAAATTGGTCTTTATTAATCTCCATTTTCAACCTCCTCTTTTTAAGTAAACATTATACTATCGTTCATGCTATTTATCAATGTTTTGACAGCATTCTCTTTAAGGTGTAGACCCTTTTTTATAAAACTATTCACTACAACGAAAAAAGGCTGTGCAAATTATGCTTTGCATAGCCTCTTTTACTTTTTCTTAACAAGTTACACTAACACCCGTTTCATACTTTTGATCATCAATAAGAAGTGTCACTTTAAAGTCACCTTTAAGACCTTCTTTACTAATTGGATGCTCTACAGCTCTTTCATCTGTTTCCTGGAATGTTCCTACACACATTGCAAGGAATGGTCTTTTTGTTGTTGGTACAAAATAACGATGTGTAGTTTCTTCACCTTCAAGCATAATCATAACAAGTTGACCTTTTTCAAAACTTGCTTTTAAGATGATGCGGTCTTCTTCTTCACCAATTCTTACTTTATAAGTATCTGGTACCATACCACCGTTTTCTGCTGGTACTTCCGTCATCATTTCTTCTGTAACACCTAATGAACCAAGAAGCTCACCTTTGCCAAATGTTAAAACATCTTCCTCACAGTAAAGTGAAAGTTTTTCTGCACGGTAGAAGTTGCCTGGTAAGTGCATTTCATGCATAATCACATCGTCTTTAATTTCAATAGTGATTGAATTCATCACTAAGCCTTCTTCTTTACCTTCATGCATAACAGGAGGTACGTTACATGTTTCCCCTCTTAAAGTACCTGCTCCACCTGAATGTACCATGTAATGGCCTTCACCATAGTATTCTACGTTAGAAATATAAGTTGAGAAGAAGTCTTTTCCTCTTTCTTTACCAAATTGCCATACTTGTCTAATAGTCATATCTTCTGTATTAATACGGAATCTTACCCCACGAGAGAAGTTCTTATCTGCTGGTACATAGTTTTCTTTTGATTTAGCACGGAAGTGACCATTATCAAATACCATAATATCGCCATCTGGAAGGACAACACAAGCATGTTGTTCATATTGCCAGTCAAATTCATCTCCTACTGGTGTGAAGAAATATTTTTCTACCATTTCAGCTGGCCATCCTTCTGGATCACCAATAATCCAGTTTAAATCACCTGTTTCATAGTCTAAGTTAATGACAGCATCTTGGTGTCTACCTGATAATGTAAGAGAATTTGTCTTTTTATCATACCATACTGCATTATTATGGAACCAGTCATGTGCATCTTGGCTTCCTGAACCGGCTACATTTTGAGGTAATACTTTTTTATAGTCCCAAGATTTTAAGATCTTACCTGTTTCTCTATCAATAAGAACGCACATATCTTCTACTGTGCCTGTTGGAAGATCTTGTGTAAGAACTAAAAGATTGCCATCTTCCATTTCAAATTCATCATGGTGATAACCACTTGGAAGACGGTATTCTTTATAAATTTTACCAATCATGCCCATTTCATAAAGACCAGTTGTATGATAAGGTGGTGCTACAAGGCGATTTGTTCCAAGAAGGATACGCCCATTTTTTATACGTTTTAAGTCAAAGGCAAAGTTTAATGTTCCATACCAGCGTACTTCCCCTTTATAGTCATAAGCTGCTGTCATTGCTTTAGAAGTTGGGCTAACAAAAATAACATTTTCACCTAAGTAACCTGGTGTTGTTTCTAAGTAAGTTGGTAGAAGTACTTTTTCTGGTGCTGCTTCTGTCTGAATGTAAACAGTATGACTTTCACCATTTTCTAAAGTAATCACAACTTCATTGTTATAATCTGCATATAAGCCGTAAATAGGTAATACATGTTCTGTATTTTTTTCAAAAGTAGCAGTTATATCTCCTGCTTTTTCTTTCCCTTTCACAAGTACATTTACCCCTAAAGCTTGTTCTGTTTTAAATAAAATAAGTGCTGTTAAAGGTGCAATACCATATGGATTAAGCTTAATAAATGGTGTACTCAATGTATGGTTTCCATTTTTATATTCTGTTAGAAAAGCTTGTTCTAACGCATATTGCTCTGTAATAATATGATCAAATTTTTTAAAAGTAACTGACATATCCATTTCTCCTTCGCTTGTTAAATGATTAACTTTATTTTACCATTATTGAGCAAATAAGAAATTAACCTATGTTAGGATTAAACTGGAAATTTAAGTACCTACTTTTCATATAGACCCAAAAAACTCTCTTAATGGTATCGCTCTTTAATATTATATTATTAAACGATTAGATAGGATAATTAAAAAGTACATATTAATAAGATTCAATTCCTCTTTTTAATATGTACTTTCATTTTGTATGTTCCTTAATTAATATTTTCTTAATCTTAATGGTTCAATATCATAGAGTTGCTCTCGAATATAATCATGGCATCGTTCTATTACTTTTTCAATATCTTGTGTTAAGTTACCTAATACACGAAGTACAAAGCCATTACATTGTGGTGTTGAAAGTCCGTATCTTACGGGTTTACCTAATTGCTCAATGTACATTCTCATTTCTTTTATCATACTATCTGTTATTCTAGAATCAATAACCATCATAGTTCCAAACTGTGTATATTCCTCTAACATTCCTAATGCCTGCATTGTAGAACTTTTAGGAGTAAGTTTTAGGTAATCAAGTACAACGGGCTGACCATCCATATAAATATGGGTTTTTAACTTGACTTCTTCATACTTAAGTTTTTCACCTGTAGGCGCCCATCCTGAAGTAATGCCATCGATATACACAAGACTTGCATTTTCTGTCATATCAATTCTTGTATCTTGTACATAATAAGCATCTTCATAAGCTATAAGACTATCAGAAATATACTCTAACTGGCTACCTTCTTCTAAATGAATAAAAGTCTTTTGGATAGCTGGTATTTGATTAGGACTTTTAAAAATTTTATTAGGGGATTGTGTTGTTAAGATGACTTTTGCGTCCTTTTCAAGTGTAAACTTATTTTCGTATACATCGCCTGCTACAAATCCTCCTCCTAAACTTAACATAAAATAACAAGGAATATCGCTGGTATCTAAATACATTGCTGGTGATATACGAGAAGCACCCTTTTGCAGAAGCGTCTTGGCACTATAAGAACCCTTTTTGCTTTGCATACCAAGTTCTAAATAGCCTGTTAATCCTTCTTTCATTCTTAATTCAGACCTTCTAATAAACAATTCTTTTGAATCCATTCAATCACTTGGTTAACACCTTCATCTGTCTTTAGATTCGTGAAAATAAATTCTTTTTGTCCTCTAAATGTAATGGTATCTTGTTTCATGACTTCTAGGTTAGCTCCTACATAAGGTGCTAAATCTGTTTTGTTAATGATAAAAAGATCACTTTTTATCATCCCTTGTCCACCTTTTCTAGGAATTTTCTCACCTTGTGCAACGTCAATAATATAAATTGAAAAATCAACAAGATCTGGACTAAATGTAGCTGCTAGATTATCGCCACCACTTTCTAAGAAAATAATATCTAGATCTTGGTGAGTTTTTTTCATCTCATCAATAGCTGCAAAATTCATAGAGGCATCCTCACGAATAGCAGTATGTGGACATCCACCTGTCTCTACCCCTATTACACGATCTTCAGGTAATATGGAGTTTTTAATTAAAAAGTTAGCATCTTCTAGTGTATAAATATCATTTGTAATGACACCTAAACTATACTTTGGATACATCATTCGGCTAAGTCTTTCGATTAATAAAGTTTTTCCTGCTCCAACTGGTCCTCCGACCCCGATTACGATTGGTCTCATCCTATTCCTCCTTACTGATTATGACATAAAAAGTCTAAAGTGTAATGTCTCATGTCTCATTTGCGCAATTTCAAGACCTGGTATAGTCATTCCAAAATCTTCTTCTTCCAAGTTTTTAATTGCTTCATACAGTTCTATTAAAAATTCACTTATATCTCTTAAAATGATCTGCCCGTCTCTTTGTCCCAATGGAATAGCACGTACGCCATTTTGCACTAAACTCGAGACAGTACTAAAGCTATAACTCAGGATAGCATCTTTTTCACTAATACCCATGGTATGTACAGCAATTGCAAAAACAAGTGCTGGATGACCATAAGATACTGCTTGTGCAATACGTTTTTGATAAATTTCTAAAATGGGATTATCATAAAGATCCAAAATCAGCTGTAACATTTGTCGTCCAACTCTTTTTGTACCTTCCCTTGTTTCTCTTGCCATAGTTTGCACTGTAATTAATTGATCTATTT
The DNA here is from genome assembly GCF_046966505.1 of Zhenhengia sp. Lineage (NCBI taxonomy): Bacteria > Bacillati > Bacillota > Clostridia > Lachnospirales > Lachnospiraceae > Zhenhengia > Zhenhengia sp. Next base: position 311,125 of record NZ_JBKVCH010000001.1, read on the forward strand.
CCCATAACTTCTCTAAGTTCTGGGTACTAAGTGCCTCATAGACAAGTCGTATAGCTAAACCATCTGAATATATAAACTGACCTTTTAAGAAAGCTTTAATATACTCCTCAAAACTTTCTCGATTTGTGATCCACTCATCTCTTAGATAAGTTTCCATACCATAAGAATGACTAAAAGCACCAATTGGAAAATTTGAATCACAAATTTGCAAAAGTTGAAGAAGTTGCCTATTAGTGGCTGTGGTCAACATGTCTAAATGCCTGTTTTAATTTTTTATTTTCTCTTGTATAGCTTAAGTTTTCTTCTTTAAGAAGTCGTTCTATTAAATAATCATATTGCACAATCATACTATCTTCTTCAAATTGAGCAGGTAAATGTCTATTACCTAACATATGTGCAACAATCCCCATTTGCATCATATCAACTGGGCGAATCACTAACACATCATCAGCTTTAACACTAATGACGATAAGATTGTTACCATCCTCGTGTAAAATATCACCATCTCTTAATACACTATTAGGAGATAAGCTAATCCCAAGCTCTGTACCATGGTCCGTTTTCACACGTTGAATTCTCTTAAGTAATCCATCACTCTCTAAAATAACTTTTTCTATATGAAATGCTTGAATATCTTGTTTATCTTCTATATTACCAATTACTTTCTCTATAATCATAATGTGCTCCTTTATCTAGCGTATTGTTTATCTCTTTAGAATAAGAAGTACCTTTGAGCCATTGGTACTTCATCTACTGGCTCGCAAGTTATCAATTCACCATTAACTTTTACTTCATAAGTTTGTGGATCAACTGTAAGTTCTGGTGTTGCATCATTTAATTTCATATCTTTCTTCGTTACATTACGAATGCCTTTTACTGGAAGAACAACTTTCTCTAAGCCAAGTTTTTCTTTAATACCATCCTCATAAGCTGCTTGAGATACGAAAGTAATATTACATGCTTTCTTAGCTTTCCCATAAGATGCAAACATTTCTGTATACTGTTGTGGCTGTGGTGTTGGAATAGAAGCATTGACATCCCCTACCCAACCATTCGCTACCATACCACTCTTAAGAATCATATTAGCTTTTACACCAAAGAAGGCTGGGTGCCAAATCACAAGGTCTGCGATTTTACCTACTTCAATGGAACCTACATAATCACTAATCCCATGAGCAATAGCAGGATTAATCGTATATTTGGCTACATAACGTTTTACTCTATTATTATCTCCATATTCATGATCGCCTTCAAGGCATCCTCTTTGAATCTTCATCTTATGTGCTGTTTGCCATGTTCTTGTAATAACTTCACCTACACGGCCCATAGCTTGTGAGTCTGAGCTCATCATGCTAAATACACCTAAGTCTTGTAAAATATCTTCTGCTGCTATTGTTTCTTTTCTAATTCTAGAATCTGCAAAAGCAACGTCTTCTGGTACATTTGGACTTAAGTGATGACATACCATAAGCATATCTAAATGTTCTTCAATAGTATTTACTGTATAAGGTTTTGTTGGGTTTGTAGAGGCTGGAAGAACATTCATTTGTGAGGCCATTTTTATAATATCTGGTGCATGTCCACCCCCTGCACCTTCTGTATGGAATGTATGAATGACTCTACCTTTGATCGCATCAATAGTATCTTCTACAAATCCAAATTCATTAAGTGTATCTGTATGGATGGCAACTTGGATATCCATTTCATCTGCAACTTGTAAAGAATAATCAATTGCTGAACGTGTTGCTCCCCAGTCTTCATGGATTTTAAGCCCTACGGCACCAGCTTTAATCTGTTCTTCATTTGGTGCCTTTGCTGCACCACTGCCTTTTCCAAGAAGTCCAATATTCATAGGAATATCCTCTACAGCTTGAAGCATACGATGAATATGCCATGTCCCTGGCGTACATGTGGTTGCTTTACTTCCTTCTGCAAGCCCAGTACCACCACCAATCATAGTTGTTATACCGGATACAAGTGCTTCTTCACATTGTTTTGGATTGATAAAGTGAACATGTGTATCAATACCACCTGCAGTGACAATTAATCCTTCACCTGCTATGATTTCTGTTCCAACACCAATAATAAAATCGACACCATCCATAATGAGTGGATTACCTGACTTACCAATCCCTGCAATTTTACCATCACGGATACCTATATCTGCTTTATAAATACCTGTATAATCTAGGATAATTGCATTAACAATAACAAGGTCCATTACTAATGGATTTTCTCTTGTTTCTAATGAATTTTGCCCCATTCCATCACGAACAGATTTACCACCACCAAATTTCATCTCTTCGCCATAGATAGTCTTATCATCTTCTATTTGGATAAATAGTTCTGTATCCGCAAGTCGTATACTATCCCCAGTTGTAGGCCCAAACATATCGGCATATTGTCTTCTTCCTATTTCAAAACTCACTTTATTTATCCTCCTTGGTTAATGGCCCATCAATTTGATTGTTTAATCCATAAACTTCTCTTTTTCCTGCTAAGTCAATTAAAGAGACTTGCTTTTCATTCCCTGGCTCAAATCTTACTGCTGTTCCTGCTGGAATATCAAGTCTTTTACCATAAGCCTGCTGTCTATCAAATTCAAGTGCTTGATTCACTTCATAAAAATGAAAATGTGAACCTACTTGAATGGGTCTATCACCACGATTCACAACAATTATATTTGTACTTTCTTTATCTTTATTACATATAATAGGTTCTTTACGTAAAATATATTCTCCTGGTATCATGTGTATTTCTCCTTATGCAATTGGGTTGTGTATCGTTACAAGCTTTGTACCATCTGGAAAAGTTGCTTCTACTTGTACTTCATCTATTAATTCTTTAATGCCATCCATGACATCATCTTGTGTAAGGATTTGTCTACCCTCGTTCATGAGCATTGTAACACTTTTGCCTTCTCTTGCACCTTCCATAATTTCATCAGTAATTAATGCAACAGCTTCTGGATAGTTTAATTTAATTCCTTTAGCTTTTCTTCTTCTTGCTACTTCTGCAGCAACTACAATGAGTAATTTTTCTTTGTCTCTTGGTGATAATCTCATTTTTTCACTCCTATATATTTGAGTTATATCATTAAATAATCTATTAAATAGTTTAGTATACAATCTAAAACTTAACAAGTATTTTTACTTTAAATTTATCCAATATTTGACATAAAAGACACTTGTATCTTCTTATTAATTGGATTTATACCTACATAGGCATTTACCCCAAATATTTCTTTTAATAATGCTACCGTAATCACCTCTTCTGGAGAACCCACTTTAATGATTTTTCCTTTGTGTATCACAATAAGATAATCGCAATACATTGCTGCTAAGTTAATATCATGTATGGCAGCTAAAGTGGTCATTTTAAGGTTTTTTACTAAATCCATAAGTTGAATCTGATACCCTATATCCAAGTGATTGGTCGGTTCATCTAGTATTAAAAAATCAGCATTTTGGACTAAAGCACGTGCAATTAAAGCACGCTGTTTTTCCCCTCCGGATAGCTTGGAGAATGTCCGATTCATATCATTTTCTAATCCTACCTTTTGTAACGTTTGTCTGACTATTTGCAGATCCTCTTTAGAATAGTCTTCAAAAATTGATTTATAGGGATACCTCCCCATTTTTACAATTTGTTCTACTGTAAAGTCAAAGTAGGTGTTGCTCTCTTGTGCTAAGACTGCTATTTTTTGTGCACATTCTTTCTCTTTTAGTTTACTTAATACCCTCTCATCTAATATAATCTTGCCACTAGATGGTTTATACACTCTGTATATATTTTTGAGTAATGTAGATTTACCAGATCCATTAGGTCCTATAATACCTACAAATGCTCCGTTTTTTATATCAAAAGAAATATCTTTAAGTATTTCTTCATTATCAATACTAAATTTTAGATTGTTAATTTGAAGTTTTAACATGTCTCATTTCCTCCAAATGAATAATTTTTTTTGGAAATAAGATATAAGAAAAAAGGCCCTCCTACCAAAGCTGTAATAATGCCTATGGGTAGTTCTAGCGGTGGGAACAAGCCTCTAGCCATAACATCTGATCCTATTAAGAATATTGCTCCTATTAATGATGACAATAAAATAAGTTTTTTATGATCACTTCCAACTAAAGTCCTACATATGTGAGGGACTACAAGTCCTATAAAGCCTATTGATCCTGTAACAGCAATCAATGCAGATGTTAATAGTGTTGTTAATAGTAGAAGCAATACCTTAATCCATTTAACGTTAATCCCAAGTATAATAGCACTCGTATCGCCTACTAACAAAATATCCAGTGACTTAGAAAGGAAAAATGTAATGATCATAACTATACAAAATATTATAAATGGAAATAATAAAATCTCCCACTTTGCACCACCTAAACTGCCCACTGTCCAAAAAAGTGCTGTTTTAGCTTGATTGGTATTTGGGGATGCATAAATGAGCAAATTGGTAAGTGCAGAAAAAATAGTAGAGATAGCCATTCCCGATAAGACAAGACGTGTTGTAGAAGATGTTCTTCCTAGTTGAGTCCCTATAGCAAAAACAAGTATACCCGTTAAAATAGCACCTAAAAATGCTCCCATTGTAATGCTTGTTATACCTACAGACGACATACTCCCTAAAACAATGACTGCAACAGCACCACAAGATGCTCCCGAAGAAAGTCCTAATACATAAGGTTCAGCTATTGGATTTTTAGTGACACACTGCATCAAGATCCCACATAGGGCTAGTCCTGCACCACAAAGCGCTCCTAATAAGACTCTTGGTAAGCGTATTTCCCATATAATTGCCATAACCATTGCATCACTTGTATCTTTATACATTAATCCATTAGTCAGTTTATAAATGATTGCCTTATAAACTTCTCTAGGAGCAATATAGGTGCTTCCTATAGCCACCGCTATTACTATTGAAAGGATTAAGAGTACGATTAATACACTCACCCCCAACAAAAAATTCCTCTTTGTCCAATGTCTTATTTTATTTTTTATCATTATTCTGCCTTACTTTCTTCAATATTAGGCGCTTCATAAAAATCGTGATACATTTGTTCAATCAACATAGGATTTCTAATTCCAGGTGATAAGTCTGCTAATCTAACAACGTATAATCTATTATTTTTAATAGCCTCTACATCCTTTAATGCTGGATGTTTTTTTAAAAAACTTATTTTGCTATCTGCGCTATCTCCTGCCATGAACTCTGTTATCAATATAACTTCTGGATTTCTAGCTACTACACTTTCCCAAGAAACATTAACGTAAGGTCTATTAACATCATTGGCAAATACATTACTGCCCCCTGCAAGTTCTATTAAGTTGTTTGCAAGTCCCGTACCAACTACCATAGCATCATTTTGTCCTGAATCATAAACCATCACTTTGACACGTTCTTCTTCTTTAATAGAACCGACCCTATCCGTCACGCTTTTTATATCCTTTTTCATTTGCTGTATGACTTCGTCTGCACGATCTTGTACATTAAACAATTTACCTAAAAGCTCAAAGTCTTCATATACTGTTTCGACAGTAGCATCCCCCTCATAGGATTTAGCCATAAAAGGAACAATATCTTTTGCAATGAGTTCATCAGGTAAACCTGTTGTTTGTTCGCTAATAGATGAGTCCCATCCACTTACAAAGTCTGGATTACTTGCAATAAAAGCTTCCTTAGAGATAGCATGTCCTTCGCCAACTTCAAGTACAGGAATTTGACTATAGGCTTCTTCAAATTCAGGTAATATAGGATTATCTAGTAGAGCAGTTGCTACTATTTGGTCTTCTAGCCCTAATGCTAATAACATCTCTGTCATAAATTGTGATAACGTAACAGCTCTTTTTCTTGGGGAGTTGGCTACTATATCATAAGTACCTCCCGCTCCTGAATAAGTAAAGCTGACTGGTTGAAAATACTCTTTTTTACTCTCTTCTTGTATTTGTGGTGTAACATTTTGCTGATTCATACTACACCCTACCAAAGTGCTTGCTATTCCAGCCATCAGGATTATTAAAGTATTTTTTTTGCTAAACTTTTTCATTCAAATCTTTCCTTTACATATCTTTTCTTATTCAGTATATCGGATGAAAATGTATTTTTCTACCTATTTTTATGTTATCTTTAGGTAAATTATCAATTCTAATTATAGGGTCGTAATATATATTAATATCAACCAATTTAATCTTATTATACTCTTCAATAAAATACTTATATTTTATTCTTATTGTCTCTTCCAATCCTATTAAAGCAGTTATCAAACATACAAAAATCCTCCTAATATATGGTATACCATTCAACCAATCAATTAGAAGGATTTATAGTTTTTATTTAAAGAAATTTATAGGTTTTACTCTAGAAAATTCCACAATCAATGCTTCAAAAGAGTTTATAGATCATACTTTAAAATGTTAGTTGGTGTCACTATTGCTCATAAATCTAGCATTCCCAATACTTTAACTTACTTGCATCTCAAGTCTTAATCTATCAGCAATAAGTGCAATGAACTCGCTATTAGTAGGCTTTCCCTTACCATTGTTTACAGTATAACCAAAGAGTTTATCAATAGTATCCATTTTTCCACGGCTCCATGCTACTTCAATAGCATGACGAATAGCACGTTCTACACGACTTGGTGTTGTATTATAATTTTTAGCAATGGATGGATAAAGTTGTTTGGTAATAGAATTTAAAATATCCATATCATTAATAGCCATAATAATCGCATCTCTTAAATATTGATAACCTTTAATATGTGCTGGAATACCAATCTCATGAATAACACTTGTCACTTCTGTTTCAAGGCTATGTTGAGTGACAACTGGCCTTTGCGCCTTCATACCCATGCTACTATTATTATTTGTAGATAAAATAGCTGAACTTGAGGCAGATGTTGTCATTGTGTCTGCTTTAGTTTGAATAGAACCACCTGTCATAGCTTTAAGCTGTCTAATACGCATTGTAAGCGTATCCATATCAAATGGTTTCACAATATAATATGCTGCCCCTAAGCCTAATGCACGTTCTGTAATTTTATCTTGTCCCACTGCGGAAAGCATCACAACCAGTGGTTTATTAATGTTATTCATCAATTGAATGTTTTCTAAAACACCAATTCCATCTAAATATGGCATAATTACATCTAAAATAAGCACATCTGGCTCACAACTTTTTACCAGTTCACATGCTTCAACTCCATTAGCCGCACACCCTACTACTTCCATATCTTCTTGTTTGTTCAAAAATTCTCTTAAAATCTGACTGAAATCTTTATTGTCATCAGCCAATACGATTTTTATTTTTGTTTCCTGCAAAACGACTCCCCCTACCTGTATAAACTCCAATATTTTACCGAAATATAATAATATTATATCTAATTTTAAACTTTAAATCAATACCATATTCTGGAATATTTTATTTTTTTTTACAGTATCTCTATTTTATTTCATTATTAATCATATTTTCGATGAAAATCCCATACCCTTTTGTAGGGTCTTGAATGAAAACATGGGTAACTGCTCCTATTAATTTACCATTTTGTATAATAGGGCTACCACTCATCCCTTGTATAATCCCATTGGTCATTTCCAAAAGTCTTGGATCTGTAATCTCTATAATCATTCCTTTTGCAGGCTCACTTGTATAACGTGCTACTTTTCTAACTTCTATACTATATGCTTTGACTTCATCCCCAATAATATTACTTAAAATTACTGCCTGACCTTCTTCTATCTCATTTTGATAAGCAATAGGCATCGCATTTTTTATAAAAAGTGCCTCTCCTCTCTTATTAAGCGTTCCAAAGATACCAAGTGCTGTATTGGTTTCAATATTACCTAATATATTTCTTGGTGTATATTCAATAATTCCCTTAAGTTCACCAGGTTCTCCTTTTTCTCCTTTTCTAATAGCTGTAATAGTAGCCTTTGTCACCTCTCCTGCTTTAATAGGTAGCAATCTTTTTATATCGGCATCATTAATGCCATGACCCAGTGCACCAAATACTTTAGTTTCTGGATCAAAATAGGTAACTGTTCCAATACCTTGTGTACTGTCTTTTACCCATAAGCCTAATTTATAACTGCTTTCATTTTCACAGTACTCAGGTTTTAAAACAACTTCCATAACTTCCTCTCGACGTTTTACTTTAAGCATTATATCTTGATCTTCATTTTCTTTAATTAGATCTCTAAAGTGCTCCTTTGATTTTAGAGGAACATGCTCTACTTCTAAAATAATATCTCCTTTTTCTATTTTATTTTTACATGGAGATACTTCTTTCCCTCCTGATGTAAAAGAGCTTGTACCCAGAACACATATGCCTTCTGCTTCTACCTTTACACCAATAAGATTCCCACAAGGGACTAGTACCTTAGGCTTTACAACTTCTACATTAACGGTTTTAATAGGAATGTATCCAAGTAAAGAAAGCTCTAAATCATCATTAGTATCTTTTTGTGCCTTAAACGGCCATTTAAAAAGTTCCTCTTCTATTGTACCTTGTGCAATTTGAATATGGTTAGGTAAGAATTTAGAAATAATCATTGGGCTACATATCATAAAGAGAAGTATTAGTGATATGTAACAGAACCATTTCTTAAGTTTTTGATTGTCTTTCATTTTCTGCCACATCCTATCTGTCCTATTTTGCTGTCATATGTTTAAATTCTCCTTTTTAAAATACAATTATTCAGCTTCAAGATAGGTTGACAAGGTAAGATTTACATATAAAAAAAGCATCGCTTATGCGATGCCTTGTTTATAACGATTTGCTGATTCTTTAAGCTCTTTTGCACTTTTTAAAGTACTCTCTGTAATAAAACCACCCATTAAACGGCAAAGTTCTTCTTGAAGCTTGTCATCTGGTAGTGTCATTAGCTGTGTTTTAGTCTGATTGTCTACAGCACTTTTTTCGATTAAATAGTTACGGTCTCCCATAGCTGCAATCTGAGGGAGATGCGTAATGCATATAACCTGTCTTGCTCTTGAGATAACTGCTAGCTTCTCGCCCACTTTCTGCGCCGCAAGCCCACTAATACCTGTATCAATCTCATCAAAAATAACAGTTTCTATACTATCACCTAGTACAAGGACGGTCTTAATAGCAAGCATTACTCTTGAGATTTCCCCACCTGATGCAATTTTTGCAAGTCCATGCATATCTTCACCTAAGTTAGTACGAATGAGGAATTCTACTTCATCTTGCCCATTACGGTTAAACGTTTCACTTTGCTGTATAGCCACCTTAAACTGTGCATGGGGCATTTGAAGGTCATGCAGATGCTCATTAATTTGTACTTCTATACTCTCAGCAATATTTTTTCTGCCTTCTGTAAGTTCTAATGCAATAGTATTTAATTTATTTTCTAAATCTGCTATTTCCTGCTCTAATTTTTCTTTATTATGCGTGCTACCTAATAGCTCTTCAAGCTCTTTTTCACAGTTTTGTTTATATACTAGAATTTCACTAATAGAACTACCATATTTTTGTTTTAGTCTATAGATTGTATCAAGTCTTGTCTGAATTTCTTGTAAGAGTTCTGGTGAATATTCAATCTGGTCTGCAAAACGTCTTACTTGATAAGTAATATCTTGAAGATCAGCTTCTACTGCTAAAAGCCTTGCATGAAGGCTCCCTAATTCTTCATTAATATGGCTAACATCTTGTATATGTTGTGTTGCCTTGCCTACAAGTTCTATAGCACCTGCGTGATGCCCATCTGCCTCTAGGGCATCATAAGCCTTCTGACATTGCATAAGAATCTTCTCTGCATGGGATAAAATCTCATATTGACTTTTAAGTTCTTCTTCTTCATGAGGTTTTAGTTTACATGCAGCAATTTCATTAATCTGAAATTCTAGCATATCTTGGAGCTGTAGCTTCTTACGATCATCTGTACTGATTTTACTTAGTTCATTTTTCAAATTCATAAGGCGCTCATAATGTGTTTTATAAGCTTCCTTAAGATGAAGAAACTTTTCGTCTCCAAAGCTATCTAACATATGGACATGGGTAGACACATCTAATAAAGATTGAGGTTCATGTTGACCATGAACATCTATAAGTAGTGCTGCTAAATCTTTCACCACTTGTCTATTACATGTAATACCATTTATTTTATAAACTGTTCGCCCTGATACATATAAAATGCGTTCCATTTCAATAGTTGTATGTGTATAAGGGTAACCATTTTCTTCTAAGTAAGCAATTCCTAGTCCTTTATCATCCTCAAAAGTGAGGCGTACATAAGCACACTGCTCACCTTTCCTGATAATTTGTTTAGAAGTACGGTTACCTATAGCAAATTGAATAGAGTCAATGAGCATAGATTTTCCCGCACCTGTTTCACCGCTAAAAATATTAAGATGATGATGCAAATTCAGTGTAATCTCTTCGATTAGAGCAATGTTTCTAACATGTAAACACGTAAGCATTTTATCACTCCTTATCTTATGAGTTTAATACTTCTTGAAACTTGGCAATCACGTCACCTATCTCTTCTATATTACGAATCGCACAGAAAATCGTATCATCTCCTGCAAGTGTTCCTACAATTTCTTCATAATTAAAGCCATCAATAGCTGCTGCTACAGCATTACCCATACCTGCTAAAGTACGGACAACTAAAATATTTTGCGCTACATCCATAGATACAAAACCAGCTTTAAAAACACGAATGACTTTTTCTGAAATTTGATTTTCATAGTTGGTTAATGCTACATACTTTTGAGCATTATTTTTACCTGCAACTTTTGTAAGCTTAAGCTCACGAATATCTCTAGACACTGTGGCTTGTGTTACTTTAAACCCTGCTTTTTCAAGGTTTTCTGCAAGTTCTTCTTGTGTTTCTATTTCTTGTTTTTGAATAAGACTTAATATTTTCGATTGTCTTTGTTCTTTCATTCCCATAGTTTATTTACGCCTCTCCACTATTTTTTTTCTTAAGATTTCAAAAAAATGCAAGTCAGAAAGCTTAATGAGTTTTGTTGTATAAGGTGCTTTTCTTACTTCAATAAAATGCATAGGAGTAATATTCATTTTCATCTGACCATCTACTACAAGCTCAAGCGTGGTACCATCATAGTTATTAGTTTTAATCTGCACAGCATCTGTATCAGCTACAATAACCGCTCTTGAATAAATGGAGTGCGGGCAGATAGGGGTAATCATTATCTGACTAGCTGATGGTGCTACAATAGGTCCTCCTGCTGAAAGATTATAAGCCGTTGAACCTGTAGGGGTAGCAATAATAATACCATCTGCTGGATAAAGATCTAGAAAATGTTCGTTCACCTTAATCTCGAATTCTGAAATTCTTGAAGAACTCCCCCTTGCAACATAGGCATCGTTAAGTGCATAAAATTTATGTGCCTCTCCTGATGGGTCAATGACTTTGATCATAAGCATCATACGTTCTTCTATTGTATAATCATCTGTTAAAAGTTTTGGTAAGAACTGGTCTATCTCAGACATTTCTACATCTGCTAAAAAGCCTAGTCTACCTAAATTGATACCTATAATAGGTTTATCATATAAACAAGCTTTTTGTGCTACGCTTAAAATAGTGCCGTCTCCACCAATGGTAATAAGGACCTCACAGGTTTCATAAAGATGCTCTTCTTCTAAGGTTTGAATAGATTCATCGAGTAAGGAACCTATATGATGTGTCATATAAACATTAAAATCATGTCCTAAAAGCCAACTTATGACCACCTTTGTTGTTTCTAAATCTTTATCTTTTAAAAGATTGGGTATAATCCCAATATGTTTCATACTCCCCACCTACCTATAATGTATCGTGTGATGCACTCACCACTTTTTCAATAAGTGTGTCCGTTTCTAATGGAAGCTCCTCTGTTGCTTTTTTAAGATAAATTAAATATTCAATATTTCCTTCTGGTCCTTTAATGGGTGAAAAATCAAGCCCACGAATGCTAAAACCAATGCTCTTTGCATATTCCCATACTAAATGAATAACTTGTTTATGCACTTTTGGATCTCTTACAACACCGTGTTTTTCAACTTGTTCACGACCAGCTTCAAATTGTGGTTTAATAAGGGCTACTACTTCTCCACCCTCTTTAATTAAATTATAGACAGGAAGTAAGATTTTTGTCAAAGAAATAAAAGATACATCGATTGAACTAAAGTCGATTTCTTCTGGAATCTGTTCATGGGTTACATAACGCATATTTGTTTTTTCCATACATACAACACGTTCGTCCTCTCTTAACTTCCAAGCAAGCTGTCCGTATCCTACATCAATAGAGTAGACCTTTACTGCACCATTTTGAAGCATACAATCTGTAAAACCACCTGTTGAAGCACCTACGTCCATACAAGTTTTCCCTTCAAGTTCAATAGGAAACTGTGCCATTGCTTTTTCAAGTTTAAATCCACCACGACTTACATAACGCATTTTTTCACGTACTTCTATAGATGCTGTCACATCGACCTTAAGTCCTGCTTTATCTTCTTTTTGTCCATTTACATACACAACGCCTGCCATAATATAAGCTTTAGCACGTTCACGTGATTCCGCAAGGCCTCTTTGCGCAATCAAAATATCGAGTCTTTCTTTATCTGCCATTATGCTCTCTCTTCCTTTATCATTTCTGTAATTGTACTTACCATATCTAATACACTTAAGTGTTCACTTTCTAATAAAGATGGAATATCTCCATGCTCTACAATACCTGTTTTATAGGCAAAGTTATGCAGCTTAGCTTTTAAGCCATGTTCTAACATAAAGGCACCTACTTGCATACCAAAGCCACCTTTTTTCACATGGTCTTCCATTGTGAAGATATAATCATACGTTTTAGCCACTGTCTGAATACCTTCCTCATCCATTGGCACAATACAAGGTGCTTCTACAACTGCTGCTTCTATACCTAAATCTAATAAGGCTTCTCTTACTCTTAATGCTTGTTCTACCATCTTACCTGTTGCCAGTAAGCAAACAGACTGACCTTCTTCTAAAGTTACCATACGAACGTCATCATATTTAAGTTGGTACTTAGGATCTAACTTCACAGTTCCCCTTGGATAACGAATGGCTACTGGGCTATTAAGACGCTTCGCATAACGGAGCGCCCCTTCCATCTCTTCAGGCATTTTGACAGAAAGTACTGTCATATTTGGCATATGGCTTAAATAAGCAATGTCAAATATACCTTGATGTGTTGCGCCATCTTCACCCACTAGACCTGCCCTATCTATTCCAAAGATAACAGGTAAATTCTGAAGACATACATCATGAAGAATCTGGTCATAGGCACGTTGTAAGAAAGATGAATATACTGCAAATACTGGTCTAAAACCTGTAGCTGCCAGTCCTGCTGCAAAAGTTACAGCATGCTGCTCTGCAATACCTACATCGAAGAAACGTTTAGGAAACTGCTTTTCAAAATGGTTCAGTCCTGTACCATCTGCCATAGCTGCTGTAATCCCTATAAGTTTTTCATCTTCTTCACCTAAACTTACCATAGCATAGCCGAAAGCATCTGAAAAAGTATAGCCGCCTGCTTTTTTAGGTGCTACCCCTGCTTTAATATCAAATGGTCCTACTCCGTGATAGCTACTTGGGTTTTCCACTGCTGGTTTATACCCTTTACCTTTAACTGTTTTCACATGGATTAAAATAGGTCCCTTCATCTCTTTTGCATTCTCTAAAATCTCAATAAGGTCATTAAAATTATGTCCATTTATAGGCCCTAAGTATGTAAAGCCCATTTCCTCAAACAATGTATGCTCAATTAGAAAAGTCTTTACACCATCTTTTGTCTTACGCACAGCGCCTACTAACTGACCACCTATAGCTGGAATACGTTTTAACACATCTTCTACGCCTTCTTTTGCACGTAAATAATCTTTACTCGAACGAATATGGTTAAGGTGTCTACTCATACCACCTACATTTTCTGAAATACTCATTTCATTATCATTTAAAATAACAATAAGATTCGTATGCCCTCTACCTGCATTATTCAGTGCTTCATAAGCCATACCACCCGTTAAAGCCCCATCTCCTATAACAGCAATAACGTGACTATTCTCTCCTTTAAGGTCTCTTGAGATAGCCATTCCAAGTGCAGCTGAAATAGAAGTTGAACTATGTCCTGTTTCAAATACATCATGTTTACTTTCTTTACGTTTTGGAAATCCACTCATTCCACCTGTTTTTCTTAAAGTCTTAAACCCTTTTCTTCTACCTGTTAATAATTTATGCACATAAGCCTGGTGGCCTACATCCCATATCATTTTATCTTCTGGCGAATTAAAAACATAATGAAGTGCTATAGTAAGTTCTACAACACCTAAATTAGATGCCAAATGTCCACCTGTTTTAGAAAGAGACTGTATTAAGAATTGACGTATATCTCTTGCTAAAAAGCCTAGTTCTTCTTGATCTATCTTCTTGAGATCCTCTATATTTTTAATACTATCTAATATTTTTAGCATGTTCTCACACTTTCATTAATTACTTATTGTAAATTTATTCATATTTATTAATCATACTAAAAATGACAACCCATAAGATTGTCATTTTAACATTATGGTATAAAAATTAATGCAGTTACAATACCAAGTACAGCACCTGCGGCAACTTGAAGTGGTGTATGTCCAAGTAATTCTTTAAGTCTTACTTCTAGTGTCACATTAGGGTCCTGCATCACGTCAATAATACGATTTAAAAGTGCTGCTTGTTTACCAGCTTCTAAACGCACATTTGCTGCATCATACATAACAATAAAGCTTAGTACTGCTGCTACTGCAAAAATTGCACTATCATACCCATGAAGTTGACCAACACCAATAGCTAACGAAGTAGAAATAGCACTATGTGAGCTAGGCATTCCACCGGAAGAGACAAGTTTATTAAGATCAAGTTTATGATCGTTAATTAAAGTTAAAATGACCTTTAGTACTTGTGCAATAAACCAACTTAATAAAGCTACCATTAAAAGATCATTGCTAAAAAGCTGTGTTAATTGTTTCATTTTTGCCCCCTAATTCCTTCTTTGAACCAGGCTGAATGCCACATGCTCAAGTAGGGATGTATCACCTTCTACACGTTCTAAGCATTTAATCGCTTTCGTTGTAAGTTCCTCTGCAATACTATAGCAAGTGTCTACATCGTAGAAAGATAAATACGTATTTTTTTCATTTTTCATATCACTATGAATAGGCTTCCCTAATTCTTCTACTGTTGATGTAGCATCTAACACATCATCAATAATTTGAAAAACTTTTCCTAAATACTTACCATAAAACGTAAGGGCTGTCACTTCATTAGATGAAGCGCCACCTAATAGCGCACCCATATGAACGGCTGCTGCAATAAGTGCACCTGTTTTATGTAGATGAATACTATCTAGAGTATCTTTATCAATTTGCTTACCTTCACTTTGCATATCCAGAATTTGTCCACCAATCATACCTCTAGCACCACTTGCCTCTGCTAAAACATGTGCTGCCCTAACACGATTCATATCGTCCTGGTTAAGTGCATCTTCTAACATCATTTCAAAAGCACCATTTAAAAGTGCATCTCCAGCAAGAATAGCTGTTGCTTCTCCAAATACTTTATGATTGGTTGGCTTACCACGTCTAAGATCATCATTGTCCATAGCAGGTAAGTCATCATGGATAAGTGAATAGGTGTGAATCATCTCAATTGCACACAGATAAGGGGTAATGGTTTCTTTTCCCCCTACTGCTTCATAAGCAAGCTGCATAAGTAATGGGCGAATACGTTTGCCACCTGCATAAAGGCTATAAGCCATGGCTTCATAAAGCTCCCCAAAGCTTCCATGATTGTTTGGAATGGCTTCTTTAAGCTGGTTTTCTATTCTTTTCCTATAAAGCTCCAGTTTATTCTCCATTATTATATTCCCCATTCATTTTACTTATTGCATTGTGCTCAAGTACATATATTTCCTGCTCTGCCTTTTGAAGTGCTTCACTACAAAAAGCTGCAAGTTCCATACCTTTTTTATAAGTTTTAATACTTTCATCAAGTGAAAGTGAGCCATCTTCTAAGCTATAAATAAGCTTTTCAAGCTCTTCCATTGCACTTTCAAAGTTTTTTGCTATTTTTTTAGCCATAACCTTATCCTTTCTTTACTACCTCTGCATGTAAAGTACCCTCTTTAAGTGCTACCTTAATGTGATCGCCTACTTCTACTTGATCCTTATGTGTAATCATTTCACCCGACTCAGTAGTTGTAACGCTATAACCTCTTTTTAATGTAAGAAGAGGTGAGAGTTTTTCCATCTTGGTAATCTTATCATTTAAGACATTTCTTGTGAAAGTAAGATGTTTTGTATAGGCCTTTACGAGCTGCTCCTCACTATAGTCTACTCGAATCATTAAATCTCTAAAATATTTTTGTTTATTTTGATAAACTGGGCGTGATAAGAGCTGTTCTAACCTTCTTTTTTCTAGATCTAAGTGCCTTGTTAAATGATGCTTAAGAAGTTCCTTAGACCTATCAATTTTAAGAAGATAGCTTTCTTTATCTGGAATAACAATTTCAGCCGCTGCTGATGGTGTAGCCGCACGTTTGTCTGCTACAAAATCAGAAATGGTGAAATCTATCTCATGTCCTACAGCTGAAACAATAGGAATTCTAGAAGCAAAAATAGCACGCGCTACTGCTTCCTCATTGAAACTCCATAAGTCTTCAATAGACCCACCGCCTCGTCCTACAATGAGAACATCTACTAGCCCATCTTGGTTAGCACGTTCAATGGCACTTACAATGCCATTTGTAGCGTACTCCCCTTGAACAGCTGTAGGATAAATATAAATAGGAATGGCGTTGTTTCTTCTTTTTGAAACCTGCAAAATATCTTGGATGGCTGCGCCTGTCTTTGAAGTAATAACTCCCACCTTCTGCGGATAAGTTGGGAGAGGCTTCTTATATCTTGGGTCAAAAAGCCCTTCTTCTTCAAGCTGCTTTTTAAGTCTTTCAAACTGTTCGTATAAAGTACCCTTGCCCTCTTTTTCTACTTCAATCACATAGCACTGATACTGCCCTGTCTTCTCATAAAGGGAAATACGTCCTCTTACATAGACTTTAAGGCCTTCCTTTAAGGTGAAATCCAAGGTAGCCGCATCTTTGGCGAACATCACTGCGCTGATGCCCGCACGCTCATCTTTGATTGTAAAGTAAATATGACCTGACTGATGGTATTTGCAGTTGGATACTTCACCTGAAAGCCATACATCAGATAAGAGATAGTCTTCTTCTAATAAATGGCTTACATATCTATTAATCTCGGATACAGCTACAACTTTTCGTTTCATTCTTATCCCTCAATTGATTTTGCAATATTTCCAAGGATACCATTGATGAATTTTGGTGATTTATCTGTACTATAAACTTTCGCAATTTCAATGGCTTCGTTAATAGCTACTTTTTGTGGGATATCTTCTCCCCATTTAAGTTCATAAACTGCCATGCGTAAAAGCATATGATCTACTTTTGCAATACGGTTTATGGACCAGTTTGTACTGCTCGCTTCGATGATAGAATCGATTTCTTCTTGATGCTGTAATACACCGTTAAATTCATTTACGATAAAGTCTTTTACTTTACCTTTCATATCTTGTGTGTAACCTTCTAATAAAAGGTTTGCATCCTTTTCTGGATGGAAAGTCATCTCATAGAGCATTTTCATTATAAGTTCTCTTGCTTCACGTCTTGTCATTTTTATCTCCTCATTAATGAAAGCTAACCCCAAAAAGAGGTTAGCTCACTGTGTTTAGTGTTCTTCTTGCGCTTTAGTTTTTGAAAAATCAACGCCTACTACATGTACATCTACAGATTGTACGTCAAGTCCTGTCATTGTTTCAATAGAATTTTTCACTTTTTCTTGTACTTTTAAACATACTTCTTGTATTTTAACACCGTATTGTACCACAATAGAAAGGTCTGCGAATACTTCATGGTCACTTACTTCAATTTTCATACCTTTTGAAGCTTTTTTGCCTCTAATTGTTTGAACGATATCGTTTTTGTTACCTGCGATTGCATAAACACCCTCTACTTCTAATGCAGCAATTTCAGCGATTACTGCTATAACATCATCAGCAATTTGAACCTCGCCTACTTCTTTGTTATCTAAATCTACATCGATTACTTTATTTTCTTCCACAGTAATTGCCTCCCATTTTCTTTATTTATATAAATACCCAACTTGCAAACTAATCATACATCTTGGGCATTTAAAGAATATGTACTTTTATACTTATTATATCAAAATATACAAAAGTTGCAAATTAGATTTGTACGAAAAAAGGGCCAAAAGGTAAATTTTTACCCCTTGACCCGTATATGTATTAGTTAGATGCTGATTGATTATTCACTTTTAAACAAGATATTTTGATTTTACCTACTGAATAACCTGTTTTTCTTTGAACGATTTCTTCAATTTGAGCAATCTCTTCGTCGGTTAAAGCATCATCTTTATTAACGACTACATCTACTGTATCTTTATCCATTCTTACAAAGACATCTTTAAAGCCTTTTGCACGAAGAAGTGATTCAGCACCTGCTTCTTTCTCAATGCGATCTTGAATGGTTAAAAGACTTTCAGCAGCTTTTGCTTTTGAATCTTTATCAAGATTTGGATCTGCTACATACTCATTAAGCTTCTCAATTTGCTCAGCTCTTGATTGTTCTCTAAGCATTTTTTCTTCAGCGAAGTAGCTTACTTCTACTATTTTTTGATCTGTTAGCCCTTCTTCTTTTACATCTTTATTAGTTTTGTTAGCAATAACAACTTCTTTGCTTCCTACCGCAGCATCTGGTGTAGATACTTCTACACTTAAACCATCCATATCATCCATTTCATCTGGAGGAAGTGTTTCCATCACACCATATTCATCGAAGAAGTCTTGATCAAGTTCACTATCTGCAACTGGAATAGTTGCTTCATTCATATCTGGAACGCTTAAGTTAGCTGGTGCTTCTGTTAAACTTAGGTACGCTGCAATGGCGATCATAAAAACAAGTACTGTTACAATAACCTGATTTCTCTTAAACTGAAACATATAAGAACCCCCTCTTAATTATTGACCATCTTATAGACAGCTATTTTATGTACTGGAACATCTAAGAGCGATGACACAGATTGTATAATGGCATTTTTAATATTCACATCATCTGCTCCTTCTGCTAAAACAAGTACCCCTTCAACTTGTGGCTTGTTTTCTTTGATGATGAAAGGTGTTCCGCCCTTTTCCATCACCACCTTACGCTCTACATCTTGTTTTTCACTCGTTTTCTTTGTCCCTGACCCAGTTGTTTCCTCTGTACCTTGCTTATTTTGAACTACTTCTTCTGCCACTACTTTTTCAGTTGACCCTGATGTTGTAATCATGACTTTGGCTTTGCCAGCACCATCAAGATTTCCTAAAATCTCCTCCATTCTTATCTCGAGTAATTCTTCATACGTCATTTGTCCTGTACTACCTGTGTTTCCTGAGCTAACTTGTACCATTTCTGCACCTTCACTAATGACCGTTTTGGCCGGTTCTGGCAAATAAGTAAGGAGTATGCCTCCTATAACAATTCCAAGAAGTGCAACCCCTATGGTGGTGTTGGCCTTAAGCTTTGGTTTATCCTTACCGCCACTTTTGCCCTTCTCCTCGCTCTTATTAGACTGCCCCTGCCCTGCGGCTGCTTGCTGATTGACTCGCTCTCTTACAGGCTGTTCGAGTTGACTGATGCTGCCTACATTAATGGTAAATTGTCTCTTTTCATCTTCTTTATCTACCACTTCATTTCCTCCCCTACTTTAACTATCTTGTACTATAATATATATATTAGTGTTGTCCACGTTATAGAAGTTATTTATGCATTTTTTTATTTCTTTTTCTAATGCACTTTGATCAAGCACCAAACTCTCCGTCTTATCACCTATTCCCACTAGCCCCTCTTCCTCCTTCAAAGCTACTTCTATTTCTAGACTTTCTAAATTAAAATGGCTTCCCTCAAGAGTTGCTTTACTTGAAAGTGCTTCTACCTCTACAGGTAAGCTTGTTTCTATAAGACTCTTTAACTGATTTTCTATCTGCTCCTTATAGATAGTGAGCATACTTTCCTCCTGTTTTTTACGCTCTTCTTCATAAGGTGTATACTTCCCCTCTCTAAACTGCGTTTCATAAAACTGTACATAGCTAGATAAGCTGCCAGCTTCTAAAAGAGGGGTACTGGTGATCAGCTTAATCATAGGACTTGCAATCATGTAGACCATTACAAATCCAAGTACTATTTTTAAGTACTTCTTTAAATCTGAAGATGGAAAAATCATTTCTACTACAATAACAAATAACATGGTCCATATAATCATCATTAAGTACTGCTTCATCTTATCTCCCTCCTTTATGTCATACTTGTTCCTATGCTTGCACAGATAATCATAGAAGCAATGGTCAGTACCACTACAATACCTACTGCACTTAAAATAAATTCACAACCCTTAGCTAGAATGGTCGCAATCTCGGCCATTTTCTTATCACCTATAGGCTGAATTAAAGCACTTGCAATATGGTAGAGCACCACATGGCTTAAAATCTTAATAAGCGGAATGGCTGCAATGAGTACAACCCATATAATAACGCCTATAGCAAAGGCATTCTTAATAAGTGCACTACAAGACATAATAAATTCCAGCGCTCCACGACTTGCATCGCCTACAATAGGAATAAAGGCTGTAGAAAGATTAATTGCACCTTTCTTAATCGCTACATCTACATAAGGAAGCGTTAGCTTATAAATCCCCATAATGGCAATACTTAAAACAAGCGTTCCCCTCAAAAGCCATTTCATCCCTTTATAAAAGAGGCCTACTAGCTTATCTACTTTGATTTCTTCACTCATTGTACTAACGACTTGCAGTACTATAATGCTAATGATGACAGGAAGCAAAATCTTCTGAATGAAAAAAGTCATAATATTAAATGCCCCAATAATAACAGGTGCTAGTGCACTTGATGATGTAATATAGCCTGATACTGCCATAAAAGCTAATAAGGTTGGAAGTGTAACCTGCATCATCTGGAACAAGTTGGAGATGGTACTTTGGGCTAACTCTACAATGACAAATAAAGATTGTGTAAGCGTATAGATAACGAGTACATAACATACTAGAAAAGCTGCCTTTGTCGTGTTTTGCGACTGAAAGGACTGACTTAGCACTTGCAAGATACTGCATAAGATAACAATTAAAATAAACCTTAAGATAATCTTAAAATATGTATTAAATTCTTTGATGAAAAGCTCCCCTATCTGCATCATAATTTCCTGTAAAGAAAACCGCTCTTCCCCAGTAATCAGATTTGCGACCTGCTCACTTAAGTTAAAGTCTTGCATATAGGGTACAGATTGTTTCAGCTGGTCTTCAAGTTCCTTGATTTCCTCCCAGTTTAGAAGGTCAAATTGCTGCTGCAAAATGCCTTGTGTAGAAAGCTGGGATTCTTCCTTTGCCATACAAGGTACGCATAAGCATACCATAGCAAGTAAAAAGCTTATAAGTACCATTATCCTCTTTTGCATATGACTCCCCCGTCTATCAAATTAACTGCGTAATAAGTTCAATAAGTGCCAGCACAATAGGTGAAGCAAGTACCAAAATAAGTACCTTTCCTGCTAACTGTACCTTACTAGCTATAGCTGACTCTCCTGCATCTTTACAAAGCTGATAGCCGAACTCAGCAATATACGCAATCCCAATAATTTTAAATATAATCTTAAGATAAGTATCTTCTAGACTCATCTTTGTAGATAGATCATTAATAATAGCAAAAATCACTTGCAGCTGTGGCAAAAGTAAAATGAGTAGCAAACTACATGCAAAAATACGAATGAGATTCCCCGACATTTTATGCTGTTCCCCAATAAAGAGGGTAAGAATTACAGCTGCTAGCGCGAAGCCAACCAGTTTCATAATTTCCATCTTTCTACCTCCTAGAACATAAACATGGTCTCCACCACTTCAAATAGCTGTAAAATATAGTTCGCAATAATAATGAGTATAAGGGCTGTCCCTCCTAGCGATACCATATTGGCATAAGAATCTTTACCCGCCTGCTTTAAAATCATACTCATAAACATAACCGCCATTGAAAGGCCCCCAATTTTTAAAAGCTCTATCATTTGATCCATCTTTTCTCTCCTCCTAAATAATCAGTATACTGATACAGGCACCAATTAGAATGCCCATCCCTGTTCTAAGTTTGCTTGATTTCTCCTGCTCTTTAAGTGCCTTGTCCAAGATGTTTTTAAATTTGCTCAAATAGAGTTCAATATTAACTTCTTGCATATGCTTATCCAAATACCCTAATCCCCTACCGAACTCATCTAGTTTGTTATAGTCATCTTCATTAAGATGCAGGCTATAAGCCGTTGATGTTAAAGATTTTTGCCATAAGGTATACACATCATCAATGGTCTTTTCATTAAGATGCCCTGCAAAAGTGGTAAAAATCTCTCCTATACCATATCTCATCTGCTGCCCTATGATAGCGCTCGCTTCTTGCAAGGGAGATAATCTATAGCTGATTTCGCCCTTTAAGCATTCCAATGCATAAATCAATTCTTCTAGTTCCTTAACTCTTTTTCTATAGTTAAGGTCAATCATAATCCCTGTTAAACTACAACCTGTAAAAACCATTAAAATACCTAAGATTTTTAACATACTTTCACCCTGCTTTTTCTGACGTCTTCTATGGCTTCAATGGTACATGGGCCTCTTCTACTAGAAAGCACAACGATTTTTTCAAACAAACCCTTTTCAAGCATGCTACTTAGTACTGGCTTTTTCATACAATCTTCCAGGTCTTTCCCATGTGTACTACATAAGAGGGTTACACCTGCTCCTAGTACTTCTTCTATAGCCTCCATATCTGCCTTACTACTAATTTCATCTACTGCAATAATATCTGGTGCCATAGCCCTAAGCAGCATGCGCATACCTTCTACTTTCGGGCAGGCATCCAGTACATCTGTACGCATGCCCATATTATTTTGTGGTACACCCATATAACAGCCAGCTATTTCTGACCTTTCATCTACTACTCCCACTGTATAGGGACCAAACCCACTAAAACCATTGCTTAGGTTACGGATAAGGTCGCGTAATAAAGTGGTCTTGCCACACTTAGGTGGTGAGACGATAAGTGTATGATAGACCTTATCCCGTGAAAGCAGATAAGGCAGTACCTTATCACTGCATCCAAGCACTTCATGTGAGAACCTAATGTTAAGTCCACTTATGTATTTAAGTGTTTTAACTTTCTGCTCCTCTATAACAGTCTTGCCTACTAGTCCTACTCTATGTCCGCCTTGAATGGTGACATACCCTTGCCTTAGCTCATCTTCTAAAGCATATAAGGAATATCCACTTAAAAACTTTAAAATAGCTTGTACATCTTGAAGCGTTGCCACATAGCCTGCTCCCACTTGATCAATCCCCTTATTACTTAACCCATATTCTTCTCCCTCTACAAGTAAGATGATAGGCTTATAAGCTCTTACCCTCATTTCCTGAATACTGTTACATATGGGATCTTTTATTTCAAGAAGCATACTTTTGAGATTCATAGGCATAATCTCTAAAATACTGTTCTCTATCATAAAGTTCCTCCTTTGTATAATTTGATACTTTACTATATGCTTAAGCTTGTCTCAGTAGAACTAAAAAACAACAAGAAAAAAAGGCATACAAGATATAAAATCTTGTATGCCTAAGTTCACGCTCAATATGAGGTTTTATGCACGACCCATGTATTCGCCAGTACGTGTATCAATACGAATCATTTCACCTTGTTCGATGAATAATGGAACCATTACTCTTGCACCTGTTTCAACGATTGCAGGTTTTGTAGCACCTTGTGCTGTATCACCTTTAAGACCTGGTTCAGTTTCTGTGATTTGAAGGTCAACGTTGATTGGTGGTTCTACACCAAATACACTACCTTGGTGAGAAATAACTTTAACCATTTCGTTTTCTTTAACAAATTTTAAAGAATCACCGATTGCAGTTGCATTTACAGCAATTTGGTCATAAGTATCTACGTCCATGAAGTGATATAATTCACCATCTGAGTATAAGTATTGCATATCTCTACGGTCGATATGAGCTTTTGGTACTTTTTCAGATGGACGGAATGTTTTTTCTACCACACCGCCTGTTTTTATGTTTTTAATTTTACAACGTACGAACGCTGCACCTTTTCCTGGTTTTACATGTTGGAATTCAATAATTTGATATAAGTTACCTTCAAATTCAATGGTAACGCCGTTTCTAAAATCGCCTGCTTGAATCATGGGCTTTCCTCCTAATGTGTTTTTCCTAATATAGTGTAAACTAGATTATTAGATTTTTCAACGATTTTTTGCATCATTCTATAATGATAAGCTCTTTTTTAGAATGTGTAAGGTTCTCTATGCCATCTTCTGTTACAACGACCATATCTTCAATACGTACCCCACCGAAACCTGGAAGATAGATTCCTGGTTCTACAGTAAGTACCATGCCTGGCTCTATAGTACGTTCTTCAGCCATTGAAAACCTTGGATTTTCATGGATATCAATACCTACACTATGTCCTAGGCCATGACCAAAGTAATCTCCGTAACCTGCATCTGTAATGATTTTTCTTGCTACAGCATCTACTTCCTTACCTTTCATACCTGGCTTAATTGCTGCAAGTGCTGCTTTTTGCGCCTCTAAAACCGTATTATAGATTCCAAGATGCTTTTCAGATGGCTGACCAATCACCACAGTACGTGTCATATCGGAGCAGTATCCTTCATAAATACAACCAAAGTCCATTACAACAAAGTCACCTTCATGTAGAGTTTCTTTGCCTGGTACAGCATGGCAAAGTGAAGACTTGCTACCTGCTGCTACAATAGGATTAAATGAGTTACCACTTGCACCATGCATACGCATAAATCGTTCAAGTTCAAGGGCAATATCTGTTTCAGTTAAACCATTTTTATACTCCATTGTAATAAAAGGAATGATATGTGAAAAGGCTAGATCACCAATTCTTTCAGCTTCTCTTAATTTCTCAATTTCAGCTGCATCTTTGATTTGACGAAGGTTTTCTACCACTTCTTTTGTTGGCACAAAATTAAAGCAGCTACGCTCCTTAAGTGATAAGTAGGTACTATAATTAGTATGATCACTTTCAAAACCAATATGCTTATCCTTATGACTTTCAGCAATTTCCATAGCTGTTCCAATTAATCCCTTTGTAGTTTGATTTACAATTTCAAATTCTGGGCATTGCATAGTAGCCTGCTCAATATAACGGAAATCTGTAATCAAAATTTGTTTATCCTTTGTAATGTAAACAAGTGCACTTGAACCTGTAAAACCACTTAAATAACGTATATTTGAACGATTTGAAATAAGTATACTATCTAGATTTAAAGCTTCCATTTGCTCTCTTAATTTTTGAACTCTTTTATTTATCATCTTACTCTCTCCTTTATTTTATTTTCAATATTTAGCTATAAGTCTTCTCTTCTTTATCCTTTTCAATACTCAGTACTTGCCTAGAGTTATCTCTTTCTTTATACTTCCTTATTGCTTCTTCTCAATTTTTTATTTCTTTTAAGTAACTTCCTCTTATTCATTCTTTACTTTTTTGATTTAAATATTTTACAAGCCCTGCCAAAGCCATAGTATAACCATCAAATCCAAATCCACCAATAATACCTATACTATTAGCGGCTGTTACTGAATGACTTCTAAAACTTTCTCTTGCATGAATATTTGAAATATGTACTTCTACTACCGGAATAGATACACTTTTAATAGCATCTGCAAGGGCATAGCTATAGTGGGTAAGTGCTCCAGGATTCATAATAATCCCATCTACCTTATTATAATAGCATTGCTGCATAAAATCTATAAGTGCTCCTTCACTATTTGACTGAAAAAATTCCAATTCTACTGCTTTATATTTTTCACTTTCATTCTTAAGCATATGCTCTAAGTCTTTTAATGTCTCATATCCGTAAATTTGTGGCTCACGTATGCCTAGAAAATTCAGATTAGGCCCATTAATTACTGCAATCTTCATCTGTTTTGTTTCCTTTCTCTTATTTTTCCTGTAAAAGTTTTATGATTTTTTTTACCAGTAAATATGGCGTCTCATCTTGACAACCTATAGTATATACTGCACTTTCCTCATAAAGCGCACGTCTATATTGATAAAGTTCTAATAACTGCTCATAACTTTTTGAGAGTGGTCTCTTTTCATCTCCTGCTATCCGGCTATAAAGTACTTCAAATGGCCATTCTAAATAAAAAGTCATCTGCGCCTTTAGAAACTGTCTATTCACTTCTCTCCCTACAGCTCCACCCCCTGTAGAAACAATAGTATTTTTAAGGTTACTTGTTTCTTTTAGATAGTAGGTCTCTAAGTCTCTAAAATATTCCTCCCCTTTTTCATCAAAAAGTTCACGAATAGATTGCCCTGCCTTCGCTTCAATAAGCTGGTCTAAATCCATACAATGCATATTTAATGCTTCCGCTAAATTCTTGGCAAGGGTGCTCTTGCCACACCCCATAAACCCAATTAAATAAATGTTATTCATCTTTAGTTAATCCTTTTCTATATTTCTTCTAACGGATAGATGGTTACAAGTCCTGTTACAGGTCTTACAGTTATTCTAATTTGATAAGGTAAATAGCGATGCTTAACGATAATGGTTCCCGCATAAGAGGGTGACATATCTTGTGCAAATTCTATTTTTGAAGCATCTACAGAATCTCTTTTAAATTCTACGTTAAACTGACTCGGCACTTCATATTGCAAAATACGCGCTCGTTTACCTATAACCTCCATGTAGTTCTTGTCCTTTTCTACACCTTTACTTAAAGCATATGTTGCATTTTCTATGGAAGCTTTTTGCTGCATGACTTGGATTGTTTCTCCAATCTGCTCAGCAAATCGCTTCATCTCCTGCCTAGTCTGATAAGTATATCCTCCTGCAAATATCATACTCACAATACTTATAATAGCTATAACGGTTACCATCTCTATTAATGTAAAACCCTTTTTATTCATTGCTATCATCCTAATCAATTCATTTGTCTATCTTATTGAATGATCTCATCAATTTCTCTAACAAATTTACTTCATTTGCTCTAGCTGATTTATAATGCCACGCTTGATATTTTCTAAAGATGTACGTTCCAGTGTGCAATGATGCATGAGCTCATAAGCTAAAACCGCTTGATAAAATAACATATCAAATCCATTAAGTGTTAAACATCCCTTTTCTTTTGCTTCCTTAAGAAAGCATGTCTCGTCTGGATTATAAATTAAATCCACAGCAATCTTAGCCGTTTTAAGCAAGGTGCCTGTACATTTTGGTATTTGATTTTCTAATTTTCCCATACCTACTCCTGTTGTTTGAATCACATAATCAATAGGTACTTTAGGTAGTTCTTCTTCACTATATACTTCTATCTTATTATAATCTTGTTCTTCAAAATGCTCTTTAAGGAGCTGTGCATTGGCCTTTGTACGGTTAAAAACATGAACACTCTTAGCCTTATCCATAACACTTACTACACTGGCATAGGCTGCTCCTCCACTTCCAATGATTGCTACATTTTTATTTTCATAATCTAAATGGTGACATTCTAATGCCATTCTTAGCCCCATAGCATCTGTGTTATAGCCTTTATAGCCTGTCTCGGTACTTACAAGTGTATTGACTGCCCCTACCTTCTTAGCCATTTCATCTAATGCTTCTACATACTCCATAACTTCTTTTTTATGAGGCATCGTCACATTTAACCCCTTTATATTCAGAGCACGTGCTCCCTTAATCGCTTCCTCTAAATGTGCTGATTCTACTAAAAACGGGACATAGTCTAAAGCTTGTCCCATATGTGCTGCTAATGTATCATGAATAAGTGGCGATAAAGTATGCCCTATAGGATTACCTATTACACCACATACTGCTCTCTTATTTGCCATGTTTTTCATAAAGTTTAATCACCCTTTGCTCAAGTCCCCTCTTAATCTTTGTCATCCATTCGTCCTTATCACTTACTGGCTGAACCAAAATGGTCTTAACCCCCATTCTATTTCCTCCATAAACATCTGTAAAGATTTGATCACCTACAATAGCTACTTCTTCTTTACTTAAATCCATTAACTCTAATGCACGCTTAAAACTTTTAATACGTGGTTTACCCGATTTATGGATAGCAAATACCTTTAAATTTTGGTTAAAGCGCATTACTCTATCTTCTACATTATTAGACATCAAACATATTTTAAATGTTTCATTTCTAAGTGTATTAAAAAGTTCAATAATCTCTTTTGTTGGCTCTGCTACATCATAAGGTACCAGTGTATTATCAATATCAAATATAAGTCCTTTAATACCTTCTTTTTTTAATGCTTCTAGGTCCAGTTCAAAAATAGAACCTAAATAAAGTTTAGGATAAAGCTTTCTCAACATGTTGTCATTTCCTTTCTCTATTAAAGAGGCTCTTTCTTTATAAACTTTATACTTGTAACAGCCTCCTTATTTAATGTCACTAAATATTCGTAATTATAGTATAGCTTATTATGATAATCGCGCAATACTTCTGCTGGAATATTTACACATACGTATTTGAAGTCTTTAGTCGTAGCAGGGCCTATATGAAAACTTATTTGATCCATATCCCACCTAATCGTTTCATCTTCTAACCCATAAGGTGATAAATTTAAGCTGTAGTTTTCCCTATAAGCCCTTTCATCTATTTTAATTTGCTTATAAAAAGCAGGTGCCTGCGTGAGGAATTTTACCCATTGCTCATATCCTTTTAACCAACTCCGTTCATAATTTTTAAAAAACGCTTGGTCCTTAGCTAATAAAAGAGATAAAACTTCTTTAATTTTATTCTGCTCTTTTACGCTGATTTCATCCGTATAAGCCACTTGCTCTGTAGCATGACTCACAAACGGACTGGTCTTTACTGCACTTTTCATATTGGTAGCCAGACTACTAGGTATACTTTTATCCATGACTATATCATATTTTTGTTTGATACACTTTCTATCTCCATTTGATATAGGTACCTCCATTGTCACCTCTATGGTATACTCTAAATCTATTTCTCTTGGTCTCATACTGTAAAGTTCTACAGCTCTTACGCTACCTGCTTCTAATCCTACTGTTCTCGTAACTGCTTCATTTTCTATCAATTTCTTTTGTTTTTTGTAAAGCTGCAATAATTCACCTGCATCACTTAAGCTTCGTTCTAAAGGTTGACCTAATACTTCTTCTTGTTGTGCTTTAGTATCATATACACTCATCTTTAAAACCCCAAATACAACAAGTATTAAAGATATACTAACCATTATAATAATTCTTTTTAAACCTCTATTAAAATTCTTATTAAACCCCTTAAACATTTGACTAACTCCCTACTTTCCTTCACATATAGACATTTTGCCCAACCTTCTCCCCTATAACGTCTAATTTGAATTTTTCTTAGCTTTTAAATAACCTACCTCAAGCTCATAAGGTAATGTAAAATAGTAGACCGCATTTTCTACCTTCTTTTCACAATTTGCTGCCTTCTTATTTAGTTTTAAGGTAAGATAAACCGTCTGTGAACTTAAAATACTAAAACCACTTTTAATTCTTGCAATGCTCTCTACTTCATATAAAGGCTTCGTAAGCATCTCTTCTTCTAAAATACTAAATTGTGGTTTTAATCCCTCTAAGATTTCCTGCTTTTTTATAGGTTCCATTTCTTCAATTGACCTTTTAATCCCTTTATCAATTGTCCCCAATGTCTTTTTAATCTTTTCTAGGTTGACTAAATCCTTTTTTAAAGGATTAGATACATCTTGCATATTATAGGGATGCGTCCGGCTTTCTACTTCTAGCACAAGCTCTTGACTCTCTCGATCTCCTTGAATTATATATTTAGGCTTGACCTGATTACTTTGATAAAAATACCCATCTTTGGACTGCGTATGAAATAAACTCTTTGTTACTTCCATGCAAGTCTTGGCTGTATAATACAAATCACAGTACTCCTCTTGCCATTCAGATAAAACCTTAAAAACTTCTTCCTCCTGCATCAATTCATAACCACTCAACTTATTAAAGCGCCCTGCAATACGCTCTCCTTCATTAATTGCCATAGTCTCGGCTGCTAAATACGTATTGGCTGCATACTTTTTTCCCACTACTAACATCTTATAAAGATCTACCTTAGTAAATAGATAAGCAGACCAAGAAAGCATGAGTGACATAATTATAAGTGTATAGAAGAGGGTATAGCCCTTCTCATTTCTTCTCTTTATTTTCTGCTTCATGCAACCCCTCTCCTTTGCTCACTTCTTTTTATCCTCTAGCATCTTTTCTATGACCTGACTTCTATTAACGACCTCTCTTTGCTAAATGCTCCTCGTAGTTCCTTTCCTTCTATCACTCCATACTTCTCTACTGCATGACTACATACGTTTTAAGTATCTTATGCTCCTCATTTTCTTGTTTCGTCACGGCTTCCATTAATATATAACGTGAATCTTTACCAGGTTTTTCCTCTAGCAGTTTAATCATTAGTAGTGGACTTCCTTCTTCCACTGTAAAACGTATGCCATCCAATCCCTTTACATCTCCTACTAAACCTAGAATAATCTTACATGGTGTATGATTAATCCACTCTATATCAAGATTTCTACCCTCTAAGTAGTCTATCCCTTCCCAAATTATAAAAATGGGTTGCACTTCGTTTAAATCTAGAACTTTTGCATTAACTTCTATATGCACTTTATCTCCCCCTAAAGCTACTTCTAAGTCAATCAACTCTCTTGCTTGTTCTATTACTTCACCCTGTGTAATCATAACTGGCCTAAGGGATGTAGATTGTAATGCAATTCCCTCATAATATGAAGGTGTAGCTGCTTTATTACTTGTTCTTCTAAGTGTTAGCGCTCCCTCATCATACAATCTTTTAAAAATCTCTAAGTCAAATACCTCTCCCGATGTAAAATGTACACCCTTTTCAATCTGCTCCCACGTAAGTGTTGTTCCCACTGGAATGTCTTCCATAAGAATACAGTGATATTCATAACGTTGTACTTGCTCTTCTCTGCTATCCACATAATCCTTAAGTATATCTGGTGTTATATACTCTCCCTTTTGTATAGACCTAAGCATAGTTTGCAGTACTTCTTTTCCATATAGAGTAGCTTCTTCAGCCTCCTTCAACTTTTGATAAGATCTTATAGTATAATACATACCCATACTAAAAATTTGTATAACACTCATTATAATTCCTAGACTTACAACAACTTCTAAATAGCTAAAACCTTTATACTTTTTTGTCCCTACCTTCATCCTTATCTCCCTCTAAACGTAGTACAAAAGTTAAATCTGACTTAACCATTGGCTGATCTAAGTTAGTCATTAAAATCTTTTGTAAATTAGAAGCACCCGTTACTCTGAGTAAGTTCTGAACGATTTCGTAAGATTCATAAAAAGTACTCTCATAAGTAATCTGGTAAACTTCTTCCCTAAGTGTTAGTACTCCATCATCCTTAGCTCTACTATTCTGCCTTGTTACTTGTAGATTTTTAATAGGATAACGACTTAAAAAGGTGCGTAATCTTTCAGTCCCTATATAATCTGTCTCATAACTTAAAAACTCTTTTTCATAGCTTTTGATTTGTAAATTCAGTACAGCTTCATAGGCTATGGTCTCTTCATAATGCTTCTGCTGCCTCATATAGTCCTCATAGTATTTCTGCTGCATATCTGCCTGTCTCTGAATCTCCATAAGCTCTCTTAACTGAAAGGGAAACATTCCCCCAAAATATATACCTACTAATATTCCATAAACAGTCACTAATCCTTTACGACATCTTATACTACTCAACATATTTCACTCCCCTAGTCTATCTCTATCCAAATAGTAAAGAGTAGCTCTTCTTTTTGATCACTACTTATGGTATCAAATGTTATCTCTTTGAAATGAGTTATTTCTTTTATCCAATCTATATAGTCTAAGAGATTTTCTCTATAACCTGTATATCCCTTCATCTCTAATGTCTTATTTTCTTGATTTAAGTCATATCCCTGTATATGTAGGGCATTTGTATGTGCTGATTTTAAGTACTCCAAATGTCTTAGTGTCTGCAATTTCTCATTTTGTAATTTTATGTTAGTATTCTCTAAGTCCTTCAAATGCTTTTCCTGCTCCAGTATACGTTCTTCCATCTCTACCATACTTTCATAGCTTCCTTGTTTAAGGAACTGACTAATTATCCCTAACTGTTTCGTAATCTGTTCTCTTTTAAGTGTAATCGAAAGACTCATAGCTAGGCTTATAAGGCTCATGGCTAGTAATAACCTAAAGGCTATCTTCTTATTTCGCTGCTTAACATAGTATTTCTTATAGGGTATAGGTACGAGATTCATGCCTTTTTCCTCCCTCGCTCATTTGATGAATTAATCCTATTAAACCGATATAGTTTAACGGACTAGGGCTTAATATGTCCTCAATCTTCTTATTTAACAAACTACAAACTTCTTCCACAACCTCTTTGTTCATATCCCTCTCATACTTATCATTTGCCTGAAGATAAAGCAGCTCTTTTAATTCTCCTCTATTTTCATAAGGATACATAAACTGAATCACTTTAAAAATTTCCCATGCTTCATTCTTTTGTCCTTCTACATTTTTTCTTATTATATGTTCATAAACACATTGGTCAGCTTCATAGAAAATGACATGCCACACCTCTTCTTCTGAGCACAATAGACAATAATGCCCTTCTCTTTTTAGATCTCTTATAACATAAGGTAAGGTATCTCCTAAAGTTGTAATGATGAGTGTATGAAACCCTAAATCCTCTAACCAAAATGTAAACGGAACT
Organism: Zhenhengia sp.; assembly: GCF_046966505.1. Lineage (NCBI taxonomy): Bacteria > Bacillati > Bacillota > Clostridia > Lachnospirales > Lachnospiraceae > Zhenhengia > Zhenhengia sp. The sequence continues at coordinate 344,065 of NZ_JBKVCH010000001.1, forward strand.
AGAAATGTATGGTCTATTCCTCTAATCTGATATCTTTGATACACCCTATCTAACTGCATTCTACACATTTCATAATCTATAGTAGATGTATCTGCAGCTAGGGGTAAAAACTGTGCCTTATTTGTTTCAATATACTCTTTAATTTGTGGATTGATAAAACAAGGCACCTTGATCGTACGTCTTATAACAGCATAAGAAGGTAAAAGAATCCCTATTTTATTGCCTTTAAATTTTTTCTGGCAGAGGATTTGTTCTAACTGAGTTTTCAGATCATTATGCTCTTCAAATTCTCCATTTAAATGCAGTGGTTTCTCCAAATCTATTGAGAGCTTTCTTTCTAAATGACAATGTATGCCTTTTTTTCTAACATTAATCAGCTTTATTTTTTCTCCCATTAATGCTAAACCGATATAATACCCCATAGACCCTCCTTCTATAACTTGTAACGCAAATCTAACTTTAATTGATCTTCTAAATAGGTACCTGTCTCATTAAATACAGTAAGATTTAAAATAAGATAGTCATCTTTTACATCCAACTTTATTTTTAAATCATTATTAATTAAAGTTTGCCTTTGAAAACTAATTTTAAACAGTTTTTCTTCATTTTCTTGTTTTTTGCTTGAATTTTCTTTTAACTCAATTCTTGTTGTTACACTTTCCTTTTTTTTATACATTTCGTAAGGCATATAATAATCTATATAATATAAAAAGTAATGTGTATAATCCCCTTCCATTATGGGCTTTTTACTATGCTTTTCATATTTACAGCTACTCAATGATTTTAAGTTATCTGCTGATTCCCCTATATAAATACATAGATGTGCAGCCTCCTCATATTGCTCTTCAAAGGTACGCATAACTTGATTCATAGCAAGTCTAAGCTCCTGTTTCTCTTTCGTCTTAATGTAAAACTTCGTTCCCGTTCCTATAAACTGTAGTGCACAACAAAAAAAGAAGCTACTTAATACTAATGTTAGCATTACCTCTAAAAGCGTCATACCCTTCTCTTTTCTTTTACCCTGCATTGGCATCTTGCTCCTTCTCACATCTTACCCTACACCCCTTTCCTACTGTAGAACTATTACCTAAATAACTTCAAAATATACTTTCGCACTCCTACTTTTTTATATTTTTCTTAAAAACACAAAAAGCCACCCCAAGTATACTCTCCCCCTTAAAATAAGAGCATAACTTAGGATGGCTTTTTATAATGTGGCAATTCTTTGATTAAAAGGCTTAAACAGCATTTATTAACCATTTAGAGCTAACCATCAGGTGCGACATCAGGGCTTACTTCGCTTTGGCTGCATGGTCAGTATTCTCTAAGTGAAAGGGATGCATACTGCATGTATCACTGCAAGTGTCCTGAGTCAGCTAGCCTAGTCTTAGGATTACCTTAAGCTTACCTTGAGGCTTGCAATTTATAGTTATTAAATGTGGCTTAAAAAGGTTTATCAAAGAATATATATGCCGCATGGAACTCAGCTGCCACCACCAAGCCTGCGGTACCCAGAAATCCACTTTGTCTTTTAGAAGGGGGACTAAAATATCAAAATAGATTTCTAGTGGCATAGATAGATGAGCTGATCTAGAATGGGCTCGTCTATCTACACTTTTATATTTATTTTTAAGTAACACTTAACCTTATACCTTATATATACACCTTATAAACTCTAAATGCTAGTAAAATTTTAAAAATTTTTAAATTCTATCAAATTAGATAAAAGTAAAAATGAAATTAGGTTTAAAAAGCCTATAGTATTTTTCAAATCTCTTCTTCCACATTAAAAAAGTAGATTTATAGGAAACCCTTAAAATCTACTTAAAATTTTATTTTATACCATCCATAAATTCATATACCAGCTAATTAGACTTTCTCCATAAAAGAGACTAATGAGTGCCCCAATACTTAAAAAAGGCCCAAAACAAAATTCCAAACTTTCTTTGTTACGTCTATACAGCACGAAACCATAAATAGAACCTACTACGGAACCAATTAAAAGTGTTAAGAATACTAAACTTGGAGATGTAAAGAGTCCAATCATCCCTAGATATCTTACATCTCCATACCCCATACCTTCTTTCTTCAAAATCCATAAACATAGATAAAACACTAAGGCTACGACACCATAACCTACCATTCCACCTAATAGACTCCGAATGAGAATGCTCCAATCTTGATGCAAATACGCTAAGGCACCTTTTCCAACAATGGCCACAATACTACCCACTACAATAATACATGTCGGTAAAATCATGTATTTCCAATCCATTAAAGTTAAAATAAATACCACCGTTATAAAAACATAACTTAATACAACTTCTATACTCCATCCAAAACACCAAAAACTATACACATAAGCACACGCAAGAAGTCCATTGAGAAAGGTATATTGATAAAGTTTAAAAGAGGTACTTTCATCATTTGGCATATATACACCTACCAAACTCCCTATAATGAATCCTATAATCCAAATAAAAATGCCCATTATTCCATTCATTTTTATACTTATTCTACTTTCGGTGTATTCTCATCTTTGCCTGTACTTTCACTCTCTTCTGGATACATTCCTAATGTTTCAGTACTCTTACCAGTCCATCCTTTTATACTATCTGGTAGGTCTGCTTCATCAGGTGCATATATAGCTTTTATTTGCTTTGATGAAACATCTTGCCATACAGCATAGGCACCTTTTAGTCCTTCTAACATCTCCTCTAAGCCATCACTTCTAAATCCTTCATCTTTAATTTCAGTAAAAAATGTAGGATTTTCTGCATACATAGCTGTGGCTGCCCTACCTATCGTTGCAGCTGCAACACGGTTATTAGATATCTTTGCTTTATTGATATAGCCTACTAACGATGGTGCCATCATAGCAACCAGTATACCAATAATTGCAATAACAACAATCATTTCAACCAAAGTAAATCCCTTCTCGTTCTGCTCTTGCTTTTTTACATTTTTTTTCATTCATTGTACCTCTCTTTTTTATTAAAATAGTAAATGCTTATTTATTCTAACTATGGCTACATACCTATAGTAAGATTCTTGCTTTACATCCTCCCCTTATACTTAATCCATACTATATGAAATTTTCATCAATTCCTCCATAGTTGTACTTCCTTCTAATACCAGTTGTTTCATATTATCATGTAACAAAGTCGTTCCCTGCGTTCTTGCATATTCTCTTATTTGCTCAACTTTTTTACCTTCATTAATCATTTGTTTCACATGACTATTCACATGAATAATTTCATATAGAGCTGTCCTACCTTTATAACCTGTAAAACCACAAGTTTGGCACCCCTCTGCTCTGTAGAGTCTTTTGGGCTCTACTAAATTTAATTTTTTCATTTCTTCTACTGTACTCATGTAGGCTGTTTTACAATAGGGACATATTTTTCTAACAAGCCTTTGTGCAATAACTCCCATAAGAGAAGCTGAAACCATATAAGGTTCAACACCCATATCTATTAAACGAACAATTGTACTTGCTGCATCGTTTGTATGAAGTGTACTAAATACTAAATGCCCTGTAATAGCTGCACGTGTAGCAATAGCAGCTGTCTCTGCATCACGAATTTCCCCTAACATAATGACATCTGGGTCTTGCCTTAAAACAGAACGCAAACCACTAGCAAAGGTAAGACCTGCTTTAGGATTAATTTGCACCTGATTAATACCCACTATTTCTTTTTCTACTGGATCTTCGAGTGTAATAATATTATCTACACCTTGATTACGCTCACTTAAAACAGTATATAGCGTTGTAGATTTTCCACTACCTGTAGGGCCTGTTACTAAAATAATGCCATTAGGACTTTGTATAATTTGATTAAAAAGCTTTTTATCAGACACAGATAATCCTAACTGATCTATTGTAGTTATTGTGTTATCTTGTACATTCAAAATTCTTAGAACAGCTTTTTCACCATGTATGGTAGGAAGTACAGATACACGTACATCGACCTTTTCTCCATTTTTTATGAATTCAAAACGTCCATCTTGAGGAATTCTTTTTTCTGCAATATTTATATTTGCCATAATTTTAATTCGAGTTATAAGGTCACTGTGAGAACTTTTATGAATAGTTATCTTTTCATAAAGTACTCCATCTATACGCATACGTACACGCGTCTGCTCTCTTCCTGGTTCAATATGAATATCACTTGCTCCTAATTTCAAGCCTTGCTCAACAATGCCATTAACTACTTTAATAATAGGGGCATTCTTAATTTCTTCGTCAGTCTTATTATATACATCTACTTTAGGAAGTTTATTTATGCTACTCTCCTGTTTTAGTTGTTCCACTGCCATAAAAGCTTGTCTGCCACTATAATAATATTTTATAACATCCTCAATATCTGCCTTTGTACACATTACTGCCTTAACTTCTAAATGTGTTAATAAGCGAATCTCTTCAAGGGCATAAAGATTAAGAGGATTAGTCATGCCTACAGTGAGTATATGTGCATTTCTTTCAATAGGTACTACCTCATATTTCCTAACGACTTTTTCATCTAGTAAGTTAATAACCTCTTGATCTATGGGACACCTTTTTAGACTCTTATATGGTATTCTAAAATATCTTGCTAAAGACTGAGTAATCTCTTTATCAGTAACATAATCAAGACTAACAAGCCAATCTTTTATAGGTCTATTCAAATCAAACTTTTGCTGTAACTTTATGGCTTCTTCTAATTGATTTCTTGTAATAAGTTTATCTGCTACAAGTATTTCCTCTATCCTCAAATCTTGATTCATTCTCTACTCCTTAATCATTACTGCAAATTCCTTATATAGTTTTTAATCTGCTATTATCCAATACTCCCCATCATTTCATACATTGGTGGTAAAATAGCACTTATAATAGTAGCCACTATAATCCCTAGAATCATAATCATACTAGGTTCTAATAGAGTAACCATCTTCTGTACTGCAGACTCTGCCTCCTCATGATAAAAAGCAGCTGCCTTATAAAGCGCCTTTTCTAAACTTCCAGACTCTTCTCCTATCAAAATCACACTCGATAGCATAAGTGGAAAAACATCTACTTGCCTTATGGCATTCGATAAAGCAACACCTTTAGTTACCTCTTGTTTTACATGATTTAACTTACTATGAATATACATATTATTCATAATCCCTTGTACAGTATCTAAAATACTGATTAAGGACATTCCTGATGCATAAAGTGTAGCAGTTGTCTCTGCAAATCTAGCACTTAGTATAATGATATTTAACCTCCCTATAATAGGCAGAGTTAACTTCATTTGATCAATCCATTGCTTAAAACTTTTCATTTTAAAAAGTAGACTAAAAGTTCCTAGTAAAATGACATTGATTAAAAGGATAACGCCCCAGTAATTTTCTATTCCATTGCTTATAGCCATGAGTAGCTGTGTACTAAAAGGTAATTCCCCATAATCTGCAAACATCTCTACAAAAGTAGGCACTACTAAAAGCAGTAGTATTAATATTACTAAAAAAGAGATAACTCCTAAAATAATCGGATAAGCCATAGCATTTTTCACCTTATTTTGAAGCTTATTCTCACTCTCATAATGTTTAGCCATTCTTTCTAGTATTAAGTCTAATGTACCACTTTCTTCTCCACACCTAATCATACTAATTAGTAAATTAGGAAATGCCCTTTTTTGAAGTTTTAAACTCCGAGAAAATTCAATTCCTTTTTGCAGATCTTCATATACATTTTGTAAAATGTTTTTAAATTTAAACTCTTTTTCCTGCTGATACAAAATATATATGCACTTAATTAATGGTATATCTGATCCTAGCATAATAGCTAACTGTCTACAGAATATCGTTAATTGTTTTACAGAAATCCTATATTCTTTTATAAATGTTTTATGATTAGTTTCTCGGTAAGAAAGACAATAAATTTGTTTTTGTTGCAAGTAATTAAAAAAGGCTTCGCTGTCTTCTGCCTGCAGACTCCCCTTATACATATTCCCCTTACTATCTTTTGCCTTATATGTGAATAGCTTCACTTTTCTCCCTTCTCTTCTCTTAAAATTCATATTTAATTTAATTATTACATAATTCTAACAATATTATTCAAATCATTCATAAAAATAAAAATAATTTTTATCATTAAGTAAAAATACCACTGATCTTAAATTTATCAGCGGTATTTTTCAGTTTATGTATTATAATGCTCTCCTAATATCCCTTACCTAGTATACAAAAGAGAGGTAATACCTTAAGGGTACTACCTCTCTTTTGTATACTATATGTGTACTATCTCTATTTCATGTGAATCTCACATGTTTTTTTAGATTTAATACAATTCTTATTTTTGCATTGCTTCTTGGATTGCAACAGCTACTGCTACTGTAGCACCTACCATTGGGTTGTTACCCATACCGATAAGTCCCATCATCTCTACGTGAGCTGGTACTGAAGAAGAACCTGCAAATTGTGCATCTGAGTGCATTCTTCCCATTGTATCTGTCATACCGTATGAAGCAGGACCTGCGCCCATGTTATCTGGGTGAAGTGTACGTCCTGTACCACCGCCTGAAGCTACTGAGAAGTATTTTTTACCTTGTTCAATACATTCTTTTTTATATGTTCCAGCTACTGGATGTTGGAAACGTGTTGGGTTAGTAGAGTTACCTGTGATAGATACGTCTACACCTTCTAAGTGCATGATTGCAACACCTTCACGAACATCGTCAGAACCATAGCAACGTACTTTAGCTCTTTCACCAGTTGAGTAAGCTGTTTCTTTAACGATACTTACTTTACCTGTAGCGTAGTCGAATTGTGTTTGAACATATGTAAATCCGTTAATACGAGAAATAATATGAGCAGCATCTTTTCCAAGACCATTTAAGATAACTCTTAAATCTTCGCTACGAACTTTGTTTGCTGAACGAGCGATACCAATAGCACCTTCTGCAGCAGCGAAAGATTCGTGACCTGCTAAGAATGCGAAACATTTAGTTTCTTCTCTAAGAAGCATAGCTCCTAAGTTACCATGACCAAGACCTACTTTACGATCATCAGCTACTGAACCTGGGATACAGAAAGCTTGAAGACCTTCACCGATTGCTTCAGCTGCGTCAGCTGCTAAAGTACAACCTTTTTTAATTGCGATAGCTGCACCTACTACGTAAGCCCAACATGCATTTTCGAAAGCGATTGGTTGGATTTCTTTTACAAGGTTGTAAGCATCTACACCTTTTTCATCACAAATAGCTTTTGCTTCATCTAAGTCTTTAATACCGTATTGGTTTAATACAGCATTGATTTGGTTAATTCTTCTATCATAAGATTCAAATAATGGCATATTACTGCACCTCCTTCTTACTCGTGTCTTGGGTCGATTTGACGAGCTGCGTCATCGAATCTTCCGTATTGACCTGTAGCTTTTTGCATTGCTTCTGCTGGTTCCATACCTTTTTTGATCATATCCATCATTTTACCAAAGTGGATGAATTGGTAACCGATGATTTCGTTGTTTTCATCAACACCGATTTTTGTTACATAACCTTCAGCCATTTCAAGGTATCTTGGTCCTTTAGCTGTTGTTGCGTACATTGTACCAACTTGGCTACGAAGTCCTTTTCCTAAGTCTTCAAGACCAGCACCGATTGGAAGACCACCTTCAGAGAAAGCTGTTTGAGTTCTTCCGTATACGATTTGAAGGAATAATTCTCTCATTGCTGTATTGATTGCATCACATACTAAGTCAGTATTTAATGCTTCTAAGATTGTTTTACCAGTTAAGATTTCTGCTGCCATCGCTGCAGAGTGTGTCATACCTGAACAACCAATAGTTTCAACTAATGCTTCTTCAATGATACCGTTTTTAACGTTTAATGTTAATTTACATGCACCTTGTTGTGGAGCACACCAGCCTACACCGTGTGTAAGACCACTAATATCTGTAACTTCTTTAGACTGAACCCATCTTCCTTCTTGTGGAATTGGAGCTGGTCCGTGATTAGGTCCTTTTGCAAGAGGACACATTTGTTCTACTTCATGTGAGTACATCATCGCTATGACTCCTTTCTACTCAAACGATTTAAAGACTTGCTTTAAATCAAATTTTTAACAACCATCCCTATTGTATAATCGTATAAGAAAGATGTCAATATGTTAGTCTTTTTACAAGAGAGGTCGCAATATAGCAAATAGTCATAACAACTACAATGGTTGCACCTGCGGAGGTTCCTAATACATAGGCAAGCCATAGGCCTACAAGTCCACTGAAAAGCGCGAAAAAGATAGAATAAAGATGATACTGTCTCATATTACGTGCTACATTGCGGCTGATAGCCCCTGGTAAAATAAGAAAAGCATTAATGAGCATGACACCGATCCAAGGAATACATAAAACAACTACAACTGCTACAATACAAGTAAAAAACATTTGAAGTCTAAGGGTATGAATAGCTCTGCTATTAGCTAAAGATACATTCAGACTTGTAAGAACCAAATCATTAAAAATAAAATACCAAAATACAAGAACCACTATACTTACTAAAATAAGTATCCTTAAATCTTCAAGCTGAATACTTAATAAATCTCCTATGAGATAATGTGTATACTGATTGAAGTTACCATTTCTTGAAAGCAACATAGTACCTAATGCTACTGTTCCAGCAGAAAAAATACCGATAATCGTATCTGTTGTTTCTTGATGCTTATAACTAAAGTAAGCAATAAGCATACCTAGTATAACTGCTAAAATAAGCATGGATAAAGTATGACTAGAAAAACCTAATAAAACGCCAATACCTATTCCTGTTAAAGCACTATGCCCTATAGCATCTGAGAAAAAAGCCATTTTTTGATTAACAACCATTGTACTCAGTAATCCTAGCATTGGTGCTGCAATCAAAATCCCTAAAAAAGCATTTTTCATAAACTCCATACTTAAGAAGTCAAAGGGAAATAAAAAATCTATAAGATTATAAAGAATTTCTGTCATCTTATACGGCCTCCTACATAAAGTTGTTTCTGATTAACTGCTTCTTCTCTTACTTCTTCAGGCTTCCCAATAGCTAACACCTTTTTATTCAGCAGCACCGCTTGATCACAAATGTGTTCTAAAGCTTCAATTTCGTGAGTAATCAGTACAATAGCCATATGATATTTAGATTTTAAATCATGTACTGTCTCATAAAAGAGCTTCTGACCATTCACATCTACTCCAGAAATAGGTTCATCTAAGAGAAGCAAATCTGGCTTTGGCTGAAGGGCAAGGGCTAAAAGTACACGTTGTAGCTCTCCACCTGAAAGTAAACCTATTTTACGGTCAATAGCATAATCTAACTTCACTTCTTTTAAAGCTTTAAGTACTTCTTCTCTAAAAGATGTATTCATTTTAGCCCATATAGGTCTTTTCTGCATACAGGCAGTAAATAAATCTAAAGTTGTAAGAGGTGTCGTGCGGTCAAAGTTCAGATGCTGTGGCACATACCCAATAATAGGTCCATGTGTTTTTTTCTCATTCTTATGGATGTGCTGTTTAATCTCTCCTGTATAATGCATCTCACCAAGCAAAGTCCTAAAAAGTGTTGTTTTACCCGCGCCGTTAGGTCCTACAATAGCCGTAATCTCATTACAATGCAGATGAAGATTAATATGGTCCAATAAAGTCATACCTTCTTTGCAAACTGTTACATCTCTAAGTTCTGTACAGCAAAATTTACACTCATTCATTCATTAAACGCCTCTTTCAATATCTCTATATTTTTTTTCATACGTACTACGTATTCAAACTCTTCTATACTACTTTGTATACCTGACTCCTGTCCATTTACAAGTGCATCTATTACATAGATTTGACAAGGCATTTCGTTTTGAAGCATTTTTAGTATGGCTAAATCCTGATTTTTAGCCTCTGTCACGATCACCTGTACATTTTCTTCTTGCATATGCTCCACTAAATGTTCAATTTGTTTAGCTGAAGCATTTTCATAACTGCCTTCTGGAATAGTCTCTACCACATCTATACCTAAATCCTCTAGCATGTAAGTAAATGCGTCATGTACGCTAACTACTTTTAAGTTTTCCCCCTCTCCCTTAAAATCCTCTTTAACAGTCTGCTCTAGTTCTCTTAAGGCATTCATATAAGCTGTAGCATTCTCTTGATAAACTTTGGCATAAGCAGGGTCAATGGCCATAAGTTCTTTAGTAATTTCTTCAATCTGCATAATAGATCCTTCTATACTTAACCATATGTGGTCATTCACTGTGCCATGGTCATGGTCATGATTATGATGACTATGTGCTTCTTCCTCATGTAAATCTTCCTCCGATGTATGTACATCTTCACCTGCTAGGAGCTTTTGTTCAATCTCATGACTCGCCTCTATAATTTTCAAATCTTGATTTTGTTTATAGGCCTTTTCAATAAAATTCTCACTGCCAAGGCCATTCGTCACCAGTACATCTGCATCATATAATTTTTTAGCATCTTGTACTGTAAGCTGATAATCATGAAGACATCCTACTGTCTGACTCGCCATATTCACAAGTGTATGAGGCGTGTTTTTCATAATTTCTTTTGTATGCATATACATAGGATAAAAGGATGTAACGACGGTTAGCGATTCGCCTGAATCTTCTACAACATTCCCATGTCTTACCTGATATTTATAACCAATAAAAAGTATGTATATAAGTATACATATTGTTATTATAACGTTTTTTTTCTTCATCTCTTAAACTACTCCTTTCGTATCGTACTTAATCTTATTATAGTTAATTGAGAATAAAAATCAATATAAAAAGTTCAGAATGTAAAAACTCTGAACTTTTTATGCTTTACTTCACTCTATAGATGTTAGCTTCCTTGGTGCTCTTAATATGACTTCTACCTGTACAAACACTCATTTGACCACTATCAAAAAGGTAAGGTAATAAACTTAATTTTTCATCTAAATCTTTTAAATTACATTTTACAATTTCTTTTTGCAGTTTTAAAAGCTTTTCTGGCTTTATCCCTAATAAAATCATTTTTTCAATTTGAATTCCTTTTTCTAAAGGATTACCAATAAAATTAAGTTGATTCTGAACCTGAGAAAGGGCATCAATACGTGCTATATTTAGCGCTTCTTCATCTAGCTCTTTCCTTAACACAGAGGATAAAACTGTAATATGCTTAATAGAAGCTAGAATATCTGGATCACGATAGGTGTAAAGAATAAGATTGTTAGGATAGCTTGCAATCATGGTACTACCATAAGCGCCTTGCTCTAGGCGGATATGTGGACGTAAATATTGATTCGTAATGTAAGAAGCCATCACATAATCTTTGCCATCTAATTGATCCTGCCCTTTATCGTAGCTAAAGAGTAAATAATCTACAGGTGTATTTTTATAATATATGTTAAGGTTCGCCGATTTTATGAAACTATATTCCATTTCTACATTTTTTTCTACAGGATTGGCTTTAAAATAGTTCTCATATTTTTTAAGCTGTTCTTGATTAAAGCTCTTATCCCCCTGTATACCTATTACACTGCCTTCTACAGGTTTTGTTTTACCAGCAATCTCTTTAATAGCCTCTATATAAGCTGTTGAATGACTATTCTTCATGTATGCACAATAGGTATAAAGAGGATAGTGGGTTTCAAACAAATAACGTTTATATCCGCTTTGACTAGAAGTATTAAGCCATTTAAGTGTACCTAACACATCACTAGAAAACTGCTCTTTAAAACGGTTCATAAAACCTTGAAGTTGCGCCTCATACCACACTGCATCTTTCTCTAAAAGTGCTTCATTCACCTCATTAAAGGTTTTCATAATATCTTGATCTTGATTGCTAATGACACTTATCTTCAAATAAGGGCAAAGTTTTTCCCTTTCCACTGCCATCACATCAATATCCATCACTTCTTCAAAAGGTGTTCTTTCACTAGCCGCCTTCCCTAAAAATTCACTGTATAAAAACAAAGCAGGTAACTCTTCTTGCGGCACAGAATCTGTAGGTAAATAAAGCGTTGTACGTTTTAAAGCTCCGTTACTTTCCGTTACAATATATTTAATGTGCTCTTTCTCATAAATCTTATAAGGAAGCACTTCTTCTACCATTAATGATTTAAGGGATATATCCGGTAATGGTAAGTGCTTAGTCTCTTGCTGCCAAGTTCCTATTTTACCAATAAGTTCCTGCCAATCTTCCTTTTCTTCTTGAGAAGGTGTCTTAAGTCCTGCCACATCTATGGATTTAGGAAGCAAATAGATGGTCATTGTGGGGCTTTCTAAAATTTCTGTTTTATAACTATCTGAAATAGTTTCTATTTCATTAATATACGCTCTATCTGTAAAGTAGTAATCACTAGATTTATCATGTGCCCATGCATCTAAAAAAGTTTGTGAAATCTCTATACCTCTGATAGTGGATTCATCTTCCCTGCACGCAATCAGTTTATTTTTTGCAATAATATCTTTTTCTATTTCAAGATTTTTAGGAGCTTTACAAACTCCCTCTAAAGTCTCTTCTAATATTTGTTCATACTCTTCCATATGTGCTTGAGGTATATCCAGCATGACAATAGAGTAGGATGGATATTTTAAATCATTATCTTTTACAATTTGAACTTTTGGAACACCTCTGGCTTTCATGGTCTTCATGAAATAGGACTGTTCATCTACGAGATAACTACTTACCCATAGATCCATCTCTAACATTTCTTTACTTGTTAAATCTCTTTCAATCACAAAACTTTTAATCAGATACCCACTGCTTCCTTGACTGTTAAAATAACATATTTTCTTAGGCACATCTAGAGTAGGCATTACATTAACATCAATCACTTTATCCGTTAAGACAAAAGATTTAAAACTCTCATCTATCTCTTCTAATACTTCTCCTATATTTAAGTCTCCATAAAGTACAATCATCATATTCCCAGGATAATAAAAGTTTTTATAAGTCTCTACAAAATTTTCATATGTTAACTCTGGAATAAATGCTGGATCACCACCACTATCATGCTCATAATGAGTTCCTTCATATAAACTTTGTCTAATAGCTCTAAAAATCTGTCTACCTGAATCAGTACTTGCACCCTTCATTTCATTATATACCACGCCTCCATATTGATTGGTAGTAGGATTATAATGGAAAGATTCTTCATAAAAACTATAGGGATTCTCAAGCATTTTAGGATTTAAGATACTATCTAGATAAATAGACATTAGTGTTTTAAAACAAGCTTTATGTGAGGTTGCAAAAGGAAACATGGTCATATCTGAACTCGTCATAGCATTCATAAATAAATTAGGATATTTACTACTTGCATCAAAAAAAAGTGTAGAAGACGGATAAGACTTAGAACCTGTAAAAAGGGTATGTTCAATAATATGATTTACCCCCGTATTATCTGTAGTAGGCGTTTTGACACCTAAGGTAAAACTCATATTAGGATCTTCATTCTCTACCCATACTAATCTAAGTCCCGTATCCTTATGCCTATACTCATGCAATATATCCTGACCACAGTTTCTCTTACTCGTTTCTACAAAAGCTGTAGATTTTGCTCCTACAGGCAAGAAGTAGATGAAAAAAATAAGTCCTATTAACCCCAATAAAATATTTAATTTTCTCTTTTGCATGGCGCCATCTCCTTTTAATCTATGGACATAGCTTATGCATTCTCTTCTCATTTATGTGTAGCGAATCTGTTTAATCTATACTATAATGCTTATGAAGACTTTTTAAGGATGTGAGAAAATGAATTTTCGTATACAAAATGATTATTTAACTGCCATCATCAAAGATGAGGGAGCAGAACTTTGTGAGCTTCTAGACCAAGATCAAGTGCAATATATTTGGACTGCTGATAAAGCTTATTGGGGCAGACATACACCTATTCTCTTTCCTCTTGTTGGAAAAGTAACAGGCAATAGTTATACTGTAGAAGATGAAACTTTTAATCTTGGTCAACATGGTTTTGCACGCGACTATACTTTTGAAGTTGCACATCAAGCTGAAACAAGTATTACCTTTATCCTACATAGCAACGAAGAAACTAGAAGCCTTTACCCTTTTAATTTTACTCTAAAAGTAACTTATAGCTTAGTAGAAAATACACTTGCTATTGGCTATGAAGTCATTAATGAAGATGATAAAGAAATGGCATTCAAAATTGGTGCACATCCAGGCTTTAGATGTCCTCTTTTTGAAGATGAAAAAATGGAAGACTATACCCTTACTTTTGAAAAAGAAGAAGAAGTACGCTTTATGCCACTTACACCAGCAGGTTACTTCACCCGCACAGAAAGTACTATGGTTACAAGACCTCTTACTATAAGCCCTGAGCTTTTTGCTAAAGATGCCCTTGTATTTGCAGACTTTACAAGTAAATCAGTTACCCTTTCTAGCAAAAACCATAATAAAGCTGTAGAAGTTGGCTTTGAAAACTTCCCATTTTTAGGTATATGGTCACCTGCTAGTCCATCCCCATTTGTATGTATTGAGCCATGGTATGGTCATGCAGATTATGAAGATGAAGCACCTAACTTTATGACGAAAACAGACCTTAACCGTCTTATGCCACATGAAAGCTTTACATGTACTCATACTATTACGATTAAATAAGGACTACTTTTAGTAGTCCTTATTTTCTTGTTTATTCATAGCTACTCTAAGGCAGGGCATATATTATAGGTAGTAATCATTTATTTTAAAGGAGGTATATAATGTATCCACCTATTTATCCCCCTGTTCTTTCCCGTCAATCTACTGGTTCACTTATTGTAGAAACTACAACTGACCCTGCTATTGGCCCACTTAGGCCCTTACCTGGCATACAAATTACTGTTAAAGAACGTCAAGCTACTGGTGAGCGTATCGTTGCACAGCTTGTTACCAATGCAAACGGGCAAACTCCTGTTATTCAGCTTCCAGCACCACCTAGTGAATTAACTGAGGAACCCCAAACAACTGAAACCCCTTTTTCACCTTACATTATTGAGGCACAGGGTGAGAATGTTATTCCTACACAAATTAATGGTACCCAAATTTTTTCTACTATTCGCTCTATTCAGCCCATTCGGCTTACTCCCAGTGAAGCACCTATACCCGTTGTGGCCTCAAGACAAGACGTAGAAGAAAATATTATTATTGGTCCACCTACTTTGTATGGAGATTATCCCCCTAAAATTCCTGAAACCTCTATCAAAAATACTGCTACTCCAGGTTTTATTGTACTTCCTGAAGTTGTAGTTCCAGAATTTATTATTGTTCACGCGGGTTCTCCTAATAACAATAGCGCCTCTAATTATACCGTAACTTATAGAGATTATATTAAAAATGTTGCCTCTTCTGAAATTTATCCTACATGGCCTACAGAAACTATTCGCGCCAATGTTATAGCGATTATTTCTTTTACACTTAATCGTGTCTATACCGAATGGTACCGTAACAAAGGCAAGAACTTTACAATCACCAACTCTACAGCCTTCGATCATGCCTTCTTCTTTGGTAGGGATATTTTTGATACGATCTCCGAGCAAGTTGACCAGATTTTTGATATCTACTGTAAACGTCCTGGCGTAGAACAACCACTTCTTACTCAATACTGTGATGGTGCTAAAGTATCTTGTCCAAATTGGATGACACAGTGGGGAAGTAAGGCTTTAGGAGATGAGGGACGCTCCTATGATGAGATTCTTAGATTCTATTATGGTGAAGATCTTACCTTCCCTAATGCACCTGTTGTAGCTGGTGTCCCTGAGTCCTATCCTGGCACACCACTTCGCCTTGGTGATAGTGGCCCTGCTGTACGTACTATTCAAGAGCAGCTTAACCGTATTTCTAATAATTATCCACTTATTCCAAAAGTACGTACCTCAGGCAGTTTTGACGAGGCTACTCAAGAATCTGTTAGAACTTTTCAAAATATTTTCCATCTTACACCAGACGGCGTCGTAGGCAGAGATACTTGGTATAAAATCTCTGAAATCTATGTAGCTGTATCACGTATTGCTGAGCTCATGCCTTAAACAAACAAAAAAAACAACAAGTTTAGTGCTTGTTGTTTTTTACTCTAAAAATTAAGTTGATCTATCCTCCTAATCTCGACATATTATCTGTTTTATAAGGAATACTTTTATCTTTTTAACACGCTTTATGCTTATAGGACTTCTTATACTACGCAAACAAGTAGAGTCACACCAAGATTTAGCTTTTAAGACTTATAGTATAAATGGTCTTGTCTTTATTCTAGGAAATATGTTTTCAATCTTTTTATCACCCTATAAAGACCTTTCTATTTTAGGTGATCCTAAACGTTTTTGGGGATTAGGTGTGGTACTTTGCTATGTCATAGTCATGTTTTATTGTTATAGTATTTTGAAAAACTAAGTAATGGACTGCTCTTCTACGGAACTGAAACTATACAGGAAGTTTTATAAGATTATATGTCCCTCTTTCCTTACCGTTACACTTGCTACGGAAAACTTCAAGAAACGTATGGGCTACTGGCTTGTTACCTTCTGTAGTATTTATATGACTTTTACCTGCGTAGACAAACCTCACAATACTTATCTTAAAATCTGGATTAATCAAGGACTGCCTATTCTTCTTAGCTTCTTAGTTCTTTGTACAATCTATCTTCTTCATGCTCTTAAATTCTACACGCTAAGTGAGGGCTTAGGCATAGGCTTTACGCTGGCTATCGTACACTATTTAGGTGCTCGTTTCTTTTCTGGGGCTTCTAGATGCTAGTATAGCTTATAATATAGTCTATAGAAAAATAAGTTAGGCCTTATTCCTTAGGAAGAGGGTTTACTTTTTTACTTTTATTTTGCATAATAAAGATTATTATATTAAACGAGGTAAAGAAAATGAGTATCGTCTTTAAGCAAACTATTATTCATATTTTAGATCTTTCACATGATATGCCTATATTATCTGCAAGTCCTATCACCTTAACAGATGATACTGAGGCTTATATTACGAGTTACTTAGCAGACCTTTTTGACAACCACAGTGTATGCAAGGCTGTTTTTGAAGATACTTCTATGTGGTACGAACTACTTCAAAATGGTCTACAAGATTTTTATGCATTTTCCTGTGATTTAGCACATCAGTTTTATGCTTATATGCAAACTTTTGAGACCATCTCGAGTGGGGACCTTATTATTACCCATTTTGAACGTGATACCATTCCATATTTAGCCTTCTTCAAGCTTAACTATAAGGAAGCTTACACTCATACTGTAGATCAAGATATTCACGGCCCTATCAATCAGCTTATTAAGCATAAAACCATCTTCCATGATACAGTAAGCAAAATCCAAGAAGCTGCTATTATTAATTTAGAGACCTTTAATCTCCTTCTACTTGACATTCATAAAGAAAAGTATGTACATACCCTTCTTGGCTGCACAGCACCTCTTTCTACTAAACAAAAAATTAAGGTAGTAGAAAAAGTTATTACAGAAGCCATTGAGGAAAACTTTGAGAACAAAGTAGAAGCTCTTTCATTTGCAAAGAGCAATTTGGCTAAAAGTATAGAAAGTACAAGCAGTATTATGCTAGATGATGTACTCCATGACACCTTTGGTGACCATGAAGAACTTATTACTTCTTGTATGAATTCTTTTGAAGAAAAAGGGATTACAGACCCTGTGATTGAGCTTCCACAAGCTGAAAAAGTAGGTAGAAAATACACTTCTCATAAGATTAAAACGAATACAGGTATTGAACTTAAACTACCAACTCAGCTTCTTAATGACCCAGATACTATCGAATTTATTAATAATCCAGATGGGACACTCTCTATTTTGCTTAAAAATATAGGCTCTGTTATTAATAAATAAAATAAGGCTGTAGTAGCTTTATCTACCTTAGTAGGTAATAAAGCTACTACAGCCTTTATATTACTGATTACTTTTAATAATGATTTTTATAAATCCTATTCTGTCTTAATAGCAGAAAGTGCAGATAATCCCATAGCACGTCTTGCTGGGAAATAACCTGATATAAGTCCTATAACAGTAGAGAATAGGAGTGCTGCAAGTGCTAGCCATGGTGGAATAATAGATACATTACTACCACCACTTCCTAGCATAGCAAACATCTCACCTGCAATCTGTGGCCCAAACTTATTAAGAGCATAAGATAATAAATAGGAGAACAATACCCCCACTGTACCCCCTAAAGCACCAATAACAAGTGCCTCTACAAGAAACATTTTCTTAATATCTGTAAGCTTTGCACCAATTACCTTCATAACACCAATCTCTTTTGTACGTTCATAGATAGACATCATCATAGTATTGGTAATGCCTATTGCTGCTACCACAAGTGAAATAGCGCCAATACCTCCTAACATAATTTGAATGCTATTAGAAGCTTTCTTCATTTCATTTAAGTATTCCATAGGACTTGATGCTCTATAGCCTGCTTCATTAATTGCCTCTTGTACACTGATTACACTATCTTCATCTATTACTTTAACTCGTAAATTACCATATTGGTTATCATCTTGATTACGATTATTTTCTTCACCATAAAGCTGTTTATTATAGCGCTCCTGGTCTTCTTTCAGCTTATTAAAAATCTCTAATGGAATAACTGCTGAATAGCTATTCCCCCAGTCTTCTGGTCCAAACATCCCTAATACAGTTACCTTAGGTTGTTTAGGTACCTCTACACGATTGCCCTGGCTATCTGTCTGTGGCTCATTAGTATCTCCTGTATACCGACCTACATCTAGTTTAAGTACATCTTCTCCTACTTTAAATTCCATAGGTGGAGGTGGATTACGCCAGTTAATCTCTTGCCCTGCCTTTACAAATTCACGACAAAGTTCTTGGCCTAACAAAATGCTATTCTTATCTTGATCTGTAAATAACCTACCTTGCTCTACTTTATAACCTAATGCTTCCATTTCCTGCGCTGATAACCCACGTATTTCTACCTGCCAGCTTGTTGCATATTTACCAAATCTTAAATAAGCTTGAAGAGAACGGTTTGGTACGACCATCTGCACCCCTGGCAATTTGCTGATAGTTTCTACTGCCTTATCATTTAGTTTGGGCGCCTTAGGATCATCCCAATTATTTGGATAAACTTCTACTATAGTAAGAGACTGCATACCTGCAAGTTGTTCTTTGAAGTTACTGTCCATAGCAATTCCTAGGGAAAGCATTAAGATAATAGAGCTTGCCCCAATGACAACACCTAAAATGGTGAGGAAAGTACGAAGCTTTCGCCGCCATAAGCTTCGTACACTCATCATAATGAGATCACTAATCTTCATCGATATCTATCTCAGCTAATTTATCTTTACGTTTTTTCATAATAAATGCAGTAATACCTGCGGCAATACCTATACCTACTGCAACACCTAAAAGAATTGGCCATTTTGCAGGCTTTTCTTCTTCCATTGGAACTTCTTCCATTGGAACTTCTTCCATTGGTGGTGCACTTTCCATAACCTCTACTTGGAAATCATGCGTTAAAGACTGCATTTTACCTGTAACATCTTCATACTCTATTTGAATTTGTCCAGTAAGCGTTCCTGATTGATTTGGAATAATCGTTGGCATATAAGTTTTAGAACTACCTTTTTCTAATGCCCCAATAATGAGTGTATTATCTTGTACCTCAAACCCTTCACCAGTTGTTGAAATTCTAATATTACTGATACTTGTTTTACCTGTATTGTAAATGTTAGCTGTCATTTCAGCGGGCATACCTAATTCAGCATACTCTACCTGTACTTCAGCTACTTCAAGCTTAGTTACCTGCTCAACTGGAATACCAAAATGCTCTGTTGCTGTAATAGCCTCACCGTTTTCATCTTCATACTCCATTTCCAGAGTAATTTCATAAGTCTTTGGTTTTGCACTTGGAATCGTATAAAGTCTAATATTCTTTACTTCCATTTGACCTGGTGCAAGGGTATCAATAAAGAATGTATTACTTGCATTTACTGGTGTAAACACACTGCCTGTATCATTCTCACCTTGTTCTTTAACCGTTAAGTTAGCTTTTAAGTTATTTACAGTTTTTGACTTGTTTGTATTAAGGAAACCAATTTCAAGGTCAAACTCTTCACCAGCTTTTACAACAACTGGATTAGAACTATATGTTCCTACAATTACTTTAGGCTTACTTTTTCCTTTGCCTTCACCCTCTTCAGCTTCTTCATTTTCTACTGAAACAGTTGCATATTGTTTAATAGCTACTTCTTGGCCATTAAGACTATATTCAGCTACAATTTCAATTGGATAAGTTCCTGTTGTAACTGGTTGCGTCGCTACAAAAGTTACATTGTAAGATTTAGTTTGTCCTTTTGTAAGCTTTGGCTCAATAAAGATACTTTTTGATTTAGAAACAATGCCTTCTGAACTTTTAACACTAATTTTAACATTTTTAGCTTCATCTGGCGTTGTTACTTTAAATCCAATATTGAACTCTTCACCTATTTTCTTAAGCCCTGTAGGCTCTGCTGTTGTTGTAATCTCAAGCTCTTTTTGCGCTACACTGCCTTTTGTACTTAAATAAATAAATTGACTGCTTGTCTGCGTTTCACCTAAATCATCAATATAACTTAATTTCATTTCTACTGGCAAATTATATGTACTTGTATCATTTACAATAAGACTCACAGGTACAGTCTGCACCTTACCACTTTCAATATTTTCTACATAACGCACATTGCTGCCATCTGCTACAAAGACTTTTTCATTTGGTACAATTTCAAGTTTTACATTTTTAGCTGCTACATGACCAACGTTTTTAATGTTTACTTGGATCGCTTTGGCTACATTTGTCTCAAATGCTGTTGTATTGGTTACATTGACTTCAAGGGCTGGGGGCATAAAGTTACTATCTACTTTAAGTTTAACGATATGTTCTTTTCCTTCAATTTCTACAACCATGTCATGAATACCACGTGTCACATCTTTATCAACATCAAGTGTCACATAGTAATCTTTTTGTTCACCTTTATTCATGGATGAAAGGCTGATTTCCTTTTTCTTTAGTGCAATGCCTTTTGCAGAAGTAGTGTCTTTCATTTTCAATTTCATCTTTCCAGATTCTACATATGCTTTACTATCATTTTTTACCGTCAATGTAATCTGTTGCATTTCTCCTGCAACGACATTAATCACACTTTGTGACAAAGTAAGACCTTCTCCTGCACTAATAGCCGCTGTTGCATTTTTCAAAGGAATTTGTACAGTAGCTGGTTCTTTCATACCTTCATAACCTATTTCTAGTTCTACAGAATTTCCAGTACCATTATAGACTAAATCCATAATAATGATGGTATTATCTCCATTAATTTGAACGTCTTTTGCAGTTAAACTTTTAGAAGTACTTCCTGAAAGCTCAATATATTGAATAATATCACTAAGACTACGTTTATCACCCTGAGCTGGCGTATATGTAGCCTTAACAAACACATTAAATGTATCCCCTTTTTCTAATTTTGCTTCAACTGCATCTGCTTCTAAAACTAATATAGACTTTTCATCTTGTTGTAGCTCTGTAGCATACAAGCTCCCTCCTGTCGGATATGTACATGATGCCGCAATAATTCCTGCCATAAGCAGTCCCATTGCCCTATTCTTTCCTTTCATAAATGATCTCCCTTTCTTCTCCATTTTTTACTTCAATCTTATGAATGTTCCCATCTATAATCGTAATAATACGATTCGCATAATCTGCAATTTCTGGGTCATGAGATACAATAATTAATGTCTGATTATATTTCCTAGCTATATCACGAATCATATCCATAACTTCGATGGTTGTATGGGTGTCTAAGTTTCCTGTAGGCTCGTCTGCAAATAGAATTTTAGGACGATTGACAAAGGCTCTTGCAATACTTACTCTCTGCTGCTGCCCACCACTCATTTCCTTTGGTTTATGGTGCATACGTTTACTTAAGCCTACTGCCTTTAACATTTCTTTTGCCCTTATTTCTCTTTTGGCTTTTGGCATTCCTTGAAAAATAAGTGGTAAAGAAACATTTTCAAGTGCCGTTAAAGACGGTATTAAGTTATAAGATTGAAACACAAATCCTATATGCTTCTGTCTAAAGGTTGCAAGCTGTGATTCATTTAGCAAATCAACACGCTTATTTTTTATTTTTATTGTTCCTTTAGTTGGTTTTTCAAGGCCAGCTAACATATTAAGCAAAGTAGATTTCCCTGATCCTGATGTCCCAAATAAACAGCAAATTTCGCCTTCTTCTATTTCAAGATTGATATTGTCAAGTGCTACAATTTTCTCTTGACCCATACGATAAACTTTTCTAAGGCCCTCTACTTGTATAATTTTACTCAAGTTATCCCTCCTTCTTTGTCTTTATTCAACCAATAAGTTTAGTATAGTATAAACTTTTTATCTTTTCTACAAATTAAACTTTTTATTTTATTACATTTATACTATACAAAAAGGTTATACCTCTTTATTAGACGCATAACCCTTCTTTTAAGTTTCAATATTTATTTATTTTTTAAACAAAACTTGCTCGTCTAGCCATATCTAAACTATTCTTTAAACATAACTTACCATATCCCCAACTGGGGTCTGGAAAGATGACTCCTGGCACGTTCCTATTAGCTCCTCTTAATAAGTAGGTTCTGATGCTTTCTCCATATAAAAAAGGATTATTATTTTGTACAATTCCCCACTGCATCATGAGTGCTACTGAACCTGTTACATGGGGCGTTGCCATACTTGTGCCTGATAAAGTTTGATATCCCCCAGCATAGTTGGCGGCCATAATATCAACCCCTGGGGCTACAAGGTCCGGCTTAATTTGAACAGGTGGTCTTGTATAACCTCTCCCAGAAAAAGGAGCAATTTGATTTGTCACACTGTTATAGGCTCCTACTGAAATAACAAAGGACGATGTAGATGGTGTAGTTAATGTTAAATCAGGGGTGTTATCTAAAAAATATGTCTCGTTACCTGCTGTAGCAATATTCTCTCCCCAGATATTAAAAGTTCCATCTACCACATTGTCTCCAAATATACGCATTCTCCATAATCCAGAATCTATAGGTCCACCCTGTAGCCCTGTCATAAATACACCAAATTCAATATTTCCATTAAGAGGAGAAGGCCCTGCAAAGGCTGGATAAACTACACTTCCCCCTATTACATATCTCCTTACAGGCGTCGTATAGGAAATACGAGGTGTACTTTGCCCATTTGGTGCAATAAGTTGAAAAGATAACTGATCAACAGAATTTTGCCAGACAAAAAAACTATAAGTACGCTTATTAGATCCTATTTGTAATTCTACTGTTGTTACACCATCCTGCTCCACACTTTCCTCTACATGATTACGAGATATTCCTTCATTCCCTGCCCCTACCATAATATTATTTTTCCATTCTTGTGCAGCACTATTTAAGTAAAATTCAATCAGTGCTGTTCCATTATGGGGCCCCTCATTCATACCTAAACTTAAATTAATAGCAATAGGTTTATTCTCCGCCCTTGCTTTTTCTATCACATAACGTACAGCTAGCATAATATCGGCTGTTCTTACAAGATTGCTAACAGCAGGATTTCCTAATTTGACAATAACAAATTCAGCTTCTGGTGCTACACCTACTATCCTTCCCGCAGAGCTTCTGCCATTTCCTCCTGCAATACCTGCCACATGTGTGCCATGTCCGAGTGTATCCTGACTTGGGACAATGCGTAATCTTTCAAATTGATTTGGCGCTCTTAAGGCTTCATTAATCTGCTCTCTTGAATATTCCGTTCCTTCTAGATAGCCTACTGGAGGATTTCCCATGATAGTTTGATCCCATATACTTACAATTCTAGTGGTTCCATCTGGATTCCTAAAATCAGGATGAGCATAATTAATGCCTGAATCTATAATCCCTAATAGTACCCCTGTCCCTTTAAGCTGATAAGGCAAGTTATTTTGAACTGTATTAATGCAGCTTGCAACCAAACTCTGTGTTAAGTTGTAGAAAAAGTCTTTTGGTGCTTCCATATATTCAATTTCAGGATATTGAAGTAAGTTCCTTGCACGTTCTAAGGGAATGACAAAAACAGCAATCTGATTATTAATACGCTCTACCAGTGCCCCTTCAGCCTGTGCAATTCTTTCAATGTCTCCATGATATTTCACGATAAGCCTTTGATCACGGTCTGCTAAAAGCTCATCTCTTTCTTCTTGGGTCATATTCAATATGATATTAAGTTCGGCATCGGTTTTCGGTCCCATCTTCTCCTCCTTACTGCTGACCATAAATACGTTCTAATTCGTCAAGTACATCTGATATACATAAAATACCATATCCATAAGCTTGATTAGGGAAAGTCCCAAACTGACTAGGTTTCCTTGCATATCTCATAACTAGCCCCTTTAAAGCTTCCCCATAAAGATAGCTATCTGGTCTAATCCGCAGTCCATACTGTATAAAGAGTGCATAAGCCCCGCACATGAAAGCTGTTGCAATACTACTTCCTGACATCGTTGTATATAAAGCTTCTGTTCCAGCCTGTGGTACAGTCACATTGAGCCCTGGTGCAGATACATCTGGTTTAACACGGTCATCTACTGTATAACCTCTCCCGGATGTAGTTAAAACCTGAGACGTTCGTCCATTTATAGAGGCTATACTCGTAATCAAATGTGCGGTAGAAGGAATAGTCAGTGTAGTAAAAGGATCAGGTTCTAAAAATCTACTTCCTCGCCTATATTGATCCGTTACCGTTGCCCATACATTATATCTACCATCTACTATGGCATTTCCTATAATTTGTATCCTCCATATACCTGGATCTACAAATTCTGTTCCAAAGCCTTCTAATAAAATGATTAACTCCTGGCTTCTTGCACTAAAAGGGGCTGAGGATATGTTAATAAGTACAGATGTGTTGCCAAAGACATAGGCTACGTTATTAATATTATCCTGCAATATATCTGTTTTTTCACCATTAGGTGCAATAATAACAAAGGACATATCATCTACAAAATTCTTATACAAGTTAGCTATATAAAATTTTTCTCCTGGTTCTATAGAAATTTGTATATCTCTCACTTCCCCCACTACCACTGTTCCACTTGTATGCCTTTCTTTATTCGCCTCATTTCCTGTACCTACTGACATATTAATAGGCCATACAATACTCATTTGATCAATAAAAATTTCTAAGTTGCTATATCCCGCATGTGCTCCTTCATTCAGACCTGTTCCTATCATAAGGCTAACAGGTTTGTTAAACATACTCGCTTGTGAAATAGCAAAAGTAATCCCCCTCATTACATCTGCATTAGTAGGCCCTATCAAAGTACCATCCGGGTAAAACTGTTCACTCATTTTAACCACTAAAATATCACTCTTAGGCGCCACTCCTTGATTCTGTCCACCAGAAGCCCTTCCATTTCCAGCTACTACACCTGTAACAGCTGTACCATGTCCCAGTATGTCTGTACTTGGTACAACCGTTAAACGTTCCTCCTGGGTAGGCTGACTTAAAGCTTCATCAATTTGTTCTTTTGTAAAATAAGCACCACTTGAAAAGCCTGGTGGCGGCGTCCCTTCTAAATTTTGATCCCATATTGCTAAAACACGAGTAGTACCATCCTCATTACGAAAATCAAAATGTGAATAGTCTATTCCTGAGTCCATTATAGCAACAATGACACCTTCTCCTGATACATTATAACTTTGAGGTGTGTAGATCGCTTGTGGTGCACATATAGTGAGAGCATTTTCAACAGCAATATACTGCATAACTCTAGGAAGTTCTATATAGAAAACACTCCTTTCATTAGATAAATCTGCAATTAAATCTTTATTAATTGTAATAAAAGCAGAATGGCCATTAATTGTCTCATAAGAAAAAGGCACCCTGTTACTAAGTTCCTCTAAATCCCTATGGTACTGAACAATCAGCTTCCATTCTTCTTGTAAAATATTTTGACTTGTAATTTGATAAAAAGCTTCTACAGATATATATGTGGGAAAAATTAATGCAAGTTGCAATAAAGGACTCATTTTATTAAGATTCATCATTTCCTCCCTATACAAGTATTAGGCTATTCTGGAAATCTAATTTGCCATAACCTTCAATATTATTAGGGTAAGTCATATTGATACTACGCCTTGCTCCTCTAATTAAGATAGTTCTTGCTACTCTTGTATTCATAGGTTCGAAATTTCCTTTTAGAACAGCCCATTCAAGTAGCAATGCACATGCTGAAGCTGTAACTGCTGTAGCTACCCCTGTGCCACTATAAGTTGTAAAACCACCTGTTAAATTAGGCACTTCTACATTTACACCTGGTGCGATTATTGACGGCTCAATAACCATCGTTCGTGTGGGACCTCTACTAGACCCTGCATAGATACTCTGATCTACTCCATTATAAGCCCCAATTGTAATATTATCTAAAGCATTTCCTGGCGTTGTGATTGTCATATTAACATCTGGCTGTAAAAATCTCGTATCGTCTCCTACAAAACCTTGTTTAGGTAACCATACATTATAGCTCCCACTAACTACCGTTTCACCATAAACAGTAATAGCCCATATTCCAAGTGTAGGTGTTGTAAATCTAAACCGAATACTTTGATCACCTGAAGTAGTTGCTGAACTTATATATTGTACTTCAACCTTGGCATTTTCTAGTGGAAAGGTGTATTCCTGCACCTGTATGGCATTAATGGGAACTTTTCCAGTAGTTCCACCTAAAGGTGTTCTAATAGATACAGACAACTTATCAGGTGCATTACTCCATAAGTGCATGACAAAACCTCTTTCATCTGCTCCTACATTTAACTCAAATAAACTCGTGCTATTTTGAGTAACCGTTCCACTGTAGTGATGCCCTTGATTGGCTTCATTTCCTCCAGATAATACAAAAATAATATCTTCAAATGTACTCGCTTCCTCTAGGTAACGTTCTACAATAGTTCTCCCATCATGACCACCTTGATTTGTACCAATAGCTGTACAGATAACTAAAGGCTTTCTTTGAATGCTAGCCAATTGTAACAAATGATTAATTCCTGTTAAATAATCATTTTCTTGATAAGCTATAGCACCTGTCTTAATAAGATTTGCATCTCTTAAATACTTACTAGCAGGTCTCAATTTTACAACAGCAATGTCAGCATCAGGTGCCCCTCCTACATAGCCTCCTGGCACACCTCGCTCATTTCCAGTTGCTATACCTGCCAAAGCTGTTCCATGACCATCCACATCTGTACTTGGCACAACACTTAAAGGATCTGGAGATCTTAAAGCTTCATTAATCTGTTCCTCTGTATATACCGTACCATAGTTATAAAGCCCTGTACCACTTCCTGGTATACTCTGATCCCAAATATTTATAATACGTGTTGTATTATCCTCATATGTAAAAAGTGAATTCGTATATTGAATACCTGTATCAACAAACCCAACAATAACTCCTGTTCCACGCAGTTCCCCAAATGGATAGTTATGAAAAATAGATATATTGCTTTGCTCTACAGCCTGTATTGCATTAAGTCCAAAGAGCATAGGCTCATAAATGGACGCTATTTCTTTCTGAAGCTCTGCAAATTCACCTTCGGCCCCTTCAGGCACTTCTAACACAGTCAACCTCGAACTAATAGGACTAAAAATTAAATTAGGAAATCTTTGTATATATTCGCTAATGCCAATAGGTGTTTCTATTAAATAACTCCTTATCTCATCCATATACTCCCTCCCAATTCAAGCAAAAACTGCCTGAAAGCTTTATGTAAAAACTTTTCAGGCAGTCTCAAATGCTCATCTCTTATTATTCATATGAAAGATTAGTTCGTTTTAGTATGCTTTTTGATTAACTTTTCAATCCAACTTAGTACATCTTCCTGTATTTTCTGAATTTCTGTGTCCAAATCATGTAAAAGATCATGCATACAAGATTCATATTCTATAATTTGTTTATCTTCAAATGGAATCTTTCTTACAAGACTTCTATTACGACTAATAGGAATCACTAAATCTTTTGTTCCTAGTAGGAAAAGAGAAGGCACTGCATATTCCTTAGCATGTTCTATAGCATACTCTACACCTATTCTTAAAAACTGGTCCATAAAGCGCATAGTCGCAAAAGTATTACCTACTTTATCTTCTTTAAAAGCTTCAATATAGACTTCATTACGTGTAGCAAGGCCTTCACCTACTCGGTGTATTTTCAAATCACCCGCCATAAAACCTAAACTTTCATAAAAAGCAGGTGGGAGATTTTTCATACCTATAGGTACCCCAAGTGCTGGTGATGCTAAAATTTGTCCCATTAAGTCTTCTTTATACTTAAGTCCGTATATAAAAGTAATCAGTCCCCCCATGGAGTGACCATAAGTCACAATAGGCTTCTTGTACCTGCTCTTTAAATCCTGAATGAGATAATGTAAATCTTCTACAAAATCAAAAAAGTCTTCAATATCCCCCTTAGGTCCCTCTGAAAAGCCATTACCCCTATGGTCAATAATGCATACCCCTATATTTTGTGCTATAAGTATTTTAGCAAAATCAATATAACGCCCTGAATGCTCCATAAAACCATGCGCAATGACTACGATACATTTACATTTTGAAGGAATATCTTTGCGGCAAAAAAGTTTTACACCATCTTTCCCATAAAAATACTGCTCCATTAGGTTCATACTTTCACCCTCTATCTACCATATTCTCTTAAAATGGTATCAATTGCCTTACTTGCTTCTGACTTAGATAAACTTTCAATTTCTTTTTCTAATGTTATTTTATGTGTATTACATAAATTTAATAAATATTTTTTTTGTTTTGCTGTAATAGGTGATTGCTTAGGCATCTGCCATGCTAAAGGGTGTGGCTTAAAAAGTTCTGGGTCTTTAGTTTCAAATTCATCCCTTAAAAATCTAAAAAGCTCAGAAGTTGCATAAGCATCATCATAAGCACGGTGTGCATTTAATAAATCTATGCCATAATGATTACATAAATCTCCAAGCTTTCGACTTGGCAAATTCCATAACATCTTACGCGCAATAATCAGTGTATCTAATGTATCATTTTCTAACTTAAGTCCAAGACGTGTTGCTTTAACACGAAGCATACGATAATCAAATACTTCTATATTATGTCCAATAAGTGGAAGTCCTCTGCAAAAATCTATAAATCGAGGTAAAACAACTTCTATAGGCGCTGCATCTTTCACCATTTCATTAGTAATACCCGTTATACCTGTAATGTATTCAGAGATGATTTCATTAGGTTTTACAAGTTCATTAAACTGATCCTTAACCTGATTATTTTCTATATAAACTGCACCAATTTCAATAATATCACTTTCAAGAGGCTTTGTACCCGTTGTCTCTATATCTAAAACAATGTATTTTTCCATGTTGTTCTCCTTACGTCCATTCTTTAGTACTTATTTTACATGATGTCATCGTCATTTACTACCAAAATTTATTCTTTAATTTCTACCAAATTTTTTATTTTTTTATGCTTAAAACGATTGACAAAAAAATTTTTTTGGACTGGCTTGTAAAAAATCACCATGCAATATATAGTATATAAAGAATGCAGAGGTCATATATATAGTACAGAAGAAGACCTTAATTGAACTTTTCAAGGGGGATTATCATGGATTATTACGTGATTAAACGAGATGGTAGAAAGGTAGCTTACGAATCTTGCAAAATAAAAAATGCTATTAAACGTTCAGCAAGTGACCTTCATCTTCTTGTGAATGTAGATGAAATTACAGAAGAAGTTGAAAGACGTATACAGGACTGTAGTTGTTATGAAATTAATGTAGAGCAGATTCAAGATTTAATTGAGCAAACTCTAGACGACTTTGAATTAAATTCTATTAAAAACACCTATGCTAATTATCGCAAAGAACGTACACGTATTCGTGACTTAAAATCAGAGCTTATGGATACAGTCCACGCTATTGGTATTGAAACAGATAGGGACAATGCTAATGTAGGCAATAACTTCTCTTCTAAACTCTTACGTATTGCAAGTGAGACAAATAAATGGCACAACCTTTCTACTATGCCTAAGCACCTAGCTAAATTACATGAGTTAGGCGACCTTTATTATCATGATTTAGATAGTTACAACCTAACTACTAATTGTTTACATATTGATACAGGTGCTATATTTGAAAAAGGCTTTAATACAGGTTATGGCACCATAAAAAAACCAAAGCGTATTGAAACAGCTGCAGAATTAAGCTGTATTTTACTTCAATCATCTCAAAATGATATGTTTGGTGGTCAATCTCATGTAAACTTTGATAACGATATGGCTCCTTATGTAGGTTATACTCGCGAAGAAATTGAAGAAGAATATGCTCCTCTTAAAGAAGTTATGGGAGATACTCCTTTTAACACTTTCGTACAAGAGAAGCTTTCTACACGTATTCATCAAGCTATGCAAGGCATCGTGTACAACCTTAATACTATGCATTCACGTGCGGGCTCACAAGTACCTTTCAGTAGCTTAAATATTGGGCTTCCTATGAGTGAAGATGCTGCCCTTGTCTGTGAAGCTTTCCTCCTTGAATATGAGAAAGGCCTTGGCAAAAAGGAACAACCTATTTTCCCTAATATTATTTTCCGTGTCAAAAAAGGTGTTAATCGTGAACCAAATGATCCTTACTATTATTTATTTAAATTAGCTACACGCGTTGCTGCTTCTCGTATGAACCCAACCTTTATGAATATTGATGCAGACTTTAACGCTTATTACTACAATAAAGGTATTCTTCCTGCAACTATGGGCTGCAGAACTTATGTATGCTCTAACATTAATGGCCCTGAGGGTCCTAATAGACGTGGTAACAATGCCCCTACTACGATTAACCTGCCTCGTATTGGTATTTTAGCAGAAGGTGATTTAGAACGTTTCTGGCAGTTACTTGATGAAAGACTTCATCAAGCTAAAGATTCGTTAATGCATCGCTATGAAGTTCTTAAACACCTTAAAGTAAAAGATTTGCCCTTTGTTGCTGGTCAAGGACTTATGTTAGGATCAGAAGATCTTTCTTCTGAGGACTCTATTGACCCAATCTTAAAGAACGGCACCTGGTCTATAGGCTTCATTGGCCTTGCCGAAACACTTATTGCCCTTACAGGTAAACACCATGGTGAAAGTGATGAAGCACGTGAATTAGGCTATAGTATGATTCAACGTATGCGTGACTTTACAGATAAAACAACTAAAGATACAGGCCTTAACTGGAGTTGCTATGCTACACCTGCTGAAGGACTAAGTGGCAAATTTATTAGTCAAGACCGTCAACGCTTTGGCATTATTCCAGGTGTAACAGATAAAGAATACTATACAAATAGCTTCCATGTGCCTGTAAATTATCCTGTATCGATTATTGATAAAATCCAGATTGAAGCACCTTTCCACAAAATGTGTAATGCTGGTCACATTAGTTATATTGAAGTAGATGGCTACCCTTCTGCTGAAACCATTGAACATATCATACGTTATGCTTATAGCGAATCTAATATCAGCTATATGGGTATCAACTTCCACCTCCGCTACTGTAAAAACTGTGGTGAAACGATTAACGATGGTGTTAAAGCCTGTCCATCTTGTGGCAGCATGGATATACAAGGCATTAGCCGTGTAACAGGCTATCTAAGTTTAGATGAACGCTTCGGCTCTGGCAAAAGTGCTGAAAGAGACGACCGCATCGCTCATGATGGTAGCCAGAAGCATACTTATACTCTATGAGTACCCTAAAAGTTGCAGGCTTTCTGGAACACTCTACTGTAAATGGTGAGGGCTTTCGTAGTGTACTCTTTTTATCCGGTTGCCTCCACCACTGCCCAGGATGCCACAATCCTGAGATGCAGTCTTTCGAATATGGCGATGATGTACCTATAAACGTAATTCTAGCTAAAATCAAAAAAAATCTACCACTTATAGATGGTATTACCCTCTCTGGTGGTGATCCCTTTGAACAGGCTACTTCTCTTATACTTCTTCTAAAAGAAGTTAAAGCACTAGGACTTTCTATATGGGCTTATACAGGCTATACTTATGAGCAGCTTTTACAAGAACCTAAATTTAAGCCTATGCTTGAGCTCACTGATGTTCTTGTAGATGGTCCTTTTATAAAGGCTCTCAAAACAGATACAAAAAAATACGTAGGTTCATCAAATCAACGTATTTTTAAACTTCTAAATGGCCAAATTGAAAAAGAACTTTTCTTCTCATAAAAAATAGAGCATCTTCCTGATGCTCTATTTTTTACATTGATAAATTACAATACCTGCTATAATAATACCAATACCTAAGCATTTCATCCATTGAAAAGATACTTTTTCTGTACCAAATAATCCAAATAATTCTATAAGATACGCACCTAACATCTGAGCGATCAAAATAAGCATGGTAGCTCCTGCAGGACCTAATTTAGAAATAGCTAAAATCACGCAGTAAAAAATGCCAATACTTACTGCTCCACTGAATAAATAAAACTTATTTACTGTCTTAAATCCATCTGGATTAAAATCCTTTGCAAAAAATAAGATGATTAAACTTGTTATAAGGCCTATACCATGAACAAAAGTATTTGTAAACCATAATCCGGACTTTTCTGTAATACGTGTATTCCATACACCTTGAATACTCATTAAAATACCAGAAATAATAGCGACTATGCTAGCCAAATCATCTCCTCCTCTAATTCTTATTTTTTCACTTGAATTAGTTTCGGATAATTTCTGTTTTTTTATGCTTTAAAGTAAATGTACACCGTGCTTTTCACACATCTCAATCATTTCTTTTTGCCAGATAGAAGCTTGAACTTCTCCTATATGAATCTTATGTAAGAAGAACATACAAATACGTGATTGTCCAATTCCTCCTCCAATTGTGTAAGGAAGTTCTTTGTTAAGAAGTAAGCTGTGGAACTCTAAAGATTTACGTTCATTACATCCTGCTACATCTAACTGTCTAATAAGTGCCTCTTCATCTACACGAATGCCCATAGAAGAAAGCTCGAATCCACATTCTAAAATAGGATTCCAAAACATAATATCTCCATTTAAATGCCAATCATCATAGTCTGGTGCTCTACCATCATGTCT
The DNA here is from genome assembly GCF_046966505.1 of Zhenhengia sp. Lineage (NCBI taxonomy): Bacteria > Bacillati > Bacillota > Clostridia > Lachnospirales > Lachnospiraceae > Zhenhengia > Zhenhengia sp. The sequence goes on from NZ_JBKVCH010000001.1 coordinate 377,137, forward strand.
TTCTCCATTAGAAAGTACATCACCAATTTGCATAATAAAGACAGCTTTCTTTTCCTTACAAATAGCATTTTCTCTTTCTTTTGCTGTAAGATCTGGATACATCTGAAGTAATTCTTCTGATGTGATAAAAGTAATCTCTTGTGGTAACCATCTTTCAAGAGATGGGTATTCATGAATAATAAAGTTTTCTGTTTTTACAAAAGCATTATAGATTTTTTTAACTGTTTCTTTAAGATAATCTTCTGTACGCATTTCTTTTGTAATAACTTTTTCCCAATCCCATTGATCCACATAGATAGAATGGAGATTGTCTAGTTCTTCATCACGTCTTATGGCATTCATATCCGTGTAAAGCCCTTCTTCTACTTCAAATTTATAACGCGCTAATGCCATACGTTTCCACTTTGCTAATGAATGAACGATTTCTGCTTGTGCGCCATTATCATCTAAAAGATCAAAACTTACGGCACGCTCTGTACCATTTAAGTTATCGTTAAGGCCACTTTCTGGTTTTACAAATAAAGGTGCAGAGACACGTGTTAAAGATAGTTCATAAGCCAGTGCACTTTCAAAATAATCTTTTATTTTTTTTATAGCCACTTCTGTTTCTCTAAGGTCAAGTGTAGAAGTATAACTTTCTTTCATAAATAATTTCATGGAATCACCTCTTATTTTAAATTAAAAAATGCAATAAAAAAACCTTCGCACCTCTCAACATGTGAAAGGGACGAAGGAATAATCTCGTGCCACCCTTATGGATTTAGACGTACAGAAAAATCTCGATACGTTTTAGATATAACGGTCTAAACCCGACTAAGCCTACTTGCCGAAGCGTTTGGTTAGCAGCTCCAAGATGTTCTTCTTCTAAAAATTAGCTACTGGCTTTCACCTACCCCAGCTCTCTGTATGCATCACTCTTAGCTTACTCTTCTTATCATTGCTTTTCATATAATATGGTTGAATTATATATAACTTTAAATTTATTGTCAATACTCTATTTCACTCATTTCTTCAAGTGTTCTAAAAGGCAACAAGCAATTCCAGTCAAAGGCATCCCTTAAATTTCTTGCTTCTAATGCCTTAAATAAACTTGTTTCTAGCATCTCAATATGACTTGTCATGTGTGTTATTAATGCATCATACTGCCCATTTTCAAGTAGTGCTACTATTTTTTCTTGGTGAGAACGTTCATTCATCAGTTCTGGAACGAGATGATAGATGTACATCAAATATCTTTCTACACGCACAAATAAATTTTCGTACATTTTACTAAGTTCTGCATTAGCCGCAGTATCACAAAGTACTTGATAAAACAATCTGTAGTACCTACAATAAATAAGTGGATGGGCCGGTTTATTCATCTTTTCTAGTATATACTTAAGCTTATTAAGATGTTCACCTTCTACTTGCTGTTTAATAAGATATGCGCTCCCTACTTCTAGTACACGCCGCAGTTCAAAAAGCTCATGCATTTCTTTTAAACTAAGACGGGTTACAATAGCTCCCTTATTGCGAATACAATTCACTAACCCCTTACCTTCTAATTGAATTAGTGCTTCTCGTACAGGAATTAAACTGACATCAAATTGCTTTGCAATTTCATCTTGCTTAAGCTGTACACCTCCTTTATACTCACCTTGTAAAATAGCATCTTTCAAAGCTTCTGTAATAAGATCCGGCATGTTTTTGTAGTTTTGAATTTTCCCCAGTGTAAATATCTTTGTATTCATATTTTTATTATATCAAACTTTTATAATAAAATATAATTATTTATATAAATTTTTCAGAAAGCTAAAAGGAGGCTTCTATGCCAAAAATCATACATAATCTTAATGCCCGCATCGAACAAGCTGCCATGGAACTTTTTAATACCTATGACTATAATCAGGTCGATATGAAAATGATTGCAAAAAAATGTAATATTGCCGTTGGAACCTTATACAACTATTATCCCAACAAAAAACAACTTTTCATTCATGTCTTAGAGGAAAGTTGGTCTACTACTTCTCATTCTTTAGATGAGATTTATGAAATGGCCTTATTGCCAGAAGAAAAGCTCTCCCGTAGTATTGAAGTTCTTTATGATGACATTCATGGGCGTAAAGGAATGGGGAAGCTCATTTACAAAATACTTGCTTATCAAGAAATGGAAGCTGAAATGACAGACCTATTCCATCAAATCTTCTTCCAAATTGAGCGTCTTTTTGAGAATTTTGAGAAAAAAAGCTTCTCCTGCATTGAAGACTCTCTTAATATTAGATTAGCTAAATCCCTCATTGCTATTATCCAAAATACAGTTTCCTCATACCCTCATTCTAGAGAAGATAACCTTCACTTTATTCAGGACTTTTTCTATAACTCCATGCACGTTGACCTAGGCCTTAAAAAGAACTATTTAAAAGAGCACACTATTTAAATAGTGTGCTCTTTTAAATTAGAAATTTGCCAGTCAATAGTTTCTCTTCCTTGTCTTTCAAGAATTTCATTGACTTGTTTAAAGTGGTTACAACCAAAAAATCCTCTATGGGCTGAAAGTGGACTTGGATGGACTGCTGTCAGTACCACATGCTTAGGATTTGTAATAAGATTCATTTTCTTCTTAGCCGGACTTCCCCATAGAAGGAAAATAACTGTTTCATCTTTTTGATTAAGTAGCTTAATAATCTCATCCGTAAGGATTTCCCAACCTTTATTTTGGTGAGACTGTGGCTGCCCAGCTCTTACAGTAAGTACTGTATTAATAAGAAGAACACCCTGTTTTGCCCAAGGCATCAGGTAGCCATTATCTGGTATACTGCAACCTAATGAATCCTGCAATTCTTTATATATATTTCTTAAAGAAGGTGGAATAGCTATCCCTGGATTAACAGAAAATGCCATACCATGTGCTTGCCCTAGTCCATGATAAGGATCTTGCCCTAATATAACCACTTTTGTATCTTGATAAGATGTTGCCTTTAAGGCATTGAATAAATCTTCTTTAGGTGGATAAATGACTTGTGTCCTATACTCCTCAATTAAAAATTGTCTTAGTGCTAAATAATAAGGTTTGTTAAATTCCTCTTTTAAAAGTTTATCCCAATCATTTCCTAAGTTTACCATGTCTTTTCTCCTATCTTTTGTCAATTTTTAAGTCTAAAGCCTTCTCCCATAACTTCATGTAAATTTTGTACAGTTAAAAAGGCTGCTGGATCGATCTCTCTTACATACTGTTTAAGTAATACAAATTGCCTTCGGTCTACAACTGTCATAAGGACTTCTTTACACTCTCCACTATAAGCACCTTTTGCTTCATAAACGGTAGCACCTCGTCCTAAAGTTTCTAATATATAGGTTCTTGACTTAGATGCACCTTCCTCAGTAGACGGTATAATCATCACATGCTTTTCTACGCTAAAACCAGAAATAAAGTAATCAATCATCGTAGTGGTCATAAGTACACCAAGTGCGGCATAAAGCCCCTTCTCTATACCAAATGTTCCCATAGCTAGAAGTACGACAGCCATATCTGCAAGGAGTAGGCTGGTGGCAATATTAAGGTGTGTATATTTTGAAATAATTTTAGCAATAATATCCGTTCCGCCTGATGAAGCTTCCTGATTAAATATAACAGCCTGCCCAAAAGAAATAAATAAAGAACCAAAAATCAAAATAACCAGTGTATCATGGCTAAGTACAGATACAGTAGGTGTAATCCTTTCAAATAAGCGCATACACAAGGCAATAGAAATGCTAGATGTCACACTTTTCACCCCAAAACTTGCTCCTAGTACAATAAAACCTATTAAAAACATGAGTATATCTAGCCCAAACACAATAAAGCTAATAGGTACTCTTGGAATAAGATACTGAATGACAATGGCTAAACCACTAATGCCCCCTGCTGCCAACTGAGCAGGTGCCCAGAAATAATAAATCCCTGTTGCTACTGCTAAAGAACCTAATACAATTTTAAGATAAGGCATGCTCTTTCTCTGCATGAACTGACCTCCCTATTAATTGTTGTTTTTGTTTTCTTGTAAGCTGCTTAATGGCATACTCTCTTTTAAGTGCTTGACTTTTTTCTTCATACTGTTCCCAGTAGACAAGTTCCACCGGTAACCTACATCTTGTATATTTTGCTCCTTTTCCTTCATTATGTGCTTTTAAACGCCTTTCTATGTCAGTTGTATAGCCTGTATAATAAGTTTCATCTCTACATTTTACTATATAAATAAAATACATAAGCCCCTCTTTTCATATTTTGATTTTTTTATACATAAACTATTTAAGTAGAACGAAATCTGCAAGGAGGGTTTTTATGACTCAATTCGGCACTATTAAGCATGCATTCCCCGGTAGCAATACCCCAAATGGATTCCACTCATTTTTTAACTATATTTTACCACAAAAAGAAGCTAATCAGCTGTATATTATTAAAGGTGGCCCAGGTACAGGCAAATCTTCCTTTATGAAACGCATAGGTACCTATGCTACAGAGCAAGGGCTAGATGTAGAGTTTTTACACTGTTCTTCTGATCCCGGATCTCTAGATGCTATGATTATTCCAAGTCTTAAAATTGCTTTTCTGGATGGCACAGCACCTCATGTGGTTGATCCTGCTTCACCTGGTGTAACGGATCAAATTCTAAATTTCGGCACCTTTTGGGATGCGGATAAACTTACCCCTTATAAAGATAACATTATAGCTGTTAGTAACCGTATTCATGATGGTTTTTCTAAAGCTTACTATTACTTAGCTGCTGCCAAAAGTATTTATGATGCTTATATTTTCACAGAAAGGAAAGCTATTAATCCTACTGCTAAGCTTAAAATTGAAAAAGATATTATTCATCAAGTATTTAAAGATGTGAAAGATAAAGAAGGTATAGGGAATGTACGTCACCTTTTTAGCACAGCTATTACTGGCGAAGGTGTACTAGATTATATCCATACCCTTATTGGTACAACTAAAAATATCTATTTTATTAAAGAAAGCTTCGGCTGTAACAGTAAAAAAGTTATGCAGTCTATTTGTGATACAGCTACCGCTAAAGGTTATGCTATAGAATGCTATCATTCTCCTATGGATCCTGATAAAATTGAGGATATTCTAATTCCTGAACTAGATATAGCTATTACTATTAGCCATCCGCTTCATAAACCTCGCATTTTCCCAACTCTTATCTTTGATTTAACAGCTGCACTAGACAGTGCTATGCTAAAGTCTTTAGATTTTGAGTTAGATAAAGATAAACGCCTTTTTATGGATCTTATTGATAAGGCTTGTAATATGATTGGTGCAAATAAAAAGCTGCATGATGAGCTTGAGAGCTATTATATTAATGCTATAGATTTTACTGCTATTGATAATCTTTATGATACACTTATTCAAAAGTTTTTCTAATATTTTTATATAATCATAGAAAAAAGAGGCTAAATCAGCCTCTTTTTTATTGCTCCACTTGCGCCTGCAAAGTATTTTTTAAAAGTTCTATTAAGTCGACTACCATTTTCTTTTCTACAGAAAACTCAATATGGTTATCCATTCTGAAAAGATCAAAGCTTGGGTCATAAGGTACAAATTCTAGTGTAACTTCTGACTGATCTACATTAATATATTGAATAGTCACTTCTGCCGGGCGTGGATTATTCTCTTCAAAACTTGTATTGCTTAAATAAGAGTAAGCACTTAGCCCTTCAAGTACACTTAAAAGCATTTCTTTTGTAGTACCATCTAATACATGACCATTTAAATTCGGTACGTTTTCTGATTCTTTAAGTTGAAGTGTATAGACTTCTTCTCCTTTTGTTACTATGACTTCTTTTAAAGCCTTACGATCAAATGTATATAAGGTTTTATCAATCCAGCTAAATGGTTCTACTTCAAATAATGTATTTACAGCAGCTTCTTTAATTAGATAAATACCTGAATCTTCACTACTTCTAAAGTAAATCAAGCCATTTTGGCTACTACCAAATTCAAGCTTATACTCATCATTTAATACAATTAATAGTTCTGGTGATGCAAGCCCATAGCTTTCTAAGTCACCAACTTCTTCCACCACTTTTTCTTTCTTAATATTTTCAAATAATGTTATATAGTCTTGAACTTGTCCATCTAATACTTTATGTGTTGTTATAAAAGGTACTCCTACACTCCAGCTTTCACTTTCACGTGTTACTTCCATAACAAGCTGATTTTTTTTACTTAAGCTCATTTTTGTAACGCTTTCATAAGCTGGTGCTTTAAAATTAGGATCAATCATTTCATCTGTCGGTACCATAATACTTGCAAGATTAATATCTAGCACTAAAGCAAGCTCTTCTTTTTCATCGTTCCAAACATAAGTGGCATTTTCTTCTGGAACTTTATTTCCTATTCGGAAAGTATTTACTTCATTTAAGGTATTGTATACCGTAATAACCTTTGAATGCTCATTAATGCCATAAGCGCCTATATCTTTTGGGTTTTTAAGGATTTTATAAGAAGTAAGATGACTCATCTGATAAGCTACATTTTTAAGTAACCCTTGATTATAGTGCACATCTTCTCTTGCCTTATTAATCCAATCTTCTCCTTGTTTTACAAAACTTTGAGTCGTTTTGTCATTAAAATCAATCTGCACAATTTCTTCTACTGTAAAGTCGCAAAGTGCTGTCTCCACTACTTCTAATGCCTCTACTTGACTATCTATATACCATCTTGTTAGAAATAAGCCTATGAGGATAACAATAGCGCATACGCCTATGCCTATTAATGTTTTCTTCTTCACCTTATTACCTCCTTTTATCTTCGTTCCTCTTTGATGCTTCTATAACCTTTATATCATATAAAAATTTCATCTATTTTGCAAATATTTTTTTGTATATTGTTTAACCTATCATAATATTATAAACTATACCTATACTTTAATCTATGTAAGGGGGCCATCTATGCACACCTATAAGCATTATGAACAGCCTATTGACTTACGCTCAAACTTTCTTACCCACAGCTATTTTACCGTACTTGAACAATGGGCATTTTATTGTAAAAATAAACCCATAGCTCCTCCATCCCGCTCACTTATACAATCTTTACAGTCTTTTATTTTTATCACTCAAAATAATACTTCTCATGTGCAAAAACTTAGTAATCTGCTCTTTACAAACTATACACCCTTCAAACCTATATCCATTAATCAGATCTATAAGCTTGAACAAATGCACTCACCTAATGGTGCTCGTTATTTTATAGGATGCAAGTATAAACTCAGTTTTCCAATACTTTATAAAAACTATTCAAAACAATTCCTAAAGCTTAAGAAAAATCATCATTATGAAGAAATCTCCATCCTTAATCAGTCTTTTATCCATTTACATAGAAATCTTATTTATGCCTATTTTAAAAGAGAAGCCGACCTTCCTCTTCTCTTTAAGATTTCAAACACGGAAGATTTTATTACGGAAGTCAAAAATATTCTTTCACAATTAGAAGTGGCTACACATGCGTAGCCACTTTTTAACGACATTGTCTTTTTAACATTTGTAATATAGGCTTTATTGTCACTCCCTTATTAAAGCATTTTTCTAAAGTTTTAGTACCTATTATTTCATTTATTTCCCGTTTCACACGTGGGTCCATCTCCTCTAGCGCCATTTGTATAATGCCTAGTGTCACATAAAGTGCTATACTTTCCTCTTGATCTAGCATATCTTCATATTGATCAATAATTTGGGTAGTAGCCTCCTGAATGGTATACCCTTCTTCCATATACACATCCCATTCAGCTTCAATATCCTCAGCAAAACCAAAGTTTAACATTTCTCCTAAATCTGACATTCTTACCCCTCCAACCACTTTTACTGTATATGTATTATAGATATTTATTAAATATTCCTTTTTATAGTTGCATTTTGATCTAATATGTACTAAAATAAAAACATAATATTAATTATTATTTAGGAGTGATTTTATGCTTTCTACAGCAGGGTTGCTACGTGAGCGTCATTTAAAGGTTACGCCACAGAGGCTTGCGATTTTTCATATGCTTTCGCATACCAATATTCACCCAAGTGCTGAAATGATTTATAATAGTTTACGTGAGACACATCCAACTATGAGTCTTGCAACAGTTTATAAGACTTTAGATGCACTTGTAAAAGCTGAACTTGTTCAGCAAATCAATGTAGGGGAAGATTCTTTTAGATACGATGCAAATATAACTTCACATCCGCATATTATCTGTACTTGTTGCCATCAAGTATTTGATTTAGAAGAAGATGCATTACCAAATTTAAAAGCACTTGTTTCAGAGAAAACACACTTTAAACTTTCTCATGAGCAACTTTATTTCTATGGCGTTTGTCCTGATTGTCAAGGATCCGTACATTAAAAAATAAAATAACCTCATCCAATATCTATATCGGATGAGGTTATTTTATTTTTCTCACTTTAAGTGTTTTTTTACAAATACTTCTATTCTTGCAAGTGCTTCTTTAATAACTTCTATAGAATATGCATAAGATGCCCTTACAAAGCCTTCTCCGCTTTCTCCAAAAGCTGTACCTGGTACCACTACAACACGTTGGTCCATAAGCAGCTTCTCACAGAATTCTTCGCTAGTCATCCCCATACGTTTAATACACGGAAAGACATAAAAAGCACCTTTAGGCTCGAAACAGGATAAACCCATACTTCTAAAGCCATCTAACATAACACGTCTTCTCTGGTCATAAGCCTCCCGCATTTTTCTTACATCTTCATCTCCACTTCGCATAGCCTCAATACCTGCATACTGACTTGTAGTAGGTGCACACATAATAGCAAATTGATGTACCTTTGTCATCATACTAATAATAGGTGCAGGCCCTACTGCATACCCTAATCTCCATCCAGTCATAGAATAAGCTTTTGAAAAACCACTAAGTATCACCGTACGCTCATACATACCTTCAATATGAGCAATGGAAACATGTTCTCCTCCATAGGTAAGCTCTGCATAGATTTCATCTGATACAACGATAATATTTTTATCTCTTAAAACCTTGGCAATAGCCTCTAAATCTTCTCTTTCCATAATGGCACCTGTAGGATTGTTTGGAAAAGGTAAAATAAGAATTTTAGTTTTAGGTGTAATAGCCTTCTCAAGTTCATGGGCTGTAAGCTTAAAATCATCTTCTTCCCTAGTTGGTATAGGTACAGGTACTCCACCTGCTAATACTGCACAAGGCTTGTAAGAGACAAATGAAGGCTCCGGAATAAGCACTTCCTCCCCTGTTTCAATAAGAGTACGTATAGCTAAATCTATTCCCTCACTTCCGCCTACTGTTACAAGGCACTGTTTAGTCGGTGAGTATATGAGATCAAATCTTCTTTGCATATAGCGGCAAATCTCTTGTCTAAGATCAAGAAGCCCTGCATTAGCAGAATATACTGTCTTACCTTTTTCTAAAGAATAAATTCCTTCTTCTCTCACATGCCAAGGTGTATCAAAATCAGGTTCTCCTACCCCAAGTGAAATAACATCTCCTATTTCATTGGCTACATCAAAAAATTTTCTTATCCCTGAAGGAGGCATCTGTGCCACCTTTTTAGCAATCATATCTTCTATTCTCATGGTGATACAATCATCCTTTCATCTTTTTTAATTTCTTCAAAGATGACACCATGATCTTTATATTTGTTTAGTACAAAATGTGTCCCTGTACTTAATACGGCATCTAATGGTGCAAGCTTTTGTCCTACGAAAAGCGCTACTTCTTTCATGGTTTTGCCTTCTATAATAACAGTTAAATCAAAACCACCTGACATGAGATAAACAGCTTTCACTTCACTGAAACGGTAGATACGTTCGGCAATTTTATCAAAGCCTTCACCTCTTTGAGGGGTCACTTTAACCTCTATAAGGGCTGTCACTACTTCCCTATGCTCTACTTTATCCCAATTAATAAGTGTTTTATAACCACATATGATTTTGTCCTTCTCCATCTCTTTAATAGAATCTACTACTTCCTGCTCTTCTAAACCTAACATAAGTGCTATATCGGCTGCACTATATCTGCTATTCTGTTCAAGCAATTCTAATATTTTTGTTTTCATTTTAAACTCCTCCATCACCCATTATTGTATTGTAAAAACATACATTGTTACGTGTACTCTTTTTAACTTGATACATAGCTTCATCTGCCTTCTTTATAACATCCTCTATATGCACATCGTCATCAGGATAAAAAGCCCCACCAATACTTACCGTAATTCTACTAGCGTCAGATATCATTTTTTTAAAATCATACTGCTCAATATACTTGCATAAATCATATGTTTTTTCTTCTAACCAGTTTTTTTGTATACTAGGGATAATCACTACAAATTCCTCTCCTCCATACCTTATAACAAGACTTTCTTTTGAGAAAGTTGCTTGTATAATATGAGAGACTGTTTTAAGTACTAAATCACCGGTAGCATGCCCATATCTATCGTTAAGACTTTTAAAATGATCAATATCTATAAAGAGCACACCTATACATCCCCCTATATGCTTTATCTTTTTTTCATAACGAGGTAAGACCTCCTCCATATAGTGGCGTGTTTTAGCACCTGTTAACTGGTCATAAATAGCTCTTGTATGTGCTGTCTCTAACTTTTGAAGCTTAAATAATACAATACCTGCATGATTTACAATCTCATTAATATGTCTGCACGTATCTATTTCAAGTCTATCTTGTACATTAATGAGTATGAGTCCACATTCTTTATTATCTTTCATAAGGTTAAACATATAGACATACTTCTCATGGTTTCCTGGCAAAATCGTATAGGTATAATCTAGTCCATCTCGTTTATCGTTAAGTACAATAGGCTCAAAGTTTAGAATACAGTTTTTATATGCTTTATATTCCCTAATATTCTCTATTTCTTTTTGCACATAAACCATTTTAAATGGTATGCTACTATCTCCTATACCTCTATTGAGTAATACCTCTTCATAAGTATACATTTTAGAATTACTTTCTATGCCATTTTCATCATATAAAATAATACCTATTCCAGTCTCTTCTATGAGTTTATATATATTTTTAAGCAACTCACTTACTACTTCTTCTAATGTAATGGCTTGATAAATAGCAGTATTCATACTATAGAGATTCGTTACACTCTGATTAATTATTTTAAGCTGTTGCACTTCTCTTTGTAATCGGCTTATCTTTTCCCTAGACTTTTTGTGCTTCCTAACTATGTAATAAAACCAATAACTTATTAAAATAATGATGGCAACACTCATATAAAAACGCTGTATTTTTAAAGCATAAAAGTATTTATAAATGCTCTTATAAACAAAAAAAGTATTTCCTAACAAACCTATAATAAGTAAGGCTGTTACTATACTGCTCTCATATCTTATAAAAGCTATAATCCCAAGTAAAATCATAAAGAAATAAACAAATCCATTTCCATATTGACTCATCACATAAGCAAATAGGTCAAGTATTATTAAATCTACTAGCCATTCTATAATCCCAAGATAATATTGCCTTCTATAGGTTGTCCCATATTTTTTGCATAATTGATAAATAGACGCAGTCCATACTGAAGTCATAACACTCAGAGTACTTACACTTTCAAATAATGATTCGTTATAATACATGTCTGTTTCTAAGTTAAATACTATAGAAAAAATAATAATATATCTAAATAGACAGAGTGATTGTTCCAATTTTATAAAATCTTTCTTTTCAAGTAACATCCCCTACCCCCATTTAATAAATCATTATAGTTGTGTGTATTATAACATATTTTCAGACAATTATATACCAAAATAATCCAGAATTACAGAAAAAGGTGTCAATTTTATCAATTGACACCTTTTTCTTATTTACTTTTTGGGTTAGAAAGAAGAGCCGCAAAATATCCAAATACAATGGCAGCTGTAATACCTGCCGCTGTAGCTTTAAGACCTCCTGTTAAAATACCCATATATCCTTCTTTAGCTACTTCATCCATGGCGCCTTTAGCTAGTGCATAACCAAATCCTATAATAGGTACAGTCGCACCTGAACCTGCCCAGTCTACAAAAGGTTCATAAATACCTAATGCAGTTAGTATTGCACCAGCTACTAGGAAGATAACCATAATACGTGCTGTCATAAGCTTTGTACGATCCATAAGAATTTGGCCAATCACACAAAGTAAACCACCTACTACAAAGGCTTTTATAAGATCTATTGCAAAATCCATGTACTTTCCTCCTCTTATTCACACCAGATGCTTACAGCATGTGCAATTCCTGTAATGTTGTCACCTTGCTGAGTAGAACATAGACTCATTAACGCACCTGTTGGTACAAGTAAGATTTTCTTTAATTTTTTATCTTTTAACTGTTGATAGAAGTATCCTGAAAATAAAGATGCGCTACATCCGCAACCACTTCCTCCAGCGTGTGTATCCTGAGCCTGATTATCAAAAATTAATAGACCACAGTCTTGATGTACTGCAGATATATCTGTTCCTAATTGTTTTGTAAGATCCAATAATATATCTGTTCCACATTGACCTAAGTCCCCTGTAATAATAGCATCATAGTCTTCTGGTTTTTGATTCGTATCTTTTAGATGAGTCAAAATCGTATCAGCTGCTGCTGGTGCCATAACAGCTCCCATATTAAATACATCTGTTGTATTAAAATCTACAATTTTGCCTGTTGTAATGCTATGAATTTTGGGTCCTGTACCTGTCTTACCTAAAAGTACAAAACCACTACCTGTTACAGTCCACTGCTGTGTAAGTGGTCTTTGCCCACCATATTCAAGTGGATAACGGAACTGCTTTTCAGCTGTACAGTAATGACTACTTGCACCTGCAATTACATAATCCGCATAGCCACCACCAATAATAATACTTCCAAGGCTCATAGATTCTCCCATTGTAGAGCAAGCACCGTATAAGCCAAAAAACGGAATATTAAAGTCTTTAATACCATCTTGTGTACTATTAATTTGATTTTCCAAATCACCACAGAGAATATATTGAATATCTTCCTGCCTTTTGCCTGACTTTGTAAGAAGGCCTTGTACTGTTTGCTTAATTAACATACCTTCTGCTTTTTCCCAGGTTTTCTCTCCAAGTAACTCATCTTCTAGCACTGTATCAAATACGCTTCCCATAGGCCCTTGCCCTTCTTTTGGACCTACTGTACTATAAGTTTCTAAAATAACAGGTTTATTTTGAAAAACAATTGTTTGTTTACCTAGATGTCCCATATGAATCCTCCTATAAGAAATAATAAAGGATGCCCACAATTACACTTGAAATTGTCCCAAATACAATAACAGGTCCTGCTACTGTAAAGAGTTTTGCACCCATTCCAAAAATGTAGCCCTCCTTTTTATATTCCATTGCAGCACTTACCATAGAATTTGCAAATCCTGTAATAGGAATGATACTACCAGCACCTGCATAGTTACCGATTTTATCATAAAGATTAAGTGCTGTTAAAATGGTACTAAGTAAAATAAGCGTTATAGTGCTTAATGTACCTGCATCAGGTTCTGAAAACCCTATATAAATAAATCCTTCTGTAATAAGCTGTCCGATTAAACAAATAGTGCCACCTACCCAAAAAGCTTTAAAAGAATTTTTGAGTACTTCATTTTTAGGTGAATGCTTATCTACGACAGTTTGATAATCCTTTTTGAGTGTTGAAACATCTGCCATATAATTCAGCTCCTTTATAAGTTAATGAAATCCTGGATATAAGTAATAAAATAAAGTTCCTATCATTTTACCGAATGCAAAGGCTAAAACGGCCATGTAAGCGCCTCTTTTAAGCTTTAATCTACTTTTACTAATAGGAATTACATCTAAAATCTCTGCTATTGCAATAGATAAACAGCCTACAAATACGCCAAAAGCTAACCCAAAGAAAGCAATAATTATTTTAGGAATAGGGAGGTAAATATCCCATATATATAAAATAGTTCCTGTTATAACACCTAATAAAGATACATTTGCAAAGGCAAAGTAATGCAATGTTACTTTTGCTTTTGTGGCAAGTCTTGGAATAATACCAATAGCATTAATAAAAGATAGAATACCCGTTGAAATAATAATCCCTGTTGCAAAACCCCATAGTATACATACTCCTGCATAAAGTACACTCATTCTTCATACTGTCCTCTCTTTTCAGCTATTAAGGTATCAATAATTGTATCCTCTACCTTGGTTTCATATTCATTGATTTCAACTTGTATAGGGGTAGGATCTTCTGTAAGTTTCTTTGTACCAATATGGTTATAAAATACAATAATCCCAAGAGGCATCCCAATGGCATAAGGAACAGTCAGCCATGCGGGGCTATCATTAATTTCTCCTGTAAAAACTTTGTATAAAGTCGTAAAAGTTTTAGCCATAGATACGTCTGTTTGATAGGCCATAATAGCTACTGTAGCACCTGCAAAAACAATGATACAAACTAAAATAAGCTTTACCCATTCCCATACTGGATGTGGCTTAGGCTTAACAGGATTATATTCAATGACCCCATCCATTTCCCCCACATTTTGCACAGATATATCTGGATACTCCTTATGAATAGCATCTATAATGGTAATAATACTAACTACAAAATGTGTGAGTTTCGTAACTTGTGGTTTAAAAAGACAGATGCTCTCAATCTGAGATTTAAGATGTTTAGGTGCACTTATATCAGCAACATCTTTAATTTGTATTTGCCTTTTCCCCTCAATTTTATTGTTTTTATAAGGCTTGATATAAATCTCCTGCATTTACTCACCTCTTTCTTCTATAAGCCCTATAGCATGAGATTTGTATAAAGTTATTATGATTTTATTTTGCAAAAATATACTTATTTGACACAACAAAAAGCCGTAACCCCCTCATAGAGGAGACTACAGCTAAAAAGAACTTTTATAACTCAATAGGATTATATTTCTTCTTCACCAATGAAATCCTTTATAAATGTTGATAAACGATGATTATGAGGGCTCTTCTGGAATTTTAGCTCTTTGTACACTTCCTTGTACCTCATGTACGTGTCTTTGTTGCTCTTCGTTATTGAAACAACTCATTTCTAATTCTTCCTTGCCTAAAAAGATTCCATCTCATCACTCTCTTTAAACCAAAAAAGGGTAGCTAAGCTACCCTTCTAAATAAAAAATTTTAAAACTCTCTTATTCTATCTTTCCGATATCCGTTCTATATAGTTCTAGTGTTGGAGAATCGATAAACATACTGATATACAATGGTTTTTAATTTTTATAAGTAGTAAATTAAGTATTATTTTAGATATTATATGAAAGTAATTTACCCATTTTTTACCCAATTTTACCCTAGATAATTTGAGGTAAATATACCTTATATAATTAAAGTATAGAACACCTAAAAACTACTTGCTATCCTTAATAGATTACCAACATAAATGATATAATAAACGCCCTAGCCTATAAAAGCTAGGGCAACCTTCTATAAAATAGAATTTGTATTCAGTTGCAGAAATTCTACCCGTTTACTCATTAATGCTTAGAAACTTAATAGGTGCTTCTAAAAAAATCCTCACCTAATGATGAGGTCATTTAATCTTAAAGCTTAATGATGACTTTTCATACATGTTTTTATCGGTATTAAGACCAAATATACGGACCCATTCTACATTAGATAAATCATGGTTGGATTCTAAAGTTATTTTTAGAGAGTCTTTATTCTTATTCCTAGTATATAACACGTTAAAGTCTTTTATCTTACTTCCATCTGTATTATACCCCCAGAATTCTACCTCTTTGTTCTCACTAAATAAATAATAATAGAAATCACTATCTCCATCAAAAGGTATTTCTAAATCTAACATTATTTTATTATCTTCCTTAGTTGCATTGTTTACTATTGCACTTGTTGCTTGCGTTCCGTCTCCAAAAAGATATCCTAAACCGTACTGACCTGGCATCATATTTTCATAAGCATACTTGTTAGAACTCTTAATAAGATTACCTATTGCACCGACTGATATCAAACAAATAATACATAAAAGCACTATTGTTAACCATTTGCTCTTTTTTATTTCATCAAGTAAATACTTCATACCATCACCTTTATAAAGAAACATTTTTATCTTCATATATATTTACAGTTTCTCTAAACCCATATCTGTAAATTCTATCTCCTATTATACAGCTAAATACAAATACTAATAATCCTAGTAATACCCATGGATTGAATAATAGCCACATAATTCCGCCTATAAATCCACCTTCTACTACTAGGCCTCCTAATAGCAGAAGCAAACCTATTAGAATAAAAAGAATTCTTTTCATATTAATCTCCCCCTTTTTATAAATATATTATTATAAATTTCGAAATAATACAATCTCTTTATGTAAAATAGAGTTTACCAAAATTTCAAGTAATCTCTATCTATTTTATTGCACTAAAAAAGTAGGTGTAGCACCTACCTAATGATTACTTATACAGAACTGCATACTAAATCTAAAAAATAAAATCCTATAGTTAAGCTAATTAGTATACTTGCTCCTGTTATCGTTATTGCTCTTAACTGTTCCATAAGAAAAGACCGCGCTCCTTTGTAGGAATATGGCCTTTTGTTTTATATTCTAAACGGATGATATTTTTATTGAAATAACTATTCTGTTGATTAGAATTTTTATATACCTACTAAAGTTTTTGTTCCATGAACATACTACGAGGCTTCATTCCCATACTCTCATAGAATTTAATTGCTGCATCATTAAAAGACCAGACCATCAGTTCCATAACATCATAACCTTTTTCTTTTGCTGTTAGTTTCACCTCATTAAACAAAGTTCTCCCTATGCCTAAATTCCTATATCTCTTATCTACACATAAATCCTCCATATAAGCTACTTTTCTCGCCTTTAATAATGGATTCTTGGAAGGTTGCCTTAAAGTTACAATACAAAATCCCACAATTTTATCCTCTATCTCCGTAACCAACGAAATAGTATTAGGATCTTTCCTAAGAAAATCAAAATACTCCCTATCAAATGCATCAATATCATTATAAATATCTGGACGATTTGCTACATGTAACTCATGTACTTGACAAACTAATTTATGAATTCCTTCAAAATCATGTTCTTGTATTTTTCTATTTAACATATTTCCCTCTATAAATTATCTATTTTTTCTTACTCTAAATATTATCACACTTTTATAATTAAGTCAGTATTGTTAGTAAAAAAAGAAGGATAGGTCTCATTAGGACTTATCCTCGAATGATTTTTTAATTTTATTCTTAAAACTAGACGGCAACTTTATCATCTTCTTGATCCACATACTATGTACTATACGGAACCCATTTCGGATTTTTATAAGAGCTAAAGAATCAATGAACCTATTATCGTGATTACAAAAATGAAATTGCTACAATCACTATGATTTTCACTACTTTCAATTAGCTATATAGTCATCCTAGTGGTATTATAAATCTTATAATTTTTTACTATTCTAATACAGTATTATAATTTTTAATTTTTTATTTAGCCTTATTTGAAATATCCTATGTGATTTATGTTTATCTCATTTTTAATTTTACTTTTTATCACTAACTTGTATAAATCTACTACAGTAACTTAAAATAGCGTACATATTATTAAAATTCAATATCCTATTTGATTTTATTGTTATCCTCCTCATTAAATTCCCAATACTTAAATTCATTTTTAATTAATAAAAGCATTTTATAATGTAGGTTTATAAATAAAAAAAGTAGGACCATAGCCCTACTTCATTATTCTCTATTCAGATTTCCAGTAATATCATCAATTAAATCCATAATCTGCGAGTAGTTTTTAATTTAACCTTTAACTACCTGATGGCTCTTAAGCCACCCGCAGAATATTATGAATATAATTCATAATATTACTGCCCGTACCTGTTATTTATACAGTATGTATACCATAACAAGTATAATAATAATGTACTTCATCATACTAGATAGTATTAAATAAACCATCTTAAGTAGCTCTAGAACATCTTGCATCTTTTTCACCTCCTTTATCACGTCAGGAGATACTGGAAGTATATCAAATAAAAACCACATATGTCAATATGTAAATCACTACAAACAAATAAAATAGTAGGCCTATAGTGAAGCCTAATTGATATACTTGCTCAAATTATTATTATTTTTAATTTTATTGTAAATAGGCCACGCTCCTTTATGTGAGTATGGCCTCATCCTTCTACATTTTAAACAAATGATATTTTTATTTAAAACTAAGTTTTCACATGGTCTATCTAAAACTATTCTTTTATGGGAAATATGTTATATGTAAATTACTAATATTATTGTAGTTACTATCTTGATTAGCTATGTAATAAATCTTATTTGCAACTATATCTGCTGCTCGCACTAGTAATTTAGAGTTAGAATTACAGTATTGTAATTGCACATCTTTTAACTTCGTAAATATTGGTGGATAGAATATACGATAATTATAATTATATGTACCAATTTTAAATTCTTGCTCTAGTCCTTCTTTTAATTCATATAGACCATTAGTTGCTGTAGTATGTTCGTCAACATAAAAATAAATTCTCTCTACTTTATCTGGAGAGATTAGTTTGTCTAATATTAATTTTTCTAATGCCTTTTTTACAGCTAATTTATATACAAAATCTAAATATCTCTGTTTATCCTTTTTGCTATGAAATATATTGTCTAAAACTTTTTCCTGTCTAACTACTGCTCCAAACTTAAAGCAATTATTCAATGAACGAAACAACTTTCCTTTTTCTCCATTAGTTATATTGGTCGCTTTAAGTTCAAATTGCTTAGGAACCTTCTTCTTTGCACGTAATATTTTTTCTACTGCTGAATAGCGTCTAGACCATTCTTCCTTTGACTCACTTCCTAAAATTATTAATCCACCAAAAACGTAATATTTATTATGTACTTTATCAAGCACGCCTGATTCATCCGAGTAAATATATATATTCATAGATCTCTCCTACGTAAAAAAGCCACCCCAAAGGTGGCCTCATGCCCGACGACATTACATGTCGCTTAAACGTTAATTCGGTTACACGAGTATACAGCGTATTTCTACCTGCACTTATATTATATGCAAATTAGCGAAAAAACGCAACATTTTTTGATTAACAAATCAAAAATAATAAATATAGGCATACAAATCCGCCTTTAGGCAAAAAAATAAAGGCTAGAACCGAAGTCCTAGCCTAAATAACCACTAACCTTAACTATTAAATCTCTTACATTCTGCTCTGTATACTTCTTATCTCTCCAAATACTCGGGCTATTAATAATCTTAGCCTCTACCATCTTAGCTATTACAGTATCATAAGTGCTTACATCAAATAACCTAACACCTATCTTACTAATAAGTGCTGGCACATTCTTAAGGTTAATACTTGTCCATGCTGCAGGACTGCCAATGATACCTTCTAATACTAGATTCTGAACTGCTTTTTCATAGACTGTGTCTTTAGGATTATATTCTGGTGGTTTCTTTCCACTCTTTAAATCCTTAATAGACAACCCAAACGTATACTGAAAGTGAGGAGCATCTTTAAATCCGCTCCATCCACCTCCCCATTCAAGACCAATCGATTGCCCTATATTTCCGAGTTTATTAAGAAATGCACTATCATACTCTGCCCCCTTCTTATTCTGAATACAGTCAAAAGCTAATCTCCAGTTATGATAAGATGTCATGTCCCTACCTGTGGCATTAGTCACTATCTTACCTGGTCTTGTTCTGCCCTGTGCATATAAATAATCCTGTCTTTCTGGACTTCTATATGTGTCTATAATCTTAACATTTAAACCTTGCTTTTTAGCTTCTTGTAGTAGCTTCTCAGCTAATTCTTTTACCTTTGGGTGTAATTGGTTAATATCATCGCATCTTTCAATAGACATCCTATTCACCTACTTTCATAGACTGTATTTCAGTTAAATTTTCAAGCGCTTCTTCTGGTACTATAGTCGTACCTGCACCTACCGAAATGCTATTTGTAATACGGAACTTTGCCTGGTTATTTTTAGATAAGTATTCCTTCATTTGAAGAACTGCAGCTTCTATATATTGATCTATCTGTTTAGTAGTAAACAATAACTTCATGATAGGTGGTAACTGCTCATAAATCCATGTTACTACGGCGCTATACTTCAATTCACCAGTGCCACTGCCGTACAGTTCTTCAGCTTTACATACAAGGTAGAAGAGCATTTCTTTAACTTTACTCTCATAACCTTTTCGTACAAGAAAAACACAACCTACTACAAAAACTATTACTGTTAAAATATCGTATAAGTTAGCTTTAATAAATTCTAACATTCCACATCGTCCTCTCTTTGTCTAACTTGATTTTTACTTAAGTTTTCCTTCTCTGATTTCTTAAGATAGAAACTTATTACAACACCCGTTTCCGCAAATACCGCAGGTATAAGATAAGCAAGCGCACTTGTATCTCCCGTTTTCCACATCAAGGCCATTGAAAACAAAGTGACTATAATGCAAAAACTAAGCACTATAGCCACAACGACTTTACTGTATTCTTTTTTCTTTTTATTGCTTACCCATTTAAGCCCCATGTCTTCCCTCCAAATTGTCAATGCGTTTATGAGCACTTTTAGCGCTTTCTTCTACACGTACAAGCCTCTCTGCAAAGTTATCCATCTTATTGTCCATTTTGTCTAGTTGAACTAATATAGAGGCATTTCCTTGCTTAATAGTTGAGACATCTGTCTCTGTAATAGCTTGTTTAGCCCCTTCTCTTTTAACCCTATCCCTATTGCTTATTAGCTTATCTAGTATATTCAGTACAGTAAGGATAAGACTTATAACTGTAACTATTAACGCTAATTCCATACTTTCGCTCCTTTTTAATAAAAA
Source organism: Zhenhengia sp. (assembly GCF_046966505.1). Taxonomy (NCBI): domain Bacteria; kingdom Bacillati; phylum Bacillota; class Clostridia; order Lachnospirales; family Lachnospiraceae; genus Zhenhengia; species Zhenhengia sp. The sequence continues at coordinate 398,005 of NZ_JBKVCH010000001.1, forward strand.
GGCATAAAAAATAACACTATTTCTAGTGCCTTCTCTATGCCTTATTCAATTTAACAAATCAGTCTTTTATTTTATTCTACTTGTACTTCTTCGTTTGGTAGTTCTGGTTCTAATGGTGCCATTTCTACTGGTGGTGCATATACACTTCTAGCCAACAATGTTAACTCCGTGTATTGCTCAGGTGTAACATCTTGGGTCACTTGAAATGCTTTTAAAATTTCAACTGCCTCATCCTCTGTTGGGTAGTACTTTGCTGTAATAAACTCTTTCATTGTTTCATATACTGCTAATTGTTTACCTGTCATTACTTAATCACCTCTTCAATTTTATTTACGCTCTTAGCGTATGTTTCATCTACAAAAGCCGTGTTAACTGGCTGTGTATTCGTTTTTGCTTCTACTGCCTCTAATCTAGCTGTTAACTCTGCAATCCTATCAACTGGTAAAGTCACTTTAAAACTACTTGCTTTAACTTTACCCCCAACTTCTAGAATATTAGTTTTATGGGTTAGGATAGTAGGTACAAGTTCTTTTGGAATGTGATTTACAATAGGAGTTTCTAATTGATATATTACATACACGTCATTGTTTGTTAAATACTCTTTTAATTTATCTACTGTATCAGCAACTGAGTTCTCCAATTTAACATAAATTCTTCCATCTGTGTCATATCCACTGACACTTACATTGAACTCAGTTGAATTCTTGTCAGTCGGCAGCATATTACACACAATATTTGTGTTCCCTAGTTTCTTAGTTTTAACACCTTTTGTTCCCTTAGCAAAGTCAAGACTATAAAACCTTGTGATAGTTCCATTTGTTGTAGCTGTAGCCCATGTTAAATTATCGGATAATTTTTCTTTAATTGCATTCTGCGTATAAACCACGCTTCCATCTTCTAGTATTTCTAAAGTATTTTTCACATCACCAACTACGCCAAGTGAAATAACTTTTTTATTCGCCTTATCTTCTTCGCTGGCATAGATGGGGTATTGCTGACCATTGTTTGAGATAATAGCTTCAGTTGACACCAGCCCAAATGGTGCAAAACCTTTGACTACTTTAGTTAAATCCCCTTCAAAGACACATGACCTATATGTTATACTTCCACTAGTAGAATCCGCAGTTAAAGCATGCCTTATTATTTGACTAGCGCCAGATAAGTTTGCCTTACTTCTAAGTTTAACTATGAAAATTCCAGTCTTACCTGCAGGAACTGAATCATTAGTATCCATCATCATATTTGATGTATTTATGTTGACTAATTTAAAATCTCCATTTAATGTGTTCGAAATAACTTCGGTTACTAATGTGTAATCAGAAGAGGGTTTAACTAAACCCATATCACTTATAGCTAACGCAACTTTTATAGTTCCATCACCTACAGCAGTTCTAAATCTATCATCAACATTGGCAATACATTTAACAGTTTGACCTTTAATTTGAGCATTAACAACCCTTGCTTCAATGCCATTGTTAACTTCTAAACGACCTCCGTCTACACTCGTAAACTCTTTACCCATCGTTTTAAGCACGCCCATATACTCTTCACGTAAAGTGCGGCCTGTTGACATCTCTACGCAATCTTCACTAGATGTGAGTCTTAAAATACTTGTTTTACCTGTAGAATCTATTGTGTGAAGTTGTGAGATAGACGGTGAGCTATTGAGGACTGAGAAAGTGTGTTGGATTTCATTCTCGCTTAAGACCTTTTCATAAAACAACGCTCCATATAAGATTCCTGTCGTGATGTTATCATCTTGAACAGAACTATATCTAATAACAGTGCTCTTGTTTTCTAAGGTCATAGCTAGCGATGTACTCCAACTGTTTATACTCAATACAATTCTAGAGCCTATCTGTCTAATGGCTATATTAAGCTGCTTAACATCTGATGATATACGAGTATCCATATATTGTATTGCACCAGATGGGGTTAACTTATAACCCACCCTATAACTAGAAGTATGAGCATTATAGTGCACAAGCAATCTGTATGAATCTATTGTGATTATATAGTTTGTGGTGTCATCTATCCCATAAGATGCAATTAAAGTAAAGTCGCCATTTATAGTAAGCACTTTGCTTAAGGCCGATCCATTTAACTTAGTGTAAGGTACGCTATCAATCAACCCATCTTTCACCACTTCATTCTCAATAAAATCAAATTTTGTGTCATTGCCATCTAGCGTAACTTTTTGAGCCAATTCTTCTTGTGTAACAACACTTTCAGCTCTATCTAATGCCTCTTGTGCACTTTGTGCTGCTGTATTTGCTTTAGGAACTAGATCGTCACAAATAGCTTTTGCATTATTAGCTATTTTAAGTGCCTCACTGGAAACCTTGTCCGCATTAGAGACATTAAGTATCATCTGTTGAAGTATAGAGTAATTTGCATCAGCTTGAACAGTATTGTCATCCATTAAACTCTTGCGAACAGTATATTTAAACGTTGGAGTAGTAAGTCTCATAGTTTGATTTGTAGCATCATAGATTTGTAGTTCTGCGAATACATGCCCTACTTCTGTAAACATACTTTGTAACAATACAATTTCTGCTTTACCATTATTCGCATCAGATATCGTACAATCTTGCTGTTGTCCATTTATAACCATTCTTACAATGCAGTTTGATAGATTATAAGGTGTTATTCTATCTTCTAGTAAACTGAATGTTATTTGACACATTCCAAAATCTTCTGTCGTGAACTGTATAGCCGGTGCATTAAGTACCCCCATATAAATGTCCATCAACACTTCATAATTCTTAGGCTTCATATTCTAGCAGCCCTCCTTCCTAATATAAAAGTTTTCCTATTATGATAATCGAACCACTGCTATAGTCAATGTAAACCCTGTCACCTCTATTAACTTGTGCTAGGCTATTGTAATAAATATCAACTTCTTGCTCATCTGGCCCATCTATTTTTATTTTCACGCCTTTACCTGGTGCTACATCTAATACTGTTGCATACCTTGGTTTCATTCCAATCTCACCAACCTTTTACATACATGTTGCATTTTTGCTCCTGCTTTTAATGTGATGCTGTAGCTTTGCTCTACAAATATACCTCTTAAGTCTTTGTGCCTTAAATCTAATATATCGTTAACGGTATGCGTAGGCATATTAAGTGTTTCAAACGTCACCTCTTGCTCTACCTGCACCGCGTTAAAAGCTAATTTTCTTACGAGATTATCTAACTCTGTCTGATTTGCAATGTTGTCCACGGTATCAACGTCTACAATTTTTTTACCATGTCTACGCTGTATCGAAAAGATACTTGTGGGGTCCGTGTTGGTGTAAGTACTACTAAGCATTCCTAATTGTGGGTGGCTTACTATACGAGTTATCACATTAGGTATGTTATAGTAGTCCATCTTTTTACGAGGTGTCCCCAAGATAATAGACATTTCATTGTCTTTATAAGTGTTCGTAACATTCAATGGACTAGGTTCTACGTATTTCTTGCTGACAAACCAACCGTTAGCATCTGTCATAAGGCTTGTATAGTTGATTTGTTCTGCGAAATAGTTAAACCATTCAGCCTTATTTTTCGTATAATCGCATACCACGTCAGCAGTAAGTACTAAGTCAGTAGCTTGAATATTGATTTTGGTAATACCACAACTAATTAAAAAGTATCTAAGCACCTCACCATAGTTAGTACCTTTTAGAAATAGTTTAGGGCTATCTAGCTTATCCTGCTGTACACTTATGACTTCATCGTAGCAATTCGCATAGCATATACCATCTTCTACAATTGGAGTAAGCATTAAAAAAACACCTAAGCTATACCACTTAAGTGCTTTATTAATTCTTATCCCCATACAAACTCGTAGCTTATCATTTAGATAATCTACTCTATCATCTTCTGTAAATTCAAGTGTTGCATAACGCTTAATCACCTTATCGTTATATACGTTAATCGTACCATTTTTAAGATACAGGTCACATTTTTTACTCCCATAATAATCGAGCAGTTCCAATTTGTAATATTCTTCTCTCGCTCCATACCTACAAAGGAGCGCATCTAATTCAGATTTAGTTAAATTATTCATAGCCTACACGCTCCTTGTAATCTACTACCATTGCACTAATAGTACCCTCATGGTCGCTCAAGATACTGTTACGATTGTATGGCAGAGATGGTATGACGAAAAATACTTTTTCTGAATGATCTCTATAGCAAAATACTTCCCTGCGGTGGAACATTTCAATCAGTTTATCCAAGCTATCGCATTGTAGCAAGTTTAGACTGATATTTTTACTTTGATGTTCGCCGAATACTGCTATAGGATAAGGTCTACCACTAACTTCAATAAGTGTACATTCTAACCCTAAGTTAGCATTGAACCTATCACTTGATGTGAAGAAAGCACAGTTGAGTTGGTCGTCTAACTTATCTACAGTAGCTAATACGGACCTATTAATTTCTACATACTCATAGCTTCTATTACTGTCTTTGTAGACATCCGATGCATTTATACCTCTGATAACATAAATGCAATCTTTGTGAGGTGTGTAATCAGTATAGTATGTGTTAGTAGTCTTTGCGATAACCTCATTGTTTCGTATAATATAAAACTTCGTAAATTTATTGTTTGGGTTATCCCATCTTAATTCTACGGTATTTTGTACGCTTATACTTGATAGCTTGATAACCGTGTTTTCTGTAGCATTGATAGTGATTTGTTTCGTGCCCCACTCACTCTCTAAGCTGTATTGATTCATTACCTTAACTCTTACAGTGTAGCTACCATTAGCCAAGTAGTCATTAATTTTGTGACTTACATACAACCCATTATTCCAATCTGTACTATGGATAATCTCACTACCTTTTAGTAGTTCAAGGATATAGCTTTGTTGGTCTTGTGTGTCCCATGTGATAGTAGGTCTACTTGTCGTAAAAGTACTACTACTTGTAATAGTTGGGATAGGTGGTCTACCTTGTACGATCCATTCAGCTTTTTTTGTTACATGTTTTTCTACGCCTGAGCTCGTACGGTATGTTACAGTAAGTACCATACTATGCTTACCTGTTTGAAGTGCACCTGCTATTAAGATTTTTTCTTTTTCAGTCGTACCTGTATAAGTTGTACTTTCGTCTATAACCAGCTTCCATTTACTTTGATTTTGAGATGTCCACCATACTCGAGTAGGGTTATCACGTTCAGTAATAACACCGTCGGGTTCAAGTACCCCAATACTTGGTAATGTTTCGGTGAGCGTTGAGGTGATTTCTTCCCAGTTGGTCCATCTATCTTTAAATGCTACTCTTACTCTAAATCTGTGAAGACCAGTAGTGAGTGAGTTGTTAGGGATAGATACGCTTATAGCTGTAGTTCCGCTGTAATTTTTTACTTTGGTATCACCTTTATAAATTTCAACCTCATATTTTTGCTGATTGGTAGAACTCCATGAAAGAGATAAAGCCAAGTCTATATTGCTACCACTCAAATTAATATTATCTAAGGTTGCTACTATATTTTTTAAGGTTACTGTTTTACTTGCGCTGTTAACATATCTATTAGAATAGGCAACCGTAACTTTAATAACTTGCTGTCCTTCGGTCAGTTGCTCTGCAGGAATAGTATAGCTAGTCGCTGTAGTTCCTGTGTATGTTTTTACCACTTGATTAGATTTTAGAACTTCTACTTTAAATTGCTGTTGATTGCTAGATTGCCAACTTACCTTAATAGGATTTTCCCAGTAGTCACCTTCTACAAGTAAGTTTGAGATGGTTGCTTCAATATCCTTTAATGTTAAGCTTCTAGTTTGATTATTTACAAATCTATTCGCATAACCTACCCAAACTCTAAATACATGTTCGCCTTTTGAAAGATGTCCTGCTGGAATAGTATAATGCTTTGCTGTAGTCCCTGTATATGTTCTAAAAACTACATTCTCTTTCAATACCTCAATCTTAAATTGCTGTTGGTCTGTACTTTGCCATGATAAGTTAATAGGTGCTTCCCACAGGTCTCCAGATACAAGTAAGTTAGAGATAGTAGCTACTACATCTTTTAATGTTATGTTTTTAGTGGTATATGCACTCCAAGCATCACCAGCACTGCCCGTATAAGCTGTTCTAACCCTAAACGTATGTTCACCAGCACTAAGGGTACTAGCAGGTATTTTTAAACTTGTGGCTGTTGTACCAGTATAAGTTTTTACTAAAGTGTTGCCTTTGAGGATTGTTACCTCGTACTTATGTTGGTTGGTACTTTGCCAACTTAGAGATATTTCTCTCTCCCAAAACTCTCCTGCAACAATCAGATTTGAGGAAGTTGCTGTAATCCTGGTTAGAGTTTTAGTAACCTCTTTAGTAACCCACCTGTCAACGTTGCCATAACCTGTATAAGCAACTGACAACTTAAATACAGCAGAACCGTAAAACGCTATACTCTTAGCAGGTATCGTATAAGACTTCTGGCTATCACCACTAAATGTATTTTTAACTACACCAGCTTGTATAACTTCGATTTTCCACTTACTTTGGTTTACCGAGCTCCATGTGATAGGAATTGCATAGTCAATATTATCAGCATTAACACTTAGTTCTGATATACTAGCTGTAATATCTTTAAGCCTAAGCGATACCTCTTGCCAACCAGAATAGTATCGAGTACCACCATAATCTCTATAAACTCTAACTTTTACACTTGATGGTAATGTACCGCTGAAAGTATTAGCAGGTAATGTGAAAGATGTTTCAGTGCGACCAGTACCGTTCCTGATTCTTTGGTTATTATAATAAGCTTCCCACTCATAGCCTTCTTGATGAGTAGAACGCCAGTTAACAGTAATAGGTTTTTCCCAATAATCACCTACAGTTGCTAAATTACTAATTGTAGGATTGCTTACTGTTAGATTATCTAACTTAAACTTTAAAAAGGACGAGTCTGAACCTTCATTTAATTTAGTAGGCCCATTACTTTCTAGCAATAATCCTGCGTATACCCAAACATAATATTCTAAAGACAAGTCTGTAATCGTTCCTGCGGGAATATCTACAAATGTTCCATTACTTGCGCCTTTAAATAATTCAACGTATTCTTTTCCGTTATAGCTATCAAGTTCAACGTATATCCCATTAACATTATCTGTTCGGGTTACTCTAATTGCCTTGTCTACTTCACTACCCGTTATTGTTACTTGCCCGCTTTTTACACCTGCTATTTCTTTAGTGCGAAACTCTGTACCTATAACAACAGGAGTATTGTAATTTGCTGTTCCACTCGTTATGGTTGCATCAAGATTCCCACCATTAGAGTTTAAGTAGTTTATAAAAGAAGTAGGATTAATAGCGATACTTAAATCTTGATAGATATTTCTACTTATTGTATCTTCATACCTAGACGTAAAACTTCGGTTAATTATTTGATTATAAACAGAAACAGTCGCATTTACAGTCTGGTCCTTTTTTACATTGTGTACCAATATACTTAATGATGAAATTTTAGAGGTGTTACCTTTGTCAATAAGTCCGTTGTTATAGTCATTGATAAACTTTTGAAAGTTCATTCTACTTTTAGTAGATGATAAATCACTATTTACCGTACTAGGATTAAACATTACATGTGCCATGCTATCCCTCCTTTCTTTACACTAGTCCACCACGAGCAAGCATTTGCTGTTCACTTGGCAGCATCTTAATAACTCTCTCTACTTTCTGAATAGCACTAATGAGGGTATCTAGTCTATTTTCTACTCCACTATTATCTGCTATATTGTTAAACATTTCCCTTGTTTCGTGGTTGTTCACAATTTTAGCCCCTCTTTCCACGAACATTAATTCAGGGCCTACCTCATTCATACGGGTAAGTCCACCACTGAAATATGAAGTACCGTTCGCATTTCTTGGTACATAAGAAATAACTGTTCTACCGTTTTCAGTACTAGATTGCATACGGTATTTCTTTTCAATCTCTGCTCTACGTTTTTCGTACTCTTCGTCTTTTTCAAGCTGTTTATTAAGCATCTTCTCATGCAGTGCTAACTTCTCTTGAATTTTCTTTTCTTCTCTTAAAGTTCCACCGTTGTACTGTTCCCTAAGCTGTTTTTCATACTCTGACATTTGCTTTTGGAAAAAAGATTTATATGCTTCACTTATACCATTGAGACTATCCTTTGCACTCTCTTCCATACCATTAAAAGTGTCTTCTACGCTAGTGGCAGCATCACCCATAGCATCTTTTGTGGCACTAGCCATATCTTGCATTTCGTAAGTTACTGTTCCACTTGTTTTCTTACCTATAGAAGAAATGCTATCCAATACCTCGTTAGATTTACCACGTACAGACTCTAAGATACTGTTAATACCACCGGCTATCCAGTTAATTACAGTCAGCACCCCCTTAAAGGGTAGAGTAATTATTTTTATAGCTTCTGCAAATGATTGCACTAAATTACCCAGTAAGTTTCCAATAAGCCTTATCAATTCCTCGTTGTCGTTTATGAACTCTGCAATATGCTGTTTAAAGCTTGTTAACCCTGGTAAAAAACCTTGGCCGAAAGCATTACCTGCGTTTTCTATAGCTAATTCTAATTGTTTACTAGCATTAGCGTAACCATCAGCAGTTCTAATAGCATCTCCTTGCGCGGTCTTAGTATTTTCTAAGATATAATTGTAACGTACAAGTGCTTGCTCTGCTTGCGTTAACTCTTTCCATTGCTTATTAATGCCTTGTGTAAGCATATAGGCTTCTAAGTTAACTTGTGTCATAACTACACCAAAGTTTTTCATTGGCTCTGTCTCGCCTGTAATAGCACTTCTTAAAGCGTTAAAAGCTTCCTCAGAACTCTTATTCCACAATGAACCTAAGTCACCTGATAGCTTTGTTAAGTTAATAGACATATCCTCTATAACGTCTATGCCTAAGCCACTTGGTGTAAGAACTGCTCCTAGCGTACCAGCAAACTTTTCAGCCTCTAATCTGCTTAAGTTAAAAGAGCTTGCATTTTCTTTAGCCCATTTAGAGACATTATTCTCTTTGCCAAAAACAACCTCTACTACGTTGGCACTTTCTTCTAGGTCACTTGCAGTTTGTACAGCCTGTTTACTAAAATCCCATAATGCAGATATAGCCTGTTGTACAGCTTGTACAGCTAAATTTACAAGGGCCATGGAAAGCCCTGCTACTGCACCTTGCATAAAACTACTCATTCCAGCTCCACCACTAAGTGCACCGCCTAAATCACCTAATTTCATGCCAAACACACTGGCATTACTCATTCCGTCTTTAAATGCACTAGCTAATCTACTAAATGAACTAACACTATTGTTGTTTTCATTTATAGCCTTTTGTTGTGAAACTCTAATCTCAGCATTTGCTTTAGTCATAGCTTCACTCATAGTCATGCCACTAGCCTTATACTGATGTGCTAATTTCATGATTGAGCTTTGCATCTCTTTATTACTCATAAGTGTACTTTGAGCTGTATTCTCAAAAGACTTTTCGGTGCTATTAATTGTTTCATTTACACTTCTTAGGTCACTTTTGGCTTTCTCTGACCCCTCGACTACAACGCTTGCTTTAAGTGTTCCTAAGTCTAAACTAGCCATTATCTTCATCCTTTCCGTATTTTTCTCTTAACTTATCAACATCAGGAGAAGTACATGTATAACGTATATTGTCTTTAAGTATCTCAAGGCCTTCTTTAGTCTTAGAATAATCATTTATTTGTTTAAGCTTTTTCAATATCTCAAACTCATCAAATGGAATATACTTAACCTCTTCATAACTCATATTAAGAAATTGTGCCATTTGAACGTATTCCCACATAAGCCGTTCATCATCCGTTGTAAATAGTGGAGATATGTCTAACCCATCACTTTTATGTTTTTTGGATATAAGCAATGGGTTATCTAGTTTGGGTTATTAAGAGACTTTGTAACAAATTCCAAGTAAGCTTTAAAAATCTGGGTTTGTAATGAGTAATCAATGTCAAGTTCTTCAAGTTGCTCTGCTGTAAACATCTTTTTACTCGTGTTATTACTTAAAATCTTGGCAGTGATTCTCTCGAGCATTTCTACCATTTTCTCAAAGTCTGTTTCTTGTGCCATTTTTAAATCCGCTTTATTTAATTCGATAAGTAGCCCTTTAGATGGGTTTTTAATGCAAACTATCTCACCATCTAATAATTTAATATCTAACGTTTCCTGTGCTAGTACGCTTAAATCTAACATTGTACATTCCTCCTAATATAAAAATAAAGACTAGGTGTAAACCTAGCCTTATGCAGCAAGTTCTTTTTCTTCTTTATAAGTAACAAGTGTTCCTTCATCGTCTTGACTAATCGCGGTAAATTCAGCATCAATTACCGTTTCATTCTCTGGATCAAATGCAATTGTAAAGCCGTTTCTACTTGTACCCACAATAGTGAGTTTAATATGTTTTCCTTTATCTGTTGTGTGTACAAAGTGAATAATATAGGACTTGCCATCTGCATGTTTCTTCCCACCAATTTTTACAATACGATAAGCGTTCTCTCGAGTAGGTTCTGTAACCCTAGCTGTTGCACATAATGCTTGCAACACTTTACCATTCCAAGCCAAGATACCACTTTTAAAGTTAACATTTTCTTTTGTTAGAAAGTTTTTAATCACAACCCCCATATCATCTGATACAACTTTCCACTCGTTTGTGTACTCTAAACTTGCCCCACCTTTTATATGTCCAATTTTATTGGCATCCACTTCAATTTCTGTGTCTTCTGGAACTTTGCCTGTAAACTCCATAATATACAGGTCCCCAGAACCAAGCTTTACATCATCTTTATCTGTCATTGTGGTGCTAGATGCAAAAAACTGAAGCTTTAATGGCATTAATAGCTTTTTAGCTTTCATCTGTTTACCCTCCTTGTAATGTTAAAGGTAGCCTTTTGATAGTACATGGTCTTATTCCCCACGACATTCTTAAGACTACCTCCACCGTTTTGTTCTACTTTTAAAACTTTATTTGTTAACTTTGCATCGCCTAATGTTAACAAAAGGCTCTTAGCACGTTCTATAATGGCTAAAGATTTACCTATAGAAAATCCTATAGCATCAATCATTAAAACATCTGTAGCCTTAATTCCATTGTCACTTGCAGTATAAAATTCATACACGATACACTCACTAACAGTTGAACCTTCACCAAATGGATAAATACCACTTACAAGGCTTTTCAGTTGTTCATCATTCATAAGTATCGCAATTACTTCATCCACTCAGTTCTAGCCCCCTCTCCTAAAACTTTTAAGATATTATTTCTATGTGCATTTACAGCAGTTAGAAGGTACCTTTTAGGCTTAATACCTTTTGTAGTGTGCCATTTACCTTTAGCATCCTTATAACGCCATGGCACCTCTTTTCTACCATTACCACTTATAGCATAAATACCTGTTCCTTCATGTCTATAAGGCGCATATTCTAATGTGTTACCTATAATGCCTATTTTGTTATTTACATCTATATCATGCTGAATATCTGCTCTTAAAGGACCATCGTCTACAGGACATTCTTCTTTGGCAGTATTCTCAATCATCTGGCATACCTTTTCTAACCCAGCTAATAATGCCTTATCTAAGTTATTAATAGCTTTCTCCATATTTTTACTAACATCGCCCACTAGACCACTTCCTTTAGATATACTTGGCTAAGTCTTGTAACTTCATTAGGCTGTTTTTCTACTGTGTAAACTTTATCTAAAATTCTCAGTACATGACCTTTCTTAAGCCCCCTAAAAGATGTAAGACCTAAGTGTGTAATCTCTCCATATTCGATGCTATTTTTAATATTAATCGTATCTACTACATTAATTGCAATATTGATAGTTGCTATCATGGTTTCATCTTGTGAAGGTGCACCCCATTCATCTGTTTCACCATCTTTTTGCCATACTGTACACCTTTGCATCTGCCGATTAATCATTAGAGCCACCTCTTTTTAACAACCTATGAGCGTATAGATCACGTTTAGTTTCATTAGGTATATCTTCTACATAGGTTTCAGAAACACCACTATATGATTGAGATTTTAGCCCCTCTGTACCCTTACGATTATAGAGTATAATGGCTAAATCTATTACTTGGTTTTGTAATTCTTTTTCTACATAAGCTTTATCTCGCTTAGTAAAGTTCATTACTTTATTGATAGCCTTATCAATATACCTTTGTAATAATGGCTCCTGTGTCTCATCAGCACCAAGTTCTAATTTTAATAGTTCAAGTGTATTCATTCTCTCACCATCCTTAAGAAAAAGGTGAAGGAATTATTCCTCACCCTGCTGTTCTTTTTTAGGTTTACGTTTTTTAGGCTTTTCAATCTCTTTTTCTTGCTTTACTTCTTGATCTAGTTGCTTTTCTTCTCGATTATGATACCTTCTTAACAACATCTAATCCCTCCTTACGCACCAGCTTCTGCTTTGAATTGAGCAACAACTACTTTACTATCATTGGATAAATGAGCTGTGTAATGTTCATCTGCTGTGATAACAGTTGTTTTCTTAAGAATATCCCTATCGCTTTCTACAATAACATCACGCTTTTTGTAAATGGTTAATGCTGGTACATCTCCATCTACTTCTGCATTTGTTACTTTTACAATAGGACATTCATACCAAGTAGAGTTTAATTTAACTTTTTTAGATGGGATAACTTGGCAACCTGCAATCTCTCCAATAACCCCTGTCATAACCACATCTAAAGGATATTTATTTTTGTCTCTAAATTCTGGGTCAAGCCTTAATTGAGTAATTTGTTTTGGATGAATAAACATTACTCTTTGTGTATAGTCTTCTTCTCCAAATACATCAACAGCTTTCACTATACCTTCATATCCGATAATAGCTGCTTTTCCATCATATTTAGCTGTAGCACTATTAAGTGCATCATAGCAATCATTATCAATCTTAGCTGCAATAGAAATTTTAAGTTGCTTTTCTGCTTCTCCTACTGGATCACCATAACCACTTAATGCAGCTTCATCTGTAATCTCAACACCTTTACCAGCTTTTTTTACAGTAGCAGTTGTTGTAGTAGCTGATAATACTACTGTATCCATTGCTACACCTTCTGCTACCACTTCTGCATCACCAATGTAAGCATATTTAGGAACAGTAATTGTATTACCTGGTTGACCTACTAATGTGCTATCAATCTTTGCAAGTGGTGAAAACTTAATCGCTTTATCTAATCCTGCTGAAATCATATCAGCCATTACTTGTGGATTTACTAAATTTGTTAATTTTGTTTGTGCCATATTAAGGCCCTCCTTTTATTGTGTTAGTTGTTTATAAACTTCAGGTTGAGCGTTATAGAGTTCTGCTCTCTCTGAATAGCTCATTTTGTGGAATTGTTCTTTTGTAATACCTTTAGACGCACCACCTGTATTAGTAGGTTTAAATCCACCTAGTTGTGGTGGTTGCTGTTCTTCTGCATCAAATAAGTAAGCATCACTTTCTTTGAGTGCTGTAAGCTGCTCTTCAAGTCCTGTAAATTTGTCACCTTCAAGCTTAACCTTATCCATATCAAGAAGTGCTTTAAGTGCTTTTAAGTTCTTGGCCTTCGAACCTTTTAAAGCATCTTCAAGTCTATAGTTAAAGTCTTTTTTAGCCGCTTCATCTTTAAGTTTTGTAATTTCTGTCTCATATTCAGTGACCTTATTCTGCAACTTCTCGTTATCTACATTATTTTTCTTTAAGTCAGTGATCGTTGCATGAGCTGTTTCAAGTTGAGCTTTAACATCTTCATAGTCAGCTTTAGCCTTCTCAACGTCTTTACCATTTTCGGCCATGATACTGTCTATATCTTCTTTTTCAAGCCCTAAATCTTCTAAAAACTTTCTCTTCATAATATCCTCCTACGCTTTTTACGAGTATGCTCTCACGGATTTGTTATGTTCGGTTGTTCTTTTACGCCTACAACCTATTAAAAGGCATATAAAAAACAGCCTTAGCAATACTAAAGCCGATTTCAATTCTAAAACCTGTTAAATTGGCTATTAAAAGCATACGTAGTACGGAATACCATATTTTGTAGCACATTCGTACTCAATCTTACACCCTCTAGCTTCTTCCCAACCATGTGCGAAGAAAACACCATCAGCTTGTGCCATGACTTCAATTGATTTTGCTAAATACCACAACGGCTTAGCATCAGCAGGCGCTCCTTGAAAGAAGCTGTCAATAATCTCAATGTCATCACCGAATGCCTTTTTTGCTCTTCTGATAGCCAATTCTCTTTCTCTTAAAATTTCTTCGTCTGTTCTACCGTTCATAGGTTGAGAAATAAAGATTTTCTTCATTGCTATTCTTCCTTTCCATTTAATATAAAAAGCACCCTATTAAGAGTGCTTAATTAACTATTCAATTACTGGGATACAAGTACACCTGCAACGTGGGTGAAAAGGTGGAATATCATAACTATCAATGCTTACAATTTCACCAGCTTTACCCCCACACCTATCACATGTTCTTTCATCCTCTGCCACAAGTATTTCGAGTTCTTTATAACCACTGTCTTTATAACGTTGCACAACACCTGAATTAATGGTATGCATGAGTTCTGTACGAACTACTCTATCCGCCTCATTAAAACCTACTTGCATTTTATTCCTAACAGTTTTTACAAGGTCATCTTTCGATTTCCCTAAGACAATAGTGTCTGTAATGCCTTTTTTCAGTATCCCAGACAACTTATTTTTATTATCCCATACAGTAGATATAAAATGTTTCTCGCTCCAAGACCTCGCAATAATCTGCTGTACTGCTACATCGTCTAATACAGTAAACGAAGGCTTAATAGGCGTATGTTGTGGTAAAGGTGTCTCCACATAGATTTCTCTTAAAGCTTCTTCTAAATTGTAGTTAAGTATATTGATTTCTTTAAGCCCTAGCTTAACCATTTTCATATTTATACTGTTAAGTAAATCCTTATAGTGCTTATAAGTCCATATTTCAGCCCTAGAGAGTTCTTCATCTAATAGCTTATAATACATAGCTTCAACTTCTTTAGCTATCTCACGAGTAACTCTATCGTATATCTTACGTGTTTCTGATTGCATCACTTCATAAGTTAAATCAAATCGTCTTTGAGCTGTTTCATCTATACGTTTCTTCCAGTAATCCTTATTACTCACAGAGCACCAACTTCTTTCATAGCTTTCACCATCTTAGGTAACTGGATAGCTATCCAATCAACAAGTTGTTCATTCCTTCCCCAAGAGCATGAAACATCAAGGCCACTTTCATAAAAGAAAGCATGTATCAACTCATGCCTTACAACTGTAGCTTTATAAGCCTTCATATTCTCCATGCTTGTAGGTGTTTCATTATTAAGTTCTTTATCGATACAAATAGTTTTCGTGGTAAAATCACACAAGCCATCACTATTTTCAATCTTAGGATACTCAATAGGCGTGACTTCATTAATAGAATATTCAACACCTAAAACATTAACCTTTTGCATCATCTACACCTCAACTTCCTCATTATCATCTTTCAACTGTTTAACATACTCCTGCCAATTAAAAGCGTTTTCGGCTTCAATCTGTTTAAGTTCCTCATCAACATCAGTAACATATGGATGATTTGCTACAATAGTCTTAGTAGAGATAACTCCAACTGAATTTTTACAATCTGTAATGACTTGGCTCTCATTCATTGTAATATCACGATTAAGAAGGATACTAAGTTTTTCTTTATCCTGTGGGCTAACTCCTTTAACTTCTAAGTAGGACTTAATAAACCACATAAGCTGGTTAAAATAATTTTTAACCTCTATTTCTAACTTATTACATTTAAGGTCCAGTCCACTATAAAGTGTCTTTAATGCCACTCCCGAAGGAGTGTTGCCACTTATCATTTTGTTACGGTCAACACTACGGCCAAACAAGATAATATCATCTTTAAGTGTATTATCATGGCTCTCATTAGCCGTCGTGTCTATAGTAGGATTAACAAGTTCAACACCACCGTCTGTGTCTACCCAAATACGACGTTTCTCTAGCATTTCATCTAGGCTCACTGCATTTTCAGGATTCTCAGCGTAATTTCTAATAACAACTAAGAAGTTTTTAAAGTCCTCTAGCAACTTATCTAAGCGCTCTCTGTTATGGCAATACGCATCTATTAACTCTTTTACCATCTTAAGGTCTGGCATTTCACAAGCGTTATTTTTGCAAAATACAAAAGGCACTCTACCAAAACTATATTGCTTTCCATCGATGGTAAAATGCCCGAACTCTTCATTGTCATTTAGTTGTAAGTACTTCTCACTATCTAGCTTTAAAGTACCGTTATCTAAGATGTAGTAATAAGATTTGTCGCTATCGTAAACCTCAACTTTAGTGACCGTTTCCTTCTTATTATTCATGTACTCTTCAATATCATAGATACGAATAACCCATTTCAATTCTCTATGCGAGTTATCTACCCATACAGGCTTAATTTGCTCACTTGGAATAAGCATACGTTTAAGTATACCTTCTTCATCGAAATATAACTGTTCCCATGCAATACCTTTATTACTTGTCTCTGTTCCAAGTAGCTGTAGATCATAAAGGAAATTATCACTTAGCACGTTAATAACTTCATCTAAGTAACTACTATTATCTATGCTACTTGTCATACTAGGTTCTTTACCAAGTAAGTACTGCACTTTTTCATCCACTAGGTTAGTCATAAATGCATGAGGCATTTCTATACCAAGTGGCTCATTCTCATAATAAAGCTGTCCATCTAGCATAAGTTTACGTTCTTTACTTGCTAAAAACTCTTTAATGTACTCTTGTACAATAAATAAATCTTGATTATCCAAACCTAACACCTCCTTTTCCTCTTAATGGCTCAACGCCATATCTTAGAGCATCTATACCATGGTTAAATGTATCAATAGGTTCATTGATATACTCGTTTGTCTTCTTGTCTTTTTTCCATGTATAGTTCTCAAACTCCTCAATTAAAGTCGTACATCTTTCATCAACGATAATTGAGTGTTGCTGTAGCCACTGTAACCCATGAATAATACTATCTGGCCCCTTGCTGGCAGCTTTAATCCTGCTACAACCTAAGCGTTTTATTTCTTCGATTGACTTTTGTTCTGCACTATCGGCTATGATCTGTTCTTTTGATAAGCCTAACTGTTGCAAAACCTCTGCTATTTCATCGTTAGTCATTTCCTTTCTGAAATACTCACCAATGATATAAATAATTTTATTCAGCTTATCGTAGTAACCCCAGATAATAGCAGTAGGGTCATTAACGTAACCAAAGTCCATGCCGACAAATAAGCGTAAGCCTTTAACCTCATTCTCACTTATCAGTCGCTTATGAATAATAGGAAAGACTAGCTTATCGAGTGTAGCAAACTCGCCTAAGCAGTAAATCTTATAATAAGCAGGGTTGGTATTTTTAAGATTCTCTAACGTAGCTTTGTAGTCTTCCGTAAGGAACTTATTATCTAAATAGCTACTATGAATAATTTGAGCGTTTTCAATGTCATTTAAGAACCAATGCTGATAAACCCAATTAGCCTTAGATACAGGGTTGAACATTAAGTATATCTGTGGGTTAGGTGCTTCTACTGGCCTAAGACGTATGTCTAACTGAGTAAAGTCGTCTATGGTTAGTTCACTGGCTTCTTCAATAACTATGTCTGTAATATCTGCTATAGATTTAATCTTTTCTGGATCATCTATGCCTTTAAATAAAAAAACACTCCCGTTATCCAGCGTAAGTGTTAAATCTGTTTTATTTTCCTTAAATGGCGTACCACTCTTAGTAAGTATGCTTTTTACTACAGCATAAATAGAATGCCTCAAAGTATTACCTACTTTCCTAACCACTAGTACCTTTCTAACATTAAATCTAGCCTTTAGAACGATTTTTTGCACAGCACCATAGGATTTACCACTTCCACCTAACCACCGCCATAAAAGACGTTATATCGCTTAGAATAATCGTTAATAGTGTCTAGCACCCAATCATTAAAAAATTCCTTTTTCAACTTTGATATTTTTATACGTCTTATAGGCATCTGGCTTCACCTCCTACATACCACAAATAATCCATAGTTATCTGTGGTTATTATTAAAAGCGTTGATAATACTATGTTTATTAAACCGTTATTTATCAAAGTTTAGTTATACTGTTATTAATCTTCCTCGAACCAGTCTTCTGTAGGCTCTACAGACACTTTTGCTTCAACTCGTTCTGTCCACATTGAATATCTTTTACCTATTAGCTCAGCTGCTTTAATTCTATCCTTTTGATTTAATGCCTTGTCCATCCTTCTAGCTGAAGAACAACCTTCACCCTCTCCTTCTACCACAATAACTTCTTCAACATCCTGCCCTCTCATAATCTTTGTAAGATATTCCATAACTTCTTTGGCATCTGCTATGCGTTCTGAGGATATTTGTTCTAGTCGTTCATCTACATATTTTTTTATGTTAGGTTTTGTTAGGTTTTCACATCCAACTTCTTTTGCCGTTTTCTTACTATATCCTGCTTTAATTGCTGATTCAGTGGCGTTGCCAGTCTGAATATAATAATCAGCAAACGCCTTTTGTTTTAATGTTAGCTTCACAACGCTCACCTTCTTTCTTTAGACTAAAAAAGCAATGCATAACCTATACAGTTAATTGCATTGCCTATCTAATTTCAAACATTTTTACACATCCTGATTTAAAATTATAATACTGTCTGTTTCGCAACAGTCTATGTACAACAAAAGGGCTCCTCAGCCTATAAACCAAGGGCCCTTTCCTTCAACTTCACCAATTTATTTGGGGGAAAATAAATGATCGTAATGTGGTACCAAGATTCGGTATACGTTGCACACTCCGTATTTACCTTGCTTCTTGACTATATCAGTATAGCATGTTTTTTTAGTCTACTACTATCAAATACTAGCTTTTTCTTCTGTTTTCTCCCAATTACTTCTTAATCCTCTCTCTTCTGCAAATACTCTTCTAGCCTTACTTAACATTCTGTATACTGTAGCTTCCCCACAAGGTATTTCAGCTGCTGCTTTAACTACTCTACTTGATAAATCATTCTTTTCTAATGGCTTATTAGGATCTGTAAAGTATACTATTTCTATAGCCTTAATTGTCCCATAGTCAAATCTTCTTTTAAGTAATTCTAGTGTTTTTTCCACAGCTTCCAAATCATCTATCTCTGCCTTGAGTTCATTAATAACACGTTCCTTCTCCATTATGGCATGCTCCGTAGGGCTTCCTGTTCCACCAGTATTAATGATACGTTCTTCCCTAGCTTCCATAAGCATATTACCTATATCTTCTTTAACCTGTTCAGAAGTCTTGCCTATTTTAGCATAATATCTAAATGTAGCTGTCGCATAATCTCTTAAGTGGTCTTTTTTCATATTAATCCCCCTTAGTCTAGTCTTATTCCAAATAAGTTCATAATTAATTTATCTTCTTTCGGCTTCATATAGCTTTTTGTCATATCTATACTCTTATGATGTACCAACGCTGCTATCTCTTCTGTAGTAAATGGTCTTCCTAATTGCTCACATAGGTAATGCGTCCCATTTTCCATGTTTTCAATCATGCTATGCCTAAAACTATGGGGTGTAAAATATGGGGTGTTCTTATCTATGCCCTTAAGCATTAAGTACATATTCTTTACCCATATTCTGAGCGTACCGGTATTTTTAATCTTAGTTCCTTTATCACTAACCCATATATCACTACCTTTAAGGTTCTGCATGTGAAGTTTCAAGCTTTCTTTTGCTCTATCATGCAATAATATATACTCCATTTGACCGCCTTTGCACTCTACTTTAATAAATCCTCTATCTGCCGTGGCAGTATTATCTACTTGAAGTATTTCATTTATTCTTGCACCGCTATCGTATAAAAGATCTAAAAGAAACATGTATTTATAGTTTTCAATACTTCTTAAGTACTCCCTAAGTAGTACGACTTGTTTCTCCGTTACAAAGGTAATTTCTTTCCTTGGTTTTTTATCTAATGTCTTTACCTTTGCTGCGATATTCCTCATATATTCTTCGTATTCATCGTCATCATCCTCTGCATACCCCATCATATTTCTTATTACACACATTACCCTGTTGACTCTTGCGTTGCTACACTCCCTATCATTTATCATAAAGAATTTAAAGTCCTCAAAATGCCTTTTTTTGAATTCAAGAACGCTCATATTATTGTTATACACATAATTCCATACTAAGAAAAACTTCAAGTCATATCCATATTCCCTTAAGGTATTCGGCCTACTTCTATCTGTAACCTTGCTTCTTAGATACAGTTTCAATAACTCTTTATTAGCAGCATTAACATTTTCCCATCTTTCGCTAGTATATAAAACTTCTTTCATATACATCACCCCTTATGGTTAATATAAGCATTCAAAAAATCATTTTTTTTATTTAGCTCCAAAGGCTCTGCCAACTAACCCTATCATTGCTATTAATATATAATAGTGGCTTGTGGT
Source organism: Zhenhengia sp. (assembly GCF_046966505.1). NCBI lineage: Bacteria > Bacillati > Bacillota > Clostridia > Lachnospirales > Lachnospiraceae > Zhenhengia > Zhenhengia sp. The sequence goes on from NZ_JBKVCH010000001.1 coordinate 418,472, forward strand.
TAACTGTATATCTATAAAAGGTTGGATTACTTCAAGCACCATCAAGTCTACGTCAAACCAAGTTAAAATCCATGCTACAAATAATCCACCTACAAATCCATCTAATATAACTACCACCTCCTGGACCATTTTATTGACCTCAACAAAATGGTCAAAACATTTCTATTGATTAGTAAAAATATTTACTTTATACTAATTATTAGATAGGACTCCTTTTTTAAATCGTCATACCTATCTATAAAATATCCCTTGGCTATCATAAAATAAAAAATCCATCTCCCATGGCTGTTACTTATTTCTCTGCCAAGGGATATTTTTTTACTCAAAAACTAATTTTATTTATCTTACTCTATCTAACTAGTTTTTACATATTTTTTTTAGTATTGCTAATCCTTATAATAAAAGACTAGCTGATATGAGGTGTATTATGAAAAAATATTATTTTGCTAAATTTATGTTAATTATCGTTATTCTTTCCGTTCCCTTATACTTAATGGCTTCTGCATTGAATACCACTAAAGACTTAAATAATTTTTATGAAGAAATTGTTAATATTCAAAATCAACTTAACGGACTTTCTCAATCACTGTATATTGCTGATCAAAAAGGAGAATCATCAACACCACTACGTCAAAGTTTATCTGTCTATAATGCCAAAATAAAAAATCTTAATTCAAAAATATTTGATTATGCAGCAAATAATGATATTTCTTCTATTAATAGAATTCGTTTAGATACTCTTATTATAGCTATTGAATTACTTGATGACTTGAATCTTATCTTAAACGAACTTTCGATAAATAAAGATTATGAAATAGAATATAAATTATTTAAATCTTTCTTTTCGACTAATGAATTATTAACTCAAAGTCTATCAGCATTCCCTCTCTAATTAACTTGCATAAGAAATGTATCTATTTCTTATGCAAGTTTTATTTTATTCACCTAGATGACTTATCAAAAAACTATTTTATTTGTTCAATCACGATATTGATTGCCTCTCTATAAAAATCATCACACACAATATCTTTTACACCTAACACTTTAGAATCATTATATTTACATTGCCATGCTTTGTTAGATAGTATTTTCCATTCCATACATGCATTGCTCTGACCTTCTTCTTGAATTAACTTATATCCTTCGATGTCATGCTGCCAAAGCTTTATTAAAGAGTTGGGTCTTACAAATTTCTTTATAAATTCATACAAAGTCATTCCTTCACCTCTTCCGATGAACTATTTGTTTGATTTGTGGTAGCCACAAATTACTGTATCGTGCACATTACATATGTGATTTGTTATACTACAAACCAAAACGTGCGTACCATTTTCTTTTAATGCTTTTAGGTTATTGCAATCACCACATTTTTTTAGCATTGTTGTTCACCTTCCTAAAAAAATTATTTTATACGTTGAATTCTATACAACTTGAATTACCTTCGTCATCAAAGCTCACCAAGTAACCTTTCACAACGTCAACTCGTTTACCATTTGCATACTCCACGATAATTCTTGAAACATCAACGTCCTTTTTAGGTTCTTTTATTTTTGGCATGGGTATTTTAATGTTTGTTGTTGGTAAGCATTCGCAATATCCACCTTCCACTTTACAACCACATTTAGGACATATAGTATTACCTTTGATTTCTACCATTCTACACTTCTCCCTTCGACCTCTAAAACTTAGATTTTTTTAATGACAAATCGACCTGCCAACAATGCAATCATAAATGCCATAAGACTATTAGGCTCAATGTGTAATGTCTCTATAGCAAAAATTGTTAATAAAAATGCATATAGCCCAGATAATATCAACTTAATCATTTTGTACCTCTAGCAACTCTGGGTTCTCGTATATGTTTCCGACTACCTCATAGTAATCTGTATTAGCTATTCTAATATGCCTGCTAAGGTGACGGCTTATATAGTCAGCATTAAGCCTAAAGCCTGCAATACTGTACTCAACTTTTGCATACACATCTTGATATACTTGGTTATTGTAGTTGTACTTAACAATGTCTCCCTCATAGATCTCTTTTCCGTTCTTGTCTTTAAGTCCTGTGTATTGCATCATTTCAACATCATCTATTGTTGGCGGTATCACTATTCCACTTGTAGTGAATGGGTAGACGTGATTAACGTCAAACCCAAACACTTCAAACATACACTTTTCTACTTTGTGCCATGCTCTAAACTTAATCTCTCTGCTCAAAGCAATCACACTCCTCACTATCTTCAATCCATACTGGACATTTCCCTGTTAAATCACAATATCCATCTATACAGTGAATACAATTCCAACAACGCTTATCCTTGTCTTCCACTTACTTCACCCACCCAAAAATTATTTTTATTTATTTTAAATTTTTACTTTTTCATGATGTATTGACCTATTTTTTTTAATGCGTATAATTTTTTATTAAGTAGAGTTTTGTTTATATATTGGGTTCACTAGTATTTATTTAGTGAGCCCTTTATTTTTACAAAAGTTACTTTGTTTCTTCTATTTCCCAATCACAAGGATCTTCATCTCCTATTCTGCATTCATCAAACTCTTCACTATACATATAACAGCCATCACAACATCTGGTATATTTGCTACACTCATTCTTAATAAGTTCTAATGCTTTTTTTAATTCTTCGCTCATCTTAACCCCTCATTCCTTAAAAATTCACTTTTATTTCATCAGTCCTCAACTAGTCCCCATATATCTTCTTCATCTAGGAACACTGTATCAGGATCTCCTTCTTCTACTTCATAATTACGTCCACCATAGTTGTTCTCCATATAAGCATCTATAATTTCATCATCTGACATATTGTTAGGTCTATCACACCCTCTGTCTATTTCGATTACGATTGCTGCACAATCATCCATATACACTGTGTATCTATTGTAATTTTCCATCATCTCACTCCATCAAAAATTGAATTTACGAATTGTAATATACAACCCTATTCCTGGTATCTTCCTTGCATTTTTTGAGGTATCTTTTGGTGTTTTCTTTAACACTTTGCACCTCATGCTTATCAGCTTTACCACTCAATACGTGATTGAGCTGTTATAAATACCTTTGAGTTACAGGATATTTTTTCATTACATCACCTCTTTGATTTGCCAATCCCAAAGTTGATAGTAACCATAGTCTTGAAGTTCTACTTCATACAATTTGCAACCTAAATACACACACACAACTCCTGTAACGTATCCTCTCATTTGTTTCTTAATACCTCTAATTTGATCTATAAAGTACCCGAGTTCTACGATTTCAAAATACATACCGTCACTCTCCAACAATTAATTCTTTAGCGCAAATTGATTGTTTGATTTATTCTTCCTCTGCATCTTCAAATTCAACTTTAATATACTTAAATCCGTTATACTTTCCACTACGACCTCTTGTAATAGCAGTTGATACAGCTATAGGTGTACTCTCAGCCCATCTAGCCATATCAACTACTGTGTCAGTTACATAGAGCGGTAATTCAAACTCATCAACTGTTACTGCCATATACAGCCTCATAACTCACCTACGCTATATACTTCTTAATTTCCTTAAGTTCTTCAATAAAGCTATCTATCCCCTCTGCATTAAGGCTTATTTCATCATCAATGTGTAAGAATCCACCATCTAACTTGTAAGTAAATAGCCCATTAAGCTCACTTATAGCCAACCTAGGCTTAACAACTTCTTTTTGCTGTTGTTTGAACTCTTCTTGGATCTCTACTTTAATTTCTTCTTCCTCTACTTTTGGCATTTGCATGCGCTCTTTCTTATAGGCATATTTGTAAGTATTAATGCATCCATAGTCATAGCCTGTGATTGCTGCAATCTCTTTAGGACTTGTTATACCTTCATCTAACAACTTAAACACTGTATCTCTTTTGCTTCCTTGCCTAATGGCCATGTCTTTCCCCTCCTTAATTTCTGTTCCTTTTTCAACTTCTTTCTTTAGCTTAATCTGCACCCTAGATATAACTCTTGATATATAGCTCTGACTTAGCCCAAGTCGCTTAGCCATATTATGTTGAGTTTCTCCAGCGATATAGCCCATCATTATTTCACATTCTAGACTTGGCAATGTCTTTATTCGCCTAATAGCCTGCTCTAACATTACCTTCCCTTCTATATCTTGTTCGATGTTTACCGTATCGTCACATACGGTGTCTAGTAAACTAAATGAATTACCTTCTTTATCCGTTCCTAGTGTACTTTCTAATGAAATAGCCTTATCTCTTTTCTTTTGCTTCCTCTGATGCATCAGTATTTCATTCGTTATCACAATTGCAAATACCGTAATAAACTTACTTTTACTAGGATCATATTTCTTAAGTAACTTAGCAAAAGCTAAATTACCTAGTGCAATCAATTCATCATACTCTATATTTAAATTTCCAAACTTTTTAGCTATATGATGAATAAATTTTACATTTTTTTGATATAGGGTGTCATAATCACCCTTAATAAAAAGCTCCTCATTTGTCATTACAACACCCCTTAGCTTCTAATGCTTATTTTCTAAGTAATCTTTAAGCATTTCTCCATGCTCCCAATACTTATAAAGTATCTTCTTGCCCTCTTCTACCATGCTAGGTGTCAAATAAATAGGTTTTATCCCTACATGTGTGCTCGCTTGATTGAATGTGCTGTCTACTAACTTCTCCATATTGCGTACGCCCTGGTCTAGGTATGCCTCCATTTTATCTGCCCATCGTTCTGCAAATCCGAATATGAAACTGGTATACACATTAGTATCTGTCTCTGCCTTATATGTTGCATACTGACGTTTGTTTCTAACGAACAATTTTCTTCTCCCCCTATCTAAATTCTTTTAAACTGATAATCATATAAGTAATACCAGCCATGCCCTTCTTGATGCCTCTTAATCTCTCATTAATGTCCTCTAGTTCAATTACCTCTATCATGCTTCAACCAAATCTCCTTTCATGCCTACCTCAAAAAGTTGTTCTCCATTAGTAAGATTGATATAGAACTCTAATTCTTGCACTTTACCCTGTCCATTTTTAACTAATATTGTCTGTTTTACAGCATGTGCCATCATTTCTTTAGCATAAGCGATATCATCATCTATCAAGTCTAGTAGTTCATAGTCGGTATACCCATATAGTTCATAAAGCCGGCCATTAGTTTCTTGTAATATGTCTATCACTTCAAAATACATCTTTTTCACAACAACACCTCACATATAGATTCTTAGCCTTATATTTTTATATCCTAAGTCCATTAACCTAAGTTCGGCTTTTTCTTGTGCCTGTTCAGTGTCACCATCAATCTCCAAGTATTCTCCATTCCCTATTACATGCCATTTTTGTCCTCCTTCATAAACCATACTAAAATCAACTATATTGCATTTTTCTTTTGTTTCCTTAGATTTATTAGATGTGAGCGCACAAAAGGTAAATGTGATTAAAATACAGGCATATATCCCAACCATGTAGCATACTCTTAGACAAATGTTATTTCTTTTGGTTTAAATACTCTGATTCCTATTACTTCTAAATCTTCCTCATACTGCAACACGTATTCTTTTCTGTAATCGCTTATATCCTTAAGTACAACTGTTCTACCATAATCTTCATGTGCTACATAATAGCTTCCACTCCATTCTGCAACCTTATCATTGACAACAAATACAATTTGGTTATCATGTAGTACTGCAATTTCTTTAAAGCTAATACCTTTATCACGCATTACCCTACGGCATACATCTAACATTTTCTTTTCCTCTGCGTTCCTAGCAATCCTTTTTTGTCTGTATGCTCCATACACAAGTTCTAACCCAAGCACAGTTAAAGCTAAAACAATTAGTGCAACTAAATACTTATCCATACATTACCCCTCCGTAATCTCTGCATTTTTGATGATACTAGCTATTTCATATAAGCTCATCTTTTGCATGTCTTCAAGAAAGGCTCTAAGGCTACCTCTAATGCAATGTTGCATTCCCTTGTTGTCTGTGTACTGTACCGTGCAAATTTTAGTGTGGTCTTTGGTAATCGCATCTTGATATTTCATATAATCACCCCAAACTTGAAATTACTACCTCTACTTTAGGCTCTGATCCATATACCTTTTTCACTCGTAGTTCTACGATTTGCTTATCATCTGCATATGCTATTCCATTTAAGCTATCTAGAACTATCTTAGCTACGTTATCTAAGTCAGGCTTAACTACTGGTCTTATCTCTCCGCTGACCATTTTTAAAGCTTTTGTAGCACTTGTTTTTGGCATCTGATAATATGCTGTTATATCTGCAACAAGTGTTCCTTCTAACATGTTTCTGCCTACCTGATCTATATAACATTGTCTAACCCAATTCTCATACATCACTGTATCTTTAGGTGTATACGCTCTTCCTGTCCTTGTACTCATGCGTGGTCTTGCTTTACTCTTTACTTGCCCGGGTATTGTAAAGTTAATTATCATCAGCTTCACCCCCTCCCATAGTCTCAACTAGGCTGTCTAGAAGCATTTTTTCTCTTATAGCATCTTCTACATAATCTTGACGACTCATCCCAGTTGCTTTCATAGCTTGCTGTAATCTTTTAAATTTTTTATCGTCCAAACGTACCCTTATCTCATGCACAGCCATACCCTATTTAGCTAACTCCTTTAATATTTCTTGGTCTAAGTACTCAATATAAGTACCTTTCATCCCAAGCGACCTAGTTTCTACAACACCTGCTATCTGCAGTTTTTTGAATGCACTTACTGCCACACTTCTTGTAGCTTTTACTTTCCCTAATATCTTGCTTACAACAACCACACCATTTTCTCCGTTCATTTCTGCATACACAGCCTTAAATGCTTGAAGTTCTGTATAACTAAGTACTTTCTTTATTTTCTGTACTCTATCGCTCATTTTTAATCCTCCCTTAGCCCTAAAGACTTTATAACATCATTAACTTTAGCCATTGCCTCAATATTTTCCTTGCTTTGTTTACGTTCTTGTATATCCATTCTAGGAGCTTCCTTAAACTCAATCCTCTGCACCCTATCGCTCTTTTCTTGTAACCTCTCAATGTTTTTCTTTACTGCTAAGTTAAGTCTGTTAGAAGCATTATTTCGAGCATTTATATTAGCCATAACTTTGTTAAATTGCGAACGCATAATTGTTTGGTCCTCTACTTTTGTTTGACAAAGTTGCAACCATCCACCACACGCCATAACGGCATCCCTTACGTTTTGGGGTAAATTTGCAAGTGCTTCTTCAGGTCTATCATATCCATAGGCACGTATAGCCTTTTGAACCATCCCATATCCATCTTCATTTGCTATAGGCGTGGCCCCCGTAATCTCACCATAATACTTTCTAATTGCTCCTATCATGTTGCTTGGGGCATATGGTTCATCTGTAACCATTTTTGTTATAGCTAATTTAGTGATATTAAAATCTAAATCCTTTAGCATGCCATACCATAGTTCCATTTGTGTATTATTATCAGTATTAATTTTAGAATTTGGAAAAAATGAGATAATCATAGCTATAATTCTTGCAAACTCTTCCTTATTCATGTTTACCCTCCTCATTGAGCCAGTTAGCTAAACCTTGCATCGCTTTATCAACTGGCGAATTATTAACTGAATAATTGCTATTTCCCTGCTTAAGTTCATATACATCTTGCCAGCTATGCAAGATGCTCTGTTCAAGTATCTTAATTTTTGTGTACTCATCATCTGCTAGTTTGTTTAGCTTGTTAAGAATCATCTTTAATGCTCTAGTAGTAAGTTTCTTTTTAATCTCTTTTCTCATTTCTACAAAATCAAGAAGAGTTTTATTAAGTTCACTCCCAGAGGATGCGTAAGCATCTATTAGCGTTTCTATTGTCTCTTTACTACCTTTACCTTCCTCTAACCTATCCTTACCTTTACTAACCTTACCTAACCTATCCTTACCTAACCTAACCTGTGTATCCATACTGCCTACCACTTGGTTGACATCTGGTATGACATTTGGTATGACATAGTGTGTATTTTCATCGTGTACCTTCACATATGCGCTATTTTCATCTACTGCTAATAATGATTTTTCATTTAAATAGATAGTTTCTGTAAATCGATCACTTCTAATATAGTTGTGTATCTTCCAGTGCTTAATAACACATACACCACTTTCAAAAGGAATAATAAATTGTTTTGCCATAAGTATCTTAAAATCATCATCAGAACACCCAACCATCCTTAATATCTTCTTAGGTGAAGCTATAAACCCTTCATCATCTGCCCTAGTACAAAACTCAAGATATAAGTAACGTGCAGTTAAAGGCATATCTAAGAAAATATCTGTATCTACTATCTTTAAACTAATCATTCTTCTCTGTGCCACTAGATCACCTTCCTTCTGCATTTCTTCTGTTCCACATCAAGTACTCATTGCAACTTCTCCATATGATTCGTGTACTTTCATGTATAAGTTGCATTTGTCTATAACGCTGATAAGCCCAATCTTTAAATGCTGTTACAGCAAACTCTTTATTACTAGCATCGTGTATCTTACGTGCAGTAGCTTGAATTTCTGACCACCTTTGTGCAAGCATTAGACTATCTTTCATAAGGCTATAGGCCTCTTCTACGTTCTCACTGTTAAGGTCTAGGTAACGCTTGAAAACCTCATTGTACTGTTTGCAATCATCTGGCAGTATTTCTTGAAAGTCAGATTTAATCTTTGTCATTTTTAGCACCTATCTTTTCGTAACCTACACACACTACGTCATACTGCTGTTTTGTTAGCTCTAGCGGCTTACAATGATACTTCTTATACACCTCTTCTTGAGCCTTCTCTTGAGTTCTTCCGGGCTTTTTTACCAAGTGCATATAAGCGTTTTATTTGTGCCTCACTTAATGTTTTTTGTGCTTTGGTAGGACTAGGCAATTGAGTTCCTAATCTATAGCGTTCTGCTCCATGATTATCTACTATAACAAGCCTATCTATCTCCTTGTTAGCGTTATATCCTATCTCTTTCACTTCAAATGTTATAGCAGGATAATACTTGCCCTTGTTTTCTTTAACGTCATTAGGGCCTAAATTAATCCATATAAATGGCGCTGTGTAAAGCTCTCTACCTATGCCTAGGTTAAAACATGCTCTCTTGAAGCTATCACTTGCCTGCCCTTTTTCCTTTTCAGTATTACTTTCTGTTCCTACATCTTGCTTAACAATCCAAAAGCCTTTATCTTGATCCCATACGCTGACATTACAGAATAAATTTCCATTTATTAATTCATGCGTTCGCTGCCACCCAAGCACACCAAATGTTTCATCAAGTATCCTCATATCACACCGAGCATCTTTATAGAGCAAAACAGAACAACCATTATTCTTAACCGTTTGTACTCTACATTCAATTTCATTAGCGGTTAATAACCTAATATTCATTTAATTACCACTTCCTCTGGTACATTAACTACACTTAACCCGTCAATTTCTAGCATTTCTCCTGTTGTAATATCAACTATGCCATCAATACCAAGGCCTTCCTGTATAGCTAAACTAGATTTAAACTCTGACCACTTAAATTCATCAACTGTTTTTGAGTTGATAAGGTCTGTTCTGCCATTACTAGTTGCCCATTCAAGCAGCTTCTTTTTATCATAATCAAGTTTCTTAGTGGCTTTTTTCAGCACCACATCACCACAAAGTAAGGATACCTTGTATTGTGTCTTGGTTTCTTGCTTAGGAACTACATCCATTAAAACTTTAAGTTCTTCCTCCAAGTGCCTAATGCGTGCGTATTGAAGTACATCTTTATCTTGATAACTTTCTGTAATACCTCTTACACGTTCTTCACAAACTGCTTTAAGTTCTTCTCTATGTGCATTAATACTTTTGATTTCCTCTATGATCTCATCCATGCGAGCCTTATTTTGCACAACTACTGGATCTAGCTCAATTTCTTTTTTCTTTGCCATATATTCCCCTCCTAAAATGGCGTACCATTTTTACGCCAACTCTTTACTTCTTTTTCTAAATCAGCCACTCTATTTCTTAATGCTATATTCTCTTGTGCCAAATCATCATTGGTATAAGATTTATCTATAAGCTCTTTATAAAGCTTAAGTTTTTCATTCTCTTGTGTAAGATCTCTAATCCTGCTGTAATGAATGTCATGCACCATATTAATCAAATCTCTAACTGTTATTTCTTGGAGCATATTGCCTACCTCCATAAAAGGTGTTAACCTATATATAGGTCTTTTTCTATGCGCTGCCTTAATGGTGGCGCTTTTTACATACACAAAAAACTAACTATAATCGGAAGTATAAATAGGCTAGCAATCATAATACCAAACACTACTCCGCCTAAGATTTCGCCTAATAACTTCATTAGCGCACCTCTAAACTTATTTTTAAGGCCTTATCTACCCTTTGCATATCACTTTCGCTTAGCACATCGTGTATTTGAACTATTTCACATTTATCCACTGTATCAAGTTGTTCCAGTAACACCATGCTAGGTTTTTTAAGCCCTCTATACTCGCGGTCTATAACAACATGAGTAGGCATGTTAGGCTTTTTTATTACACTTGTAACCGCCGCTACTATAACAGTAGGCGCAAAACGATTACCTACATTGTTCTGAATTACAATACAAGGTCTAAGTCCTCCTTGTTTACTACCTAAATTTTTATGAAAATCAATCCAAACTATTTGGCCACGCTGAATATTCATTTATTTCACCTCTATACCTGTAAATTCTTCTCCGCTATTTTCTAACGACTTTAAAACTTCTACCTGTTTTATCTAATCTGTACTGGTCTAAATCTTCTTTATTGAATTTATATCCACCCATTTCATAATGGGGTATAGAATCTAAATTAAGGCGTATCCATTTTTCCGACACATTCAAATACTTTGATGCTTGCTTTACATTCATAACATTTGGATAAACTTCAAACTGCATCACGCTTAAAATTTCTTGCACCGCCGCTTTTACAGACTCCATAATGGTTTTCCTAATTAATTCCTCAAAGCCCATAAAGCCCCTCCTTAATTTGCTAATACTATATTTAAACCTAATATTTCAGCCATTTCCTTCTTCTTCTTTGTTGCCTTTCTTTTCCCTTGCAAAATATCCGTTATATAGGCATCTGACACTCCAAGTGCTTCTGCAAGGTCTCGATTTTCCCATCCTTTATCAATAAGTGCTTTTGCTACTTCTTTACCAAACAATGTGTACTCTTTTGTTTTAGCTCTAGCCATTTACTACACTCCCCTCTATTGCCCTAATCTCATTTGTGAGTTAGAACCTTTAATCATCAATTGTAATTCTTCGCTCGGTTCCCATTGTGGAATAATTTCTTTTGATCTTTCAAAGTCTTTAACGGCTATATTTTTGTAGGAATTAACTTCAAACTTTCTTTTAAGCCATCTATATATTTCTTTGAATGCTTTACTTGATACTGTTTTATTCTTATAAGCCGGGGAATCTGTTCCGCCCAACACACTAATTACCTTTTTGGATACAAGTGCCTGTATATCATTCTGTTGCCCATAATCAATAGTCATAGTATTTTCTAACTTGGTAATGCGAATATCCATTTCCTGTTGCTTGTGGTCTATTACAAATATGGCCTGTAGTTCTTTGGAAAGATTCCCGTATGGGTTATGTTGTTCTGTTGAATAACTTCCTGTTTCCCTAATACTTGGTAATACTTCTGATGTTACCCAACGTTTAAACTCTTTAGCTGATGGAAGTTTACTTGAAAGAATAAGACTATAAAGACCACTTTCATTAATTAGTTGAGTTCCTTTTGTACCAAAGCCAATTAACCCATATTTCTTCAAATCGTGAAATGCGATTTGCATTTTATCTTCATCTTCAACATGAGTTGCTATAGCATCACTTGTATTTGTATACCCAAGTGCTTCTGCTACATCTTTACCTACAAAATAAGGTTGTTGGTTGGTTCCTATTAATACAACTCTCACGTTCCCAAACTTATCGTTTTGGAAGGCTTTAATAAGTTCTTTTTTCATTTATTTCCTCCTTTACAAATTGTCTCATTTTTTAGCAAAACAGCTTGACAGGAGTATATTTACGTTGTATCATTATATTACAGCGTAAATATACGCATTAAATGGTATAAAAAATAGACACACGTTGGGGAACGGATGTATTTTATGATTTATACCCTATATTGATTGTGCAGATGTCGTTTTGTTTTGCTTAAACATAGTATATGCGATTATTTACGCATTGTCAATAATTAATTCGTAAATTTACGCATATTTTTTTGAAAGAGGCGAACATTATGGATATAGTATTGAGGATAAAATTACTTTGTGAACAGAAGAATATTACAGTTACTGAACTGGAAAGAATCGTAGGAATTGGTCGTAGCACAATAAGAAATTGGGATAAAAGTTCTCCTACGGCAGAAAAATTGCAAAAAGTAGCTGACTACTTCCATGTATCAGTTGACTACTTATTAGGAAGAGAAGAGCATTCTTTACCTCCTAAAGTACGCACAATTGCTGCTCATTTAGCTGATGAAGATATAACAGACCAAAAGATGGAACTGATAATGCAGTATCTAAATGCATTATTCGATGAAAAAGAAAAGGAAATTACAGAGAAAAAAGAAAGATAATATGCCATAGAAAGCATAGCCGTTCAATGTATAAAAAAATATCACTACAGATACTTTATGATCTATAAAAATGACCAAAGACAAAATAGGGGGGATTATTCTGACATACGAAGATTTGCTAATTAAATATCAATCAGTAGTTTCTATTTATGAGATACCATTAGAATATGGTTTAGAAGGAGCATATAGAGACGGGATAATTTTCATAGATAAATCATTAAACGACATAGCTAAAAAATGTATTCTCGCCGAAGAGCTTGGCCATCATTTCACTAGTTCAGGGGACATACTAGATATTCGTACTATAAGAAATTTAAAGCAAGAACGCAAAGCTCATATTTGGGCGGTCAAAGAACTTATCACATACGAAAAGTTTCTGTCTGCTATAAAATTATATAGCTGTGACTATGACCGTGCTGAATACCTGCAAGTCACTATGTGGTTCTTACAAGATATATACTCGGTATATGGATATAAAAAAATGGAATATTGTTTTGAAACTGCTACAGAATTATGTTTCTAAAGTAGCACTATAAAATATAGTGCTACTTTAATTATAAACTATACAAGGAGCTGATTAATATATGGCATTAGAAAAAAGGACCAAAAATCCAGATAACAAACCTAATAAATGGAGAATTAGAGTTACTCGAAATGGACATAGATACGAAACTATGTTTTTTGGAAATAAAAAAGAGGCTCTACAAGCTGAAAAAGATTTTATCTATCAAATAGATAAAGGGCTTGTAGGTAGCAATGAAAATATGTTATTTAAAGATTTATTTAAATTAGTTATGGATGAATATGTGCTACTCAAATGTAGAAATAACACCCATAGAGTATATAATAATGCTTACACAAATCACTTAGGACCCATTTTTGGAGATTTACCTATAAATAAGATTAAACCTATAGATATACAAAAGTTTATAAATACAATGACCAAAAGCTATAGCCCTCTTACAATCAAATCTACTGCATCCGTTCTTAATAACACTTTAAAATTCGCTGAGAAATGGGAAATTATATCTCACAGTCCATATAGACACATAAAACTTCCTAAAGAACATCCCATTAAATATACTGAACTTATGAATATGGAAGAGATATAAACTAATTAGTATTTATGAAAATGAAACAAACCTACTTCAAAAGGCTGCATTCTATCTTGCAAGTGGGTGCGGATTAAGAAATAGTGAAATTCGAGCCTTAACATTAGAAGATATTGACTTTAACACTAATACTATAACTGTAGACAAACAAGTTGGATTATATGACACAGAAAAAAGAACCTCTATACCAACCAAAACAGAGAGTTCTATAAGAAAAATATATATGCCTGTAGTTGTAAGTGAGGTGCTTAAAGAATATATAAACAGCATGAAAAGTATTCCTATAACAAAACAACTATTCTACTCTTATAAATTGAATGGTCCAATAGATAGTCATGACTTAAGTAGGTATTTTAGAAAAGTTTTAATAGCTAATAACCTACCTATAATACGATTTCATGATTTAAGACACCTGCATGCCACACTCTTAATTAATGAAGGTGTAAATATTAAATCTGTATCTTCAAGATTAGGACACTCCAAAGTAGAAACTACATTAAAATTCTATACCCATAGCATTGAAGAATATGATAAAAAAGCTGCTGCTCAATTAGATTCTATTTTTACCCAACAAAAAAAGGGCAGTACAGAAACCGCCCTTTAAATTTAAAATTTACCCATTTTTTACCCATCAATTATATAAACCTTTTAAATACAAAGGATTTATTCTATCTTTCCGATATCCGTTCTATACTGCATACCCGCAAACTGAATTTTCATGACTTCTTTATAAACTGCATTTCTTGCTTCTTCAAGTGTATCCCCAAGTCTTGTTACTGCAAGCACTCTTCCGCCATTTGTTAAAATTTGCTCATCTACAAGTTTTGAACCTGCATGATAAAGATAAGTATCTGCCTCTAATGTATCTAGTCCATTAATGACTACATCCTTTTCACTTGTTTCTGGATAGCCACGACTTGCAAGAACAACTGTCACACTTGGTTTACTATTCCATTTAAGCTCAATTTGACCAAGCGTTCCGCTCATACAAGCATGGAATATGTCTACTAAATCTGTCTCAAGACGAGATAAGATGCTTTGTGTTTCAGGGTCTCCAAAGCGTACATTAAATTCAAGTACCTTAGGTCCTTTTTCATCAATCATAAGACCAATAAACAAGATCCCTCTATAATCCAGTTCTTCAGCTTTAAAACCCTGAATGATAGGTTCTAAAATTTCTTTTTCAATTTGGATCATGACTTTATCTGTAATAATAGGATTTGGTGAGAACCCCCCCATTCCCCCTGTATTAAGACCACCATCATGATCTAACGCACGTTTGTAATCTCTAGCTGTTGCAAGTGGTACAATGCTTTTGCCATCTACAAAGCAAAGCAGAGAGGCTTCTATACCATTTAGGAATTCTTCAATAACAAGTTTATCGCCTGCCCCTTTAAACTTATTGCTGAAAATTTCACGAATAGCTGTTTCACCTTCTTCATAGCTCTGGGCAATAATAACACCTTTCCCTGCTGCAAGTCCATCTGCTTTTACAACTACAGGTAAGCTAAAAGTTCTAACTGCTTCTAAAGCTTTCGCTTCTTCTTCTTTAGTAAAGGTTAAATATTTTGCTGTTGGAATATCACATTTAGTTAAAAAGATTTTTGTAAAATCTTTGCTTCCTTCAAAAGTACTGCATGCTTTATTTGGTCCAAATACATTTAACTGTGCTTCTTGGAAAGCATCTACAATACCGAGTACAAGTGGCTCTTCTGGTCCAATCACTGTTAAGTCAATAGCATTATCTTTTGCAAAATTTACAAGTTTTTCAATTTCATTGACTGCAATATCTACATTTGTATATTTTGTTGCTGTTCCACCATTACCTGGTGCTACAAATAGATTTACTTCTGGTCTAAAGCGTTTAATCGTATCTGCAATAGCTGATTCACGTCCACCGTTTCCTACGATAAGAATATTCATGCTCTTTCCTCCTCTAGCTTTTTAATGGCTTTGACTAATATTTTGTGTTCAACTTCATGAAGTACACGCTTTTGAAGCTCATCAGGTATATCTGTTTCATAGACAGGTACTTTTTCCTGAAGAATGATTTCTCCTGTATCAATCCCTACTTCTACGAAATGTACAGTGGCCCCACTTTCTTTTTCCCCTGCTGCAAGAACTGCTTCATGTACTTTAATACCATAATAGCCTTTACCGCCGAATTTAGGTAAAAGAGAAGGATGAATATTAATCATACGTCCTTTATAAACTTCAATCATATTGGCATCTACTATTTTAAGGTAGCCTGCAAGGACTACTAATTCTACATCATGTTCCTGTAAACAATTTAGAACCTTCACATCATAATCTGCTTCTTTTGGATTAATGAAATAGGCTGGAATACCGTGCTTTCTTGCACGTTCTAATCCAAATGCCTGTTCTTTATTAGAAAGGACACAGACAATCTCACTTTTGAGATTGCCTGCCTCTACTGCGTCAATAATACTTTGAAGATTACTCCCTGATCCTGATACCAGTACACCTAGTCTTAATCCTGACATAATATAACCTCTTTGTTACCCTCTACAATTTCACCAATTATAGTTGCCTCTTCACCAACTTTACAAAGTTCTTCTACTACTTTATCAGCATCTTCTTTTTCTGTAACGATCATCATCCCAATACCCATGTTGAATGTATTGTAAAGTTCATTGATTTCTAAACCACTTAATTTTTCAAGAAGTGTGTAAACTTTAGGTGCATCGATAGCATTAATATTAATTCTTGCATCTACACCTTCTGGAAGCATACGTGGTACATTCTCAATGAAGCCACCACCTGTAATATGCGCGATACCTTTAAGCTCTGCAGCTTCTTTTGCAGCCATAACTGCTTTTACATAAAGTTTAGTTGGTTTTAAGAAAGCCTCACCATAAGTTTCACCTAGCTCTTCGCAATATGCATTAAGGTCTAATTTATAAGTATCAATTATTTTTCTAACAAGTGAATAACCATTACTATGTACACCTGATGAACGAAGTCCAATGATTACATCTCCAGCTCTCATCTTGCTTCCATCAATCATTTTAGCTTTATCTACAATACCTACTGCAAAACCAGCTACATCATATTCACCATCTTTGTAGAACCCTGGCATTTCTGCTGTTTCTCCCCCTACAAGAGCACATAAACTTTCTTTGCATCCTGTTGCTATACCTTTTACAATTTCAGCAACTTGCTCTGGAGAGATGCGTCCGGTTGCGATATAATCAAGGAAAAAAAGTGGAATAGCTCCACTACATAAAATATCATTTACACACATAGCTACACAGTCAATTCCAATTGTATCATGTTTATTCAAATCAAAAGCAAGCTTAAGCTTTGTCCCTACACCGTCTGTTCCTGACACAAGAACAGGTTCTTCCATACCCATGTATTTTGCAATCGAATAAGAGCCACCAAAGCTACCGATATCCGTTAATACACCATCTGTAAAAGTAGATTTAACGTGTTCCTTCATTTTGCTTACCGCTTCATAACCACGATGTACATCAACACCTGCATCTTGATAAGTAATTTTATTTGACATAGCCATCCTCCTATTTATCTTCCTCATTCATTGGGTTTAGTGGTACTTCCATTGGATAGTTCCCATTAAAGCATGCACGGCAGAAATTACTACTTCCTCCACATGCTTCTTTTAATCCTTCTAATGAAAGATATGTAAGGCTGTCTGCCCCAATATAATCTTTAATTTCTTCAATAGACATCATTGCCCCTACTAATTTTTCACGATCTGGCGTATCAATACCAAAGTAACAGCTGTATTTAACTGGAGGTGAAGTAATACATACATGTACTTCTGTTGCTCCCGCTTTACGAATTTGTTCTACAATGCGTTTACATGTTGTACCACGCACAATAGAATCATCAGTCATCACAACACGTTTACCCGCTATATTATGTTTAAGTGGGTTTAGCTTAATACGTACTGCATTTTCACGCATCTCTTGTGTTGGCTGAATAAAAGTACGGCCAATGTAACGATTTTTAGTAAATCCTTCCACAAAAGGAATACCTGATGCTTTAGAATAACCTATAGCAGATGGTATTCCGGAGTCTGGTACTGGAATAACAACATCTGCTTCAATACCTGCTTCACGACAAAGGATTTCCCCTGCTTTTTCTCTAAACTGATACACACTATTGCCATCAATAACACTATCAGGTCTTGCAAGATAAATCAGTTCAAATACACAAAGCTTCTTTTGGCACCAACTTTTGGGTTTAATACTTGTTAAGCCATCTTGATCAATGATCACCATTTCTCCCGGCATAACATCTCTTACAAACTCCGCATCAATAACATCTAATGCACAGCTTTCAGAAGCTAATACATAACCATCTTGGAGTTTACCAATACATAGTGGACGAAGACCATGTGGATCACGTGCTCCAATTAATTTATCTTGTGTTGTAATAACAATAGCATACGCACCTTTAATAAGCTGCATAGTATTACGGATAGCGGATTCAAGTCCTCTATTATAATGACGTGCAATAAGATTTAAAATAGCTTCAGAATCCGTTGTAGATTGGAAGATAACCCCTTCATCTTCAAGCATCTCCCTTACGCCTTCACTATTTGTAAGGTTCCCATTATGAGCAAGTGCAATAGAACCATGTTTATACTTTGCTACAAGCGGCTGACAGTTACTAAGGTCTTTATCCCCTGTTGTAGAATAACGTACATGTCCAATTGCAATATTGCCTGTAAGGCTTTTTAAATTGTGTTCATTAAAGACATCGCTTACAAGCCCCATACCTTTTGTACTTTCTAGTTTACCCTCTTTATTAACGGTAATCCCTGCACTTTCCTGACCTCTATGCTGAAGTGCATAAAGGCCATAGTAAGCGTAGTTTGCTGCATCTATTCTCTCATTAAGATATACACCAATTACGCCGCATTCCTCATGAAGTGTATCCCCATCAAAATAATTCATAGTTCACCTCTTACTTTGTTACTCTATTAAGCATTTCTGCATAAACTTCTTCTACACCGCCCATATCACGTCTAAAACGGTCTTTATCTAATTTTTTATTTGTCTCTTTATCCCAGAAACGGCATGTATCAGGAGAAATTTCATCAGCTAAGATGATTTTTCCATCCACTCTACCAAGTTCAATTTTAAAATCAATTAATTTAACACCGATTTTGTCAAAGTATTCTTTTAAAAGCGCATTGATTTTAAAAGTCATCTCTGACATTATTTGAAGCTCTTCTGATGTTGCTATACCTAAAGCTAAAATATGGTAGTCATTAATCATAGGGTCACCAAGTGCATCATCCTTAAGGCAAAATTCAAGTGTTGGGTTTTTAAGTACTGTACCTTCTTCCACTCCAAAACGTTTGGAGAACGAACCTGCTGCTACGTTACGTACAATCACTTCAAGTGGCACAATCTCTACAGCTTTTACAACTGTTTCACGATCGTTTAATTCTTCTACGTAATGTGTTTCAATTCCATTTTCTTCTAACATACGGCACATAATGTTGCTCATACGGTTGTTTACAACACCTTTGCCTAAGATTGTACCTTTTTTCTCACCATTAAAAGCTGTTGCATCATCTTTATAAGAAACAATGTAATATCTTTCATCTTCTGTGGTATAAACTTTTTTTGCTTTGCCTTCGTATAATAATGTTTGTTTTTCCATTTTAAATAGCCCCCTAATTATATTGATTTCTAATCATTTCATCTTTTTGTCTTACTTTAACTGCCATCTCTTCTTTGTAAGCTTTAAGCTTTGCTCTAATAGCTTCATCTGAAACAGCTAAAATTTGAAGCGCTAAAAGCCCTGCATTCAGTGCTCCATCAATAGCTACTGTTGCAACTGGAATCCCTGGTGGCATTTGCACCATAGATAAAAGTGCATCTAAACCATCAAGTGTGTTTGATTTGATTGGAAGTGCTACAACTGGAAGTGTTGTGTAAGCTGCAAGTACACCACCAAGATGTGCTGCCTTACCTGCTGCTGCTACAATAACTCCAATATCGTTTGCTTCAGCATTTCTTGCAAAACTTTCAGCTTCAGCTGGTGTACGGTGCGCGGAAATCACGCGCACTTCAACAGGTACACCAAAGCTTTGTACAACTTCTATTCCTTTTTCTACGATAGGTAGATCTGAATCGCTACCCATTACAAATGCTATTTTCATACCCTTAACTCCTTTTATTTGAAGTAATCTACGCCAGCTTCAAAGAGACGTTGATTTTTATGTCCTGGAATATTTTTGTGTACGCATTCACCTATACGTTCACTATGCCCCATCTTACCGATAATGCGGCCATCTTTTGATACAATACCTTCAATGTTATAAAGACTACCGTTTACATTAACATCTCCAGATTTTGTTGGATTACCATTGGCATCTACATATTGGCTGAAGATTTGTCCGTTTTTCACAAGTTCGTCAAGTACAACTTGTGGTGCTACAAAGCGCCCCTCACCATGAGAAAGTGGAATTTCATGTATATCGCCTACTGTTACATAACGAAGCCATGGAGACTGAACACTTGTAATCTTTGTTTTAGCCATAAGTGAAATATGTTTACCAATTGTATTGTAAGTAAGAGTTGGTGTTGCATGTGTCATTTCACAAATTTCACCATATGGAAGAAGACCAAGTTTTACAAGTACTTGGAAACCATTACAAATACCAAGTGCAAGACCGTCTTGTTCATAAAGATGCTTCATTACTGCTTCTGTGAGTTTTTCATTTCTGAAAGCCGCTGCAATGAATTTTGCACTACCATCCGGCTCATCTCCTGCAGAAAAGCCACCTGGGAAAGCAAGAATTTGCGCCTCATTAATTGCTTTTGCCATACGTTCAATAGAATCTTTGATTGCTTCTGGACTACGGTTAAGGAAAAGAACCTGTTCTACCTTCGCTCCTGCTTTTTCAAAGGCTCTTGTTGTATCATTTTCACAATTTGTACCTGGGAATACCGGAATAACAACTTTTGGCACTGCAATTTTATGTGTAGCCGTGTAGATTTTAGATGGTTTATCAAAAGTTGCATCTACTGCATCTTCTTTAGCATCTACCTTTAAAGTAAATACTTTTTCAAGTGGCTTTTCCATGGTTAGCTTAACTTCATCTAAGCCTACAGTTACTTCATCTATTGTTAAGGTAGCTTCCTCTACTGTTTTACCTATTACTACGAAGATATCTTGCGTTAACGCCATTGCCACTTCATTTGAAACTTCTAAAATAAGATCCCCGTAGTTTGCTTCAAATGGGAGTACATCCAAACCTTTAAAACTTACATTTGCACCAATATCGTTACCAATTGCCATTTGACTAAGGGCGGTCACAAGGCCACCTTTACCAATAGCATAACTTGCAAGCACTTTTTGTTCTTTTGCAAGATTATAAACTGTATCATAAGCTGTTTTCATCACCTCAAAGTTTGGTACTTTATGCTCATCGACCGGAATATGTACATAAACAAGTTTGCTTCCTACTTCTTTAAAGCTACCACTTACACATGTCTTAGCATCTCCAATGTTGCAAGTGAAAGAAATAAGTGTTGGAGGTACTGTAAGCTGTTCAAACGTACCTGACATGCTGTCTTTACCACCAATTGCTGCAATGCCAAGTGCTTTTTGTGCTGTAAGTGTACCAAGAATAGCTGCTACTGGTTTACCCCATTTCGTTTTTTCTTCACCTAAACGTTCAAAGTATTCTTGGAATGAAAGATAAGTATCTTTATAATCTGCGCCAAGTGCTACAAGTTTTGCTACACTTTCTACAACTGCATATAAAGCACCATGGAATGGGCTGCCTTCTGAAAGATATGGATCAAAGCCATGTGTCATATAAGTTGCTGCTGTTGTTTCACCTTTAAGAACTGGGATTTTAGCAACCATACCTACTTCTTTTGTAAGCTGATTCTTACCACCATATGGCATAAGCACTGTACCAGCCCCAATTGTTGAATCAAATTGAAGACCTAAACCTTTTTGGCTTGCTACATTAAGATCCTTAAATGTATCTATAACATTTTCTTTTGTAAGTGTTCTTGTATCTTGTACCCAATTTGGTGCTGTTACATAAGCTTCTCTTTGTTGAGTAACCCCAGCACTATCTAAGAACTGACGGCTAATGTTAACAATTTCTTCACCACGCCATTGCATAATAAGGCGTTTTTCTTCTGTTACATCTGCTACCTTTACTGCATTTAAGTTTTCCTTCTCACAAAGTGCTACAACTTTATCAAAGTCTTTTGCTTCAATAGCAATAGCCATACGTTCTTGTGATTCAGAAATAGCAAGTTCTGTACCGTCAAGACCTGTATATTTAACTGGCACTGCATCTAGATCAATAATAAGACCTTCTGCAATTTCACCAATAGCAACACATACCCCACCTGCACCAAAGTCATTACAACGTTTAATACATCTTGAGAACTCTGGATTTCTGAAAATACGTTGAAGTTTGCGCTCTTCTACCGGATTCCCCTTTTGTACTTCACTCCCACACTGTTTAAGGGAGTCTTCTGTATGTTCTTTAGAAGAACCTGTTGCACCACCGCAGCCGTCACGGCCTGTTGCACCACCAAGAAGAATGATTATGTCACCAGCTTTTGGCTCTTCACGTCTTACAGCATCTGATTTAACAGCACCTACTACAGCACCTACTTCAAGACGCTTCGCTTTATAACCTGGGTGATAATATTCTTTAACTTCACCTGTTGCAAGACCTATTTGGTTACCATATGAACTGTATCCATTTGTAGCTGTCTGTGTAATCTTTCTTTGTGGTAATTTACCTGGGATTGTTTCATCCATAGATTCTGTAACATCCCCTGCTCCTGTTACACGCATAGCTTGGTACACATAGCTTCTACCTGAAAGTGGATCACGGATTGCACCACCAAGACAAGTTGCAGCACCACCAAATGGTTCAATTTCTGTTGGATGGTTATGTGTTTCATTTTTGAAAAGTACTAAGTAGTCTTCCATATTACCATCTACTTCAATAGCTTTTTCGAGTGTACATGCATTAATTTCATCTGACTCCACCATCTCTTTAAGACCCCCCTGAGCTTTAAGGTCTTTCACAATGATTGTCGCCATGTCCATTAAACTTACTTTTTTATCTTTGTTGTTATACAGCTCCCTTCTCATGCCTTTATAGACCTTAAAAGCTTCTTTAATTGGAGCTGCAAGTGTACCTTCTTCAATCTCAATATTTGTAAGCTCTGTCATGAAAGTTGTATGTCTACAATGGTCAGACCAGTAGGTATCAACTACTTTAAGTTCTGTAAAACTTGGATTACGTTTTTCTGAAACAAAGTAATTTTGGAAGTAAACAAGATCATCTAAACTCATTGCAAGTCCTTGCTCTTTTCTAAAGGCCTCAAGTCCTTCTCTTGTTAAATCAGTAAATCCATCCAGTACTTTAACGCTTTCTGGGACTGGATGCACAGTATTTAATAAATCTTTTGCGTCAAGTGCAACTTCTTCACTTTCAATAGGATTGATTAAGTGTTTCTTAACACACTCACATTCTGCTTGTGTTAATTCACCTTCAATAGCATAAACTTTTGAAGCTTTTACAAGTGGCATGAGTGTATGATCAATTGTTTTAATACATTGTACACATGAATCTGCTCTTTGATCATATTGTCCACTTAAGAAGCTTGTCATAAAGATAAAACCATTAAGTTCTGGCAATTCCCCTTCATATACTTCATCTGACTGTGGTTCAGAGAAAACTGTTTTTAGTGCTTTTTCATAAGCATCTGCTGTAATCTCTGCTACATCATAACGATTGAGTACACGTACATTTTTTACTCCTTTAATCCCTAAGAACTCTATGAGTTCATTTTGAACACGTTTTGCTTCAACATCAAAACTAGGTCTTTTTTCAACATAAATAACAAAGTTCTCCATAAGGTCCCCCTATTGAAAATTCTATTTTTTTTACAAAAGTTTATTTTCTTATGTATAAAGGGTACCACAGAACACTTCACATCGTCAATATATTTTCGAACATTTTATTTTATTATTTTTTTATAGTTCGTATTTTTCTTTTATTTGTTTTATCTTTATTATTTATGTTGTTTATTTTTATAGAGCACTCCCCTAAAAATCCGAACATTATAAAACACAAAAAACTCAGCAGGTAGAAATCGTTTTACCTACTGAGTTTTCAATTACGAGGAGTTTAGCATTCCCCTCATTTTTTTTAGAATACGTTTTTCTATACGTGACACTTGAACTTGTGAAATACCTAAAAGCTGTGCTATTTCTGTCTGTGTACGATCTTCATAATAACGATATACAATAATTTCTTTTTCTAATGGTTCAAGTGTTTCGATAACCTGCTCAATCACAATATGATCAATCATATTATTTTGCTGAGTAGGCGCCTGGTCTATCTTATCTTCAAGTGTAATAGGCTTACCATCCCCCTGGTGGATAACTGCACTTAAAGATTCAATTTCTGTATTCGCTTCTAACGCAACAATTACTTCTTCAAGCGGCAAATCTAAGCCCGCTGCTACTTCATTCATAGTCGGCTCTCTATCTAAACTCTTACAAAGTTCATCCTTCATCATTTTAGCCTTATAAGCTGTTTCCTTAAGAGATCTGCTCACCTTAATCATGCCATCATCACGCAGAAACCTTTTTATTTCCCCCACTATCATTGGCACTGCATATGTTGAAAACTTAACATTATAACTTAAATCAAATTTTTCAATACTCTTGAGAAGCCCGATACTGCCGATTTGAAATAAATCTTCCAGTTCATAACCTCTTCCTCCAAACCTTTTAACAAGGCTCCAAACAAGACCAATATTTTCTTCTACTAGAACTTCTTTAGCAATCTCGTCTCCTTGTTGTGCTTTCATAATCAATTTGATTGTATGATCCATAAGCTCCCACCTTTCTACCAAATGTGTGGGATATTAATAGAAAGTCTTTGTCATGGTGACTTTAGTACCTTTGCCAACCTCAGACTCAACAACTACTTGGTCCATCATAGACTGCATCACTGTAAATCCTAACCCTGCGCGTTCATCCTCTTCAGATGTTGTAAAAAGAGCTTGCATAGCTTCATCAATATTTTTGATTCCTTTGCCTTCATCTTTAACTTCAATGGTTACAAGCCTATCACTATAGGCACACCTAATCCAAATGGTGCGATTAGGGTCTGCATCATATCCATGTATAATACTGTTTGTTACAGCTTCTGAAACTGCCATTTTCACATCATACAGCTCGTCTACTGTAGGATCAAGCTGTGATAAAAAAGCAGCTACTGCAACACGTGCAAAAGATTCATTAAGCGAGTTGCTTGCAAACTCTATCTGCATGTCATTTGAATTTTGCATCTTCTTTCCCCCTATTACCATCTATTTATGCAAGGCTTTTAAAAGCATGCTCTTTGCTTTCATAAAGCTTCATTAATTTATAAATTCCTGATATGTTTAAAATTTGATCCACTTTAGTTGGTACATTGTATAAGCCTACATAGCCTCCACATATGGAAACATTGCGATAGCGTCCCATTAGTAGTCCTATCCCCGAACTATCCATAAATACAATGTTGCTAAAATCAAATAAAATATTTTTTGCACGTCTTTTTTGATACTCTCTATCTACTGTTTCACGTATCTCTACAGAAGTATGGTGATCAATCTCTCCAGATAGACTCACAATAAGTGTAGTGTCGTGCATACAAAACTCTATGTTCAATGCAGCACCCCTTTTCTTAAGTATTTTACTTCTATAGAATAGTATATTTTACAAATATTGTCAATCAATTTCTAATTTTTTACATTTCATTGAGAACCTTGTGTTTCAAGCTCTTTTACTCTCTCCTGAGCCTTTTTATAAACTGGAGTTTCTGTATAATCCTTAAGAACTATTTGATAATATTGTAATGCTTTAGAGATATTTTTATTATTTTCTTCTATCTGTCCCATATAGTATAAGGCATTACCACCATTTTTAGTTTTTGGTATAAAAATCAGTGTTTTTTCAAACTGTATCATAGCATCAATATACTGCTCGGCTTTATACAACTTATAGCCTTCGTTATAAAAAGCCTCTCCTGCCTTTGGATAAATACTTGCTTTCAATTCTTCATAAAGGGTTTTCTTATCTTCTTTTAAATCGCTAACAGAAATGTTATTAAGTACTTCTGCTGCACCTTTCATATCTCCTTTGTCTCTAAGCATGCGTACTTCCCAAAGCTTACTTTCCTGGCTTATTTTCATATATTCTTGTTTTAAATTTTCATTCTCCGCTAAAAGTTTTGTATTAGACTCTGTAAGCTTCCCTATTTTAGTTTCATAATCTTGCATAAAGGTATCAAGCTGCACTTTAATACTTGTATTTTCTGTTGTTCTATCATAAAGTTCTTGTTCAAGCTGGGCAGTTTTATTTGGCGTAATAAGGCCTACTTGTATACCAAACATACATAGCGCTCCAAATAAAAAGTACAGGACATAGTGTCCAAATATACCGCCTCTATTAATAACTTTTTGTGGCTTAATATCCGTCATAATATCTAAATCATTAATATGAGGTGCTTCTATGATGACGTCTGACATTTCTTCTATTTCTTCTTGTGGCATTTCTATCTCTTTTAAAAAATGTAATGCTTTTGTATTGCTTCCATCTTTCCTTAAGACATAATGAAGATGTGGCAATGCTTTATGATTTTGTTTCTGATATATATAGCATAGTGCTAATAAGTTACGTGCTTCTAGAAAATTAGGATTAATATGGATGGCCTTTTTAAGACGAATAATAGCCATATCATCATTTTTCTTCTGCATATAATGTAAGGCTCTATTGTAAAGTACAATACTATCTTTATAACTTTCAAGCTGCTTAGGATGATTTTGTAATTTTTCTATATATGTACTTGCAAGATTATCTTCTTTACAAAGTGCCTCACTTAAAATCCAGCTTTTAAGTGCTAAAGAAACCTGTCCAATCTCAAAATAAATAAGTCCTAAAAGGTTCTTTGCCTGAATATTATATTTATTATAATAAATAGCTTTTTCTAAATTGGGAATAGCTAATGAAAGTTCTCTTAGAGCTGCATGGCCATACCCTTTATTATAGTAATATTGACTTTTTTCATAGAAACCTATAATCCAATCTATTTTTTTTTCACAGATTTCACAATACTGTAAGGCTTCTACTTCATGATTGCAATATGGACATTTTACCTGCATAAATCAATTCCCCTGTTCATTAACTTGTTGATTCATCTTAATGAGATCTATAATATCTTTTATCTCTTCATTACTTATATGATCTTCAATACTATTAACCTCTAATACTGGTTTGAATTTTTCAAGTTCCTTTTCAAATTTAATCATACCTTCACCCCATTTCTCTTAACATGACACAAGTCTTCTATTTTCATAGTACAACCAACTTTTATTATAATCAACATTTATCTATAATGTATATAAATATTTAGTTAACTTGACATTCCTCTAACTTAAGGCTAACCTATTAATAATAGAACTTATAATGAATAGGAGGATTCTTATGAACGGAAAAGAAATAGATATATGCAGTTGTAATGTCATCCATACAGAGGTCGTTCAGAAAGTGATCCCTTGTATTTTAGATGAAAATAGTGCAACCGATTTATCCAGCTTTTTTAAAGTTTTTTCTGATCCTACACGTATCAAAATACTTAGTGCACTTTTCGTATCCGAAATGTGTGTATGCGACCTTGCTGCAGTACTTAATATGACCCATTCAGCTATTTCTCATCAGCTACGTACCTTTAAGGCCGCTAAACTTGTTAAAGCGCGTAAAGAAGGTAAAGTCGTTTATTATTCTCTTGCTGATTCACATATTCAGCAAATCTTTCATCAAGGCTATGAACATGTTAAAGAAGATTAAAAAATGTCTAGAGTCAGTCCTATGGCCTCTCTAGACATTTTTATTGCCTAAGTTCTTTGCAACATGTTCTATATAGAGCTTTGCTGTATCTACTCTCTTCAGTGTATATAAACTTCTACTTCCTACAACATCTTCGAGCTCATTAAAGATAAATTTTCCTTTCCCATCTATCATAAAGTCAATGCCTACATAATCACAAGGTAAATGCTTTAAAATACATTCTACAAGTTTCTTCTGCTCTTCACGTAAGTCATACCATTCTATTTTTCCACCTAAACAGTAGTTGGCTCTAAAATCTGTTTGTGAATATCTTCTTATAGCACCTATAATCTTTCCTCCGATTACAAATACTCTCACATCTTCACCTACATGTGAACATATCTCTTGCAAAATCCACTCCTTATGTTCATACTCTCTAAGAATTTGTTGTAGTTCATCACCTGTATGTACCATGAACACTTCTGTTCCACCATGTCCCTCTGGTGCCTTTATTACAAAAGGATACTTGAAGGGTACCTTTTCACTCTTCATAAACTCTGGATAAAAAAAGCTTGTCTTAAGAGAAGGTATCCCTAAGCTACTTATAAACTGATGCGTACGCCCTTTATGATTTGCTAAATAGGTCACGTCATATGAATTAAATACCCTTATCCCCATAAACTCTAATTGCTTAGAAAGCATGCTCTCTCTTGAACGATTAATGGCAAAATCTACCCCTTCTAGTCGTTTTCCTTTATGACTCATCCAAAGTCCATCTTCATCTACTCCAAGCTGCAAATCTTCATAGAATACAAATTGTATCTGTAACTGATTCTTTTTGCCATACTCCATAAGCATAGCCGCATAACTTTCATTAACCCTATAATCTTCTCTTTTATAAATCAGTAAACCCTGTTTCATTTTGTCACTTCCTTTAAAATATAAGCCATAATCTTCTCTGCTATATTAATGCCTGTTAAATCTAAAATATTTTTAATATGTGCATTAGAATTAACCTCACATAAAAGAGGTTCACCTGCTTCTCCAAACATAAGATCTACGCCAGCAAAATCTACTTTAAGCACTTTACATACCTTCACAGCCATTTCCTCAAAAGCTTTAGAAGGACTATAAGCTATCATCTTACCACCATTCGTAATATTAGCTCTAAAGTCATGTTCATTCACTCTGAGCATACTCGCTACCACTTTATCTCCCACTACATGAATACGTACATCTTTTCCTTCACTACTTGCTACATAAGCTTGATAAAGATGAGGTTTATGTGCAATTCTACTTCTTAATTCTACTAATGCTTCTGTATCCTCTATCTTATAAACTTGCATACCAAAAGAACCATAACATTCTTTGACAATAAGTGGATAGCTCAACTCCTCTTCAATATGTCTAATATAACGGTCTTCCTGTTTCTCATCATACATACCTTCAAATACAAGTGGTGCGATAATGGTCTTAGGCATTGCAATATTGGCTCCGCCTAATGCCTGCATAGTCATTCCTTTATGGTCACAAACACCAATGGCAGCCGATGTATTAAACACTCTAAGTCCTAATGTTTCTAAATGCTGTGCTAAAACTATATCTTTATCTAAAAAGAGTACAAACCCTATCTCTTCTACGTTTACATTTACCCATAACTTACCTCTATCATCCATACCATATGCTATTTCATCTGTGTAGCAAACTTGTAAGTTAACCCCATAACTACCAGCTGCTTCTTTATATAACTGTGTAATCTCTTCAAATTTTGGTGTACGCATATATCCATTTACAATCAATAACCCTTTCATTTTGTCATCTCCTCTTATGTATTTGTTATGCTTTTTTATAAAATCTATTGTAAGGGTAACCTATTTTAAAAGCAATGAAAAAAGAGAGTGCCTTTAATCACTCTCTGTTATGACTTTAGCTTTTCTGATTTCTCGTCTGTAGCATCTTCACCTATCTCAACTTCTTGCTCCTCTTCTTCTGGTATTTCATCTTCTTCATCTTCCTCGTCTCCTTCTTCCTCTTCATTAGTTTCTATCTCCTCAGGAAATGTAGAAGGTATTTTACGACTCTGAATATCTGCAAGAATAAACACGATAATAACACATATAACGAGAATAACAATTAAGAAAATAGGGTTCATAAGTACCTCCTAAAAAGTACTGTCTTATTACTAACATATGATGCCAGACTCTAAATCATACCTATTGACAAGCTTGGAATTTATTCTCTCTTTAAACAATACGGTTTCTCATCTCCCCTTTAAAGAAGGCTTCTATATTAGCTGCTACTTGTCCAATTAGGTTACCTCTGGCCTCTACACTAGCCCATGCAATATGAGGTGTCACAATCCATTTAGATGGATCTACATCATATAAAGGATGCTCTTGTTCTATTGGTTCTACCTTTAAGACATCTAGGGCTGCTCCTCTAATGAGATTTTCCTTAAGTGCTCTAGCAAGTTCCACCTCCTCTATAATACCTCCCCTTCCAAGATTCATTAGCAAAGCACTCTTCTTCATCTTACTCATCTCTTTATATCCTATAAGGTTTTGAGTTTTTTCATTTAAAGGCGCATGAATAGAGATAATATCACTTTCTTTAAGCAAGGTATCTAAATCTACACACGTATAGCCAGCACGTCCATTATTCCCAGAAGTGGAATAATAGATAATATGTACGCCAAAAGCTTCGGCTATTCTTGCTACTTCCTTGCCAATAGCACCCATTCCTATAATCCCCCAAGTCTTCCCTGCTATTTCATAAAAAGGCTTGGCAATATATGCAAAAGTATTACTATTTGCATAAGACTTAGTCTTTACATATTCATCATAAAAAGCTAAATGCTCTAATAAATTAAACAGTAAAGCAAAGGTATGCTGTGCCACACTCTTTGTAGAGTATCCTGGTACATTGACTACGCCAATTCCTCTATCTTTCATATACTCTAAATCAATATTATTAAAACCTGTTGCAAAGAGTGCAACCAATTTTAGTTCTTTAGCATCTTTTAGCTGCTTCTTGCCAAGCTGTACCTTATTGGTCACAACCACATGAGCATCTTTAACTCTTTCAGCAACTTCATGAGGCTGAGTTAAATCATAAATCATGACTTCTCCCATTGCTTGAATAGGCGTAAGGTCTATATCATCTCCTAATGTTTTAGCATCAAGTACACAAATCTTCATCATCTTCTCTCCTTTTATTATGTATTTACTTTTCAAAGTATCTCTTTATCACTTTATATAGCAAAGGACGAAGCACCTATATTGCCTCGCCCTCTCTTTATAAAAATTATTTATATTGTTCTCCTACTTCAATCTTTGAAAGTAACCAGTCAAATTAAAAAGCCCAGTTACCGTCTTTAAGCACTATAAAGCTTTCTCCACTCTCTGTCTCTGCTTCAATCGTAAGATTTGTATCCCCTACCATAAAATCTACATGTGTTAAAGATGTATTGGCACCAACTGCTTCTAACTGCTCTTTATTCATCTCAGTACCTTTTTCAATTGTATCTGGATAAGCACTTCCGATAGCAAAATGACAAGAAGCATTTTCATCAAATAATGTATTATAGAAAATAGTATTGGTATTAGATACAGGTGAGTCATCCGGTACAATAGCTACTTCGCCTAGGTAATGTGAACCCTCATCTGTCTCAATAAGAGATTTAAGTGTTTCATATCCTGACTCTGCTGTAAAATCTACAATACGGCCTTTCTCAAAATAAAGAACAAAGTTTTCTATTAAGTTACCGCCATAACTTAAAGGCTTTGTAGAAGCTAGCTTACCATTTACACCATATTTAGAAGGCATAGTGAAAACTTCTTCTGTCGGCATATTAGCTACATAGTAAGTTCCTGCTTTATTATAGCTTCCACCACCTTGCCAAATATGACCTTTTGGCAGTTCTACATAAAGGTCTGTTCCTTTAGATTGATAATGAAGCTGTGTAATCTTCTTGCTGTTTAAGAACTTTGTTTTTTCTTCTAAATTCCTTGTATGCTCTTTCCATGCTTCTACTGGGTCTTGTTCATATATACGTGTTGCAATATAAATTTTATCCCATAATTTTTCTATAGCTTCATCACTATTTTGTGCCTTAGGAAATACTTTCATAGCCCATTCGGCTGTTGGAATAGAAGCTACACACCAAGCTACATCTCCATTTTGAATGTAGTTTCTAAATCCTTCTAAAGCTATACCTGCCGTTTTTTGCATCGTTGCAATACGTGCTGGATTTACATCTTTTAATAAGTCTGGATTAGATGCAGAAATGCTGATAAAAGCACAGTTGTTTGCTGCAAGTGTTTTTTTCCCTTCGGCCACCCACTGAGGATATTCTAAAAAGGCTTCATCTGGTGCATGCATATACGTTACTTTACTTAATTCTTCATCTACGTAATCTACATAAACTTTTTTAGCACCTGCTTCATAAGCACATTTTGTAAGTGCCCTTGCAAAATAAGCTGTTTGAATTGGTGATGTAATCATAAGATACTGCCCCTGTTGAATATTAACACCTACTTCTACAATAAGCTTTGCATAATTTAATAAATTTTTTTCTTTTGTTTCCATAACCCTTTCTCCTTTCTGATTTAGCCTACAAACTGATTGTTTGCCATGCTATATGTATAACCAATAGCATCCATACGCCCTAAAAGTTCTTCCATGTCTAAATCATAGTCTTTACAAAGTGCCTCTAAAGAATCACATTCATCTCTTAATTTCATATTCACAATACTAAGCATCATATAAGGGTCTTTTCTATTTAAATTTTCCATTTTTTCTGTCCTTTCTTTTGTCAAAGTGTGTCATTTTATTACAATTTAAAGTCATTATAGTCTCTTAAATTTAGAGTGTCAACCAAACCTGCCTACTTGGTAGAAACAATTCTTGTAACTGTATGAATTTTTGAATATAATACTACTATCACTATAGACAGTTGGCAGAGTAGATGTAAGCGCGTTAAGTGCTAGTTGGACGGGAAGTTGCCACTAGACGAAAAGCTTAATGCTTGCGGTGCTTATGTCGCATTCCGCTGCCAAGTCAGCGCTCTTCAATACACATTTTTTGGAGGTGCTTTATGAATCATAAATTAACTAAAATGGTGCTTATTGCACTACTTGTCGCACTTAATATTGTTTTAGTGCGCTTTGCTAGTATTAACCTTGGTCCACTACTTCGTATTAACTTTGGTTTTATTACCATTGTTATTATGGGTATGCTCTTTGGACCACGCTCTGCTGCCCTTGGTGCAGCATTAGCCGATTTTATCGGTGCCATTGTCTTTCCAACAGGAGGTGCTTATTTCCCTGGTTTTACTTTAAGTGCTCTTGCAACAGGTTATATTTATGGAAAGATGCTCTATGGCCACAAGCTGTCTATTAGTCGTATTGTCCTAAGTAATTTACTCGTTATTCTAATTGTTCAGCTATTCTTAAATCCATTATGGCTTTCTATGATTACAGGTAAGGCCTTTATGGTACTTATTAGTGCACGTGTTATTAAATCCTTCCTTATGCTTCCTATAGAAAGTGCACTTATTATGGTGACTTATAAATATATTTCACCTTTCTTTATGAAATACGCTGAACGTTAATCGTTTATAAACTTAGTCAATTGTTTATAGTGAAAACAAGACTTAAAAAGGTCACCCATTAGGTGACCTTTTCTTATATTACTCTTTAGGAAAAAGACTTTTTAAAGTTTTAGACTTTGTATGATGTATAAGAGGAAGCTTAATAATCATAGTCGTTCCTTTATCCTCTTCACTAAGCACTTCAACTTTTCCTTGATGCTCAGTAATAAGTTTTTTCACCATTGTAAGCCCTATACCGCTGCCTTCATATTTCTCTCTACTCTTATCTCCTCTATACATACGTTCAAAGATATAAGGCAAATCTTCTTTGCTTATACCGATTCCTGTATCTTCTATATACATACATACCATTTTCTCTTCAATGGTTGTATACACTCTAATACTACCTTCTTCTGTAAATTTAAAAGCATTAGAGAAAAGGTTCATAAGAATTTGCTTTAAAGCATTGTAATCTGCATAAACAGTTACATGGTCTGTCTGTTTTAAATCTAGTTTAAAGTGTATATGCCTTTCTTTAGCTACAATCTTAAAGACATTATAGACTTCCTTAATACAACTATTCATATAAAGTTCCTGTTTATGAAGATCTGTTGTGCTATCTTCAATATTTTTCAGCTTATCTAGGTTACTTAGAAGGCTTCCAAATCGCACAACTTCTTGATAAAGTACTTGCATTTGATCTTCATCTATTGGATAGATACCATCTATCATTGCCTCTAAGTTACTCTGTAAAATATGAAGAGGTGTACGAATCTCATGAGAAACATCTGAAATCAATTTTCGTCTTAAAGTATCTTGCTCATCTAACTTTTGAGCTAGGTAATTCATACTATGCCTTAAATTTTCTATTTCTTTAATGCTACTATGTTTATTATACCTTGTATAATATTTGCCTTCCGCTAGGTCTACTGAAGTTCTTGCAATAGCATAAATAGGTTTAGTAAATAACCTTGTAATATAAGCACCTATAGAAGCAAAACATACCAGTGCAATAAGCCCACTCCAAATAATACTGCGGTTAATCCCTGCCTGGAAATCAATGTCTGAAGTAGATAACAACCATGAAGGGAAATAACCAATACGTGCATAACCTACTAAGCCGTATTGCTCCGATTCAATAGGAATGTCTTGAAATGTATAGATCTTATCCTTAAACTGCATCATCTGTGGTAAATAAAAGAATGGATACTCTAAGTCTTCTATCTCCTGAGCTAGTTCTTCTTTCGTTTTCCCCCATATAAGTTCTTTATCAGGATTTAAAATAGCTACTGAAAACTTACCAATTTGTGTATTAGTCAATAGGCTTTCTTCTAAAGTTTCATTCCATGAACCTTCATTATCATAAATTTCTTCTAACTGTCTTACAATGATTCCACTGGTCTTTTGAATGTTATCCTCTATATAATTTTTAAACTCTGTATGGATAGTAGCGTTAACAAAAAGTGCTGTAATAAGAATCGTTAATGTACCTACACATAAAAGTAGCGCAAAAAGCTGCTTACGCATGGAAATCATACTAATGTACCTTCAAATTTATAACCTATACCTGTTACAGTCTTAATATATTTAGGACTCTTTGTATCTTCTTCTATTTTCTTACGTAAGTTTTTAATATGCACGTCAATAGTACGGTCAAACCCATCAAAATCAATACCCATAACAGCCTCTATAAGCTGCTCTCTGGTGAAAACACGTCCTGGTGAAGAAGCCAGTTCATAAAGCAAATCAAATTCATTTGGCGTAAGATTAATAATTTCATTATTGATTTTCACCATACGCTCTTGAAGATAGATTTTAAGGTGACCTTTATCAAAGACAAGTGTATCCTTATTTTCTTCTCGCTCTTTACGACCTTCTAATGCTTTGACACGTGCAACAAGCTCTCTAGGACTTACTGGTTTGACTAAGTACTCATCGGCTCCTATTTGGAACCCCTCTACTTTATTATCCAGTGTACCTTTTGCTGTAATCATAAAGATATAAACATTTGAAACACTTCTCATTTCTTTACAAATATCTTCTCCTTGGATATCCGGTAGCATTAAATCCAGTAGCACTACATCTATTTTATTTTTATAAAATAAATCTAGTCCTTCTCTACCTGTATAGGCATAGAAAACCTTATAATTTTCCTTTTCAAGATACTTTGTCATAATATCTGCTACACGTACTTCATCTTCTATAATTAAAATATTCATTATATAACCTCCAAATCAGCTGTATTAACCCTTATTTTTACTATGATTATAGCCAAATTATGTGAAGAAAGATTGAAAAATAACTTTACTTTTTTATTGCATTATTCCGATATATTCTATAATTAATTGCCAAATTCACGATTTTATTTTACAATAGAATTAACATCTATATGATAAAGTAAATTTAAGGGATTTTGCGTTTTACGGAGAGGGGCATATTGATATGGAATTTAATTTTGATAGTAAGGAACAGCTCATAACATTTATTCAATCCGAAATCATTACAACAGCTGAAGCAACTGAGCTTTTGAATTGTTCAAGGCAATACCTCGATGAATTAGTGAGTAAAGGTAAGATCACCCCTGTAAAAACTATTAACCGAGTTAGACTATACTGGCGTGATGATATTTCAGCATTACATAAAAATAAATATTAGAAAAGAAGCCAGGCCGTAGGACCTGGCTTCTTTTTATGCTATTAACTCTATAATTTTATCCTCATTTAAAGTTTCATGCTCAAGTAAAGCCTCAGCAAGTACCATAAGCTTTTCTTCATGTTCCTTTAAAACAAGCTTAGTCTCTTCATAAATCTGATCCATTTTTTCCTTACATACTTTTAAAAGTTCTTGGTTACTGTTACCTGGACAAATGACCTCACAGTTGATTAATCCATACGTATCATCCATACCATAGCGTGTTATGAGTTCTTTTAAATAGTAAGTTGCTTTTTCTATATCATTGCTAGCTCCTGTTGTAATAAGATCTTTTCCAAAAATTATTTCCTCTGCTGCTCTGCCTGCAAGTGCAATTTGAATCTGGCTGATAAAATCTCTCTTAGTCATATACATACTATCTTTTGGAATACTCATGCTAAATCCTCCAGCGCCTTTTACTGTTGGTACAATTGTTACTTTGACAACACGCTGCATAGGTACTATAAGCTTAGTAATAAGGGCATGCCCTGCTTCATGAAAGGCTGTAATACGTCTCTCTTCTTGCGTAATATAGGAACGGTCTTTTTTTTCAGCTCCTGCTAGTACAACAGAAAAGGCCTTTTCAATATGATTCATTGTAATTTTTATCTCTCCCGCTTTAGCCGCTAAAATAGCTGCCTCATTAAGAAGATTCTCAAGCATGGCACCTGTAAAACGTACAGTTTGTCTAGCCAATTTCTCA
The DNA here is from genome assembly GCF_046966505.1 of Zhenhengia sp. Classification (NCBI taxonomy): domain Bacteria; kingdom Bacillati; phylum Bacillota; class Clostridia; order Lachnospirales; family Lachnospiraceae; genus Zhenhengia; species Zhenhengia sp. Next base: position 455,056 of record NZ_JBKVCH010000001.1, read on the forward strand.
CTATCCACCTCATCGCTTATAGGCTTACCTTGTAAATAAAGTTTAATAATTTGCTCCCTAGCACCTTGATCAGGATAACCTATTTCAATTTGTCTATCAAATCGTCCTGGCCTTAGAAGAGCATCATCTAATAACTCTAATCTATTGGTTGCTGCAATAACCACAATGCCTTCATCATGTTTAAACCCTGACATCTCTGTAAGTAATGCGTTAAGAGTTTGATCCTTTTCTTCATTGCTTCCTGAAAGATTATTACTACGCTTTTTACCAATAGCATCAATTTCATCAATAAAAATAACAGCTCTTTCATGTTTTCTAGCTTCTTTAAATACTTCTCTGATACGGCTTGCACCTACACCTACATACATCTGTACAAAGTCTGACCCACTTAATGAAAAGAAAGGTACACCTGCTTCCTTAGCAATAGCCTTGGCCATAAGTGTCTTACCTGTACCTGGTGGCCCATAAAATATAAGTCCTTTTGGCATACGTGCACCAAGCTGTGTATATTTCTGAGGGTCTTTAATAAAACCTATAATATCTTCCACCTGATCTTTAACCTCATGGTTACCTGCTATTTGCTCAAAACCTATTCTTAAATCATCTGCTTCAATAGCTTTTATACCTAATGCCATAGTCTGCATACCTGTGTGTCTTTTAGTCCCTCTAAAAACAATATAAAAGACGCCTATAAAAACTGTCGCACTAATGAACATCTGAACAAAATAAAAAGTTGTGTTATTATTACCTTCTGTCACTTTTATATTTTTCAAAAGAAGTTTTTCTTTGAAATCTAACGTACGAGGGTTCTCTGTTTTATAAAGTATATCGTCCCCTACTTGTTTAAACGTAATATAAGGGCTATCCCCTATACTTACTTCTTTAATCTTTCCTTCTCTTACTTGTTCCTGAAAAGCATTATAATTCATAAAAAAACTTTGAGATTGCTTATAGTTATAAACGCCTATACTTAAAAGAATCAGTATTCCTAAACCAAGTCCTATCATAAGCCACTTTTTTTGCTTTAACTGCTTCTTCATACTTTCCCCCTCTTACTTTATCTTTATAGTTCTATTATATTAGAAACTACTTCTGGGAACATTAGTATGTATTTGGAAAATAAAAAAGGGCAAAGAAAAAAGAGAAAGACAACGGGTCTTTCTCTTTGAGAGAAGGTATTTTATTCTAGGGGTAGCAAATAAATTCATATTTGCTGTAACATCTGGGGGAAGTTACATGATTATTATAGCAAGGGGTAACGCTTAAGTCTGCCCTAAGTTTTTTGTGTTCTTTTTATTTTTTTGTTCATTTTGCTATTTTTATTTTTTTCAATAGTCAATCTGCCTATACCCTTCTAAATTTTCTTTTATCCCTTATATAATATGCTTATTTTTTCCAATTTTAAACTATAAAAAAAATTTAACTTCAGCATTATAAACGGTTTTTTATCCATTTTTTCTCATTTACTAGGCATTTTTCAAATGAATATTTTGCATACCATTTGCAAGCATTAATTTAATACGATTTTCCTGATTGACCTTAGCACTTGAAGGGTCATAGTCAATGGCTACAATATTAGATTCTGGATAGATTTCTTTAATCTTTCTCATCATACCCTTGCCCACAATATGGTTAGGTAAGCACCCAAAAGGCTGTGTGCAAATCACATTCTGAACACCACTTTCTACCAGTTCTAACATTTCTGCTGTAAGAAGCCAACCTTCTCCCATCTTAACACCTAGCCCCATAAAATCACTTGCTAGTTTCTTAACTTTCTCAAAATCTGTAGGCGCCTTAAAATGACTAAATCTTTTAATACACTTAATCATTTTTCTTTGGGCATGGTGCAAATAGTGATAACCAAGCTTACAAGTTAGAACACCTATACCACATCGCCCATAAAGCCTTGCATCTATTTCCCTATTACTTAAGCAGTACATCATAAAATCCCCAACGCCTGCCATCACCACTTCTGCTCCTTCTCGAATAAGAAAATCCTCTAAGTGATTATTACCAAGTGGTGAGTATTTCACATAAATTTCCCCTACAATACCTACCTTTATTTTCTCTACATGATGCTTAGGTATAGCTTCAAAGTCACGTAGAATAGCTTTATACTGACGTTTAATTTGCAAAAACTTAGGTGTACTTGAAATATCCGCTAAGTAACTCACCCAATGGTCACTGACTTTTTGAGTATCTCCTTTATTAAGCTCATAGGGTTTACACTGATTGCTTACCCACATAATTAAATCCCCATACCACATAGCAATAAGACACTTGCCAAGTAGCGCTGGCGTTAGTTTAAAACCTGGGTGTCTCTCAAGCCCACTTGCATTAACTGAAATAACAGGGACCTGCGCATACCCACTTTTCTTAAGCGCCTTCCTTAATAGATGGATATAGTTAGAGGCCCTACATCCTCCTCCCGTCTGTGTAATCATAAGTGCTGTTTTATCAGGATCAAATTCGCCACTTTTTAAGGCTGCCATGAGCTGCCCTATAACAATAATAGCTGGATAACACAAATCATTATGAACACTTTTTAAGCCTTCTTTTAACATCTGCTCTGTTGTACCTTCATAAAAATCCAGCTTATAACCATACTGTCTCAGAACCTCTTTAATAATCCCAAAATGTATGGGTAACATAGTTGGTGCAATAATGGTATAATCTTTTTTCATTTCCTTTGTGAATACTTTATAATTTTGCATAAGACTTTCTCCCCTGCCCCTCTATTGCCTTTGCGAACATACTTCTAATTCTAATTTTAGCAGCTCCTAGATTGCTTGTTTCATCTATTTTAAGCTGTGTATAAAGTTTTCCTGCTCGCTGTAAAATACTATTTATTTCATCTGATGTAATTGCATCTGTCCCGCATCCAAATGATACAAGTTGAATAAGATCTATATCCTTCTGACGCGCTACATAATGAGCTGTATTATAAAGCCTTGCCTGGTAAGTCCATTGATTCAGTATATTCACCTCTGGCTTTTCATCCTTAGGACAAATACTATCTTCACTTACTACCACTGCTCCAAGATCATTAAGGAGCTGATCTATCCCATGATTAATCTCTGGATCAATATGATAAGGTCTTCCTGCTAACACCACAATAGGTTTATGATGAAGCCTTGCATAATCTATTGCCATTCTTGCTTCTATCCTTATATCTTCATAATAAGTATGGAGTGCTATAAAACCTTTCTCTAATGCCATATCTATTTGTTTCTTAGATAAATCATACCCCTTTTCTCTAAATAACTTATAGAGCGATTTACTTAAGGACTTAGGGTGATTGAAGTCTATATAAGGTGTAAGCATCTCTACTTGTTTAAGCCCCTCTATATTAGATGTAAGTACCTCTGGATAATAGGCTACAATAGGGCAATTAAAATGATTATCGGAAATGCCTTCATCTAAGTTATAACTCATACAAGGATAGAAAATAAAATCTGGCTTAAGCTTAAGTAAACTTTCAATATGCCCATGGGCTAACTTAGCGGGATAACATACAGTATCTGATGGAATAGAATATTCACCATCTCGATATAGCTTTTTATTCGAAGCAGAAGAAAGTACTACATTAAAACCTAATGTTTCAAAGAACTTACTCCAAAATGGTAAAAGCTCGTACATATTAAGTACAACTGGTATACCTACCGTCACGCCTTTTGTTCCATTTGTTACACCTAGCTTACGTATCTTATTGTATTTATAGGTATATAAATTAGGTAATTTTTCTTTCATCTTGCCGACAGGCCTTTCACAGCGATTACCAGATATGTAACGTTCCTTTTCTCCAAAGTAATTGACAATAAGATGGCAATGATTGGTACATAAATTACAGTTTGTTACTTTAGAAATATGCCTAAAGTGTTCCAGCTTTTCTATAGAAATAAGTGTAGTTTTTTCTTTTACATTTTCTTTAGCATATAAAGCTACCCCAAAAGCGCCCATAAGCCCCGCAATATTAGGTCTAATGGTTTCTTTATGTAATTCAAGTTCTAGACTTCTTAAAATTGCATCATTAAGTAGAGTTCCTCCCTGCACCACAATATGATCACCCAGTTCCTCTACATTAGTTGTTCTAATCACTTTATAAAGGGCATTCTTCACTACACTCATTGCAAGGCCAGCTGATACATCTTCTATGGAAGCACCTTCTTTTTGTGCTTCTTTTACAGAGGAATTCATAAAAACTGTACATCTTGACCCTAAATCTACAGGATGTTTTGCAAAAAGCGCAATCTGTGCAAAATGTTTAACATCATATCCCATTTGCATCGCAAAAGTCTCAATGAAAGAGCCACATCCAGAAGAACAGGCCTCATTAAGCATAATACTTTCAATACGACCACTAGCAATTTTAAAACATTTAATATCTTGTCCACCAATATCTAGAATAAAACTCACCTGAGGGTCAAAGTAATGGGCGGCTGTAAAATGTGCAAGTGTCTCTACAATACCTATATCTATCTTAAAAGCATGTTTAATCAGTTCTTCTCCATACCCTGTTACACCAGACCCACAAATTGTAATTTTATCTTTGCATAACTCATAAACTTTCAAAAGTTCTCTTTTTATAATCTCTACGGGATTGCCTTGATTAGAAGCATAAACCTCATATAAAATTTCCTCATTTTCCCCTATAAGTACCATTTTGGTTGTGGTACTTCCAGCATCTATACCTAAATAAGCCTTACCTTTGTAGTGCTCTATAGGCATTTTGACAAGCTGGTAGGCATCATGACGCGCTTTAAAAATTTTATACGCTTCTTCATTCTGAAAAAGTGGCTGTAGCTGTAAAAGTCTATTATCCTTCTTATGCTCCTCACCAAGAATATTCTTTAGTGTTTCAATGCTATAAGTCTTCTTGCTATTTTCACTAAACTTAGCACACCCTAGTGCTACAAAAAGCTGACCATTTTTAGGAAAAACGGCATCCTCTTCATTTAATTTTAGAGCATCTTTAAAGCACCTTTTTAATCCTTCATAGAAGAAGAGTGGCCCACCTAAAAACATCACTCTTCCTTCTATTTTTCTACCTTGTGCTAGGCCAACAATAGTCTGATCTACTACAGCCTGAAAAATACTTGCACTAATATCTTCTTTACATGCCCCTTGATTAAGAAGAGGTTGTATATCTGATTTAGCGAAAACACCGCATCTAGATGCAATACTATATAGCGAAGTATGCTGAAGACTCATTTCATCTAGCTCTTTTGTAGAAATATTCATCAGCGCTGCCATCTGATCAATGAAAGCACCTGTTCCCCCTGCACATGTAGAATTCATGCGCTCCTCAAGGCCCCCTGTCAGGAAAATAATTTTAGCATCTTCCCCACCTAGCTCTATGACCACATCAATATCCATCTTCTCTTCTCTAACTAAAAAGGCTGTAGCAAATACTTCCTGTACAAATTCTAGATTTGTTTCTTCTGCAATACCATAGCCTGCAGAACCTGTTACAGCTATTTTAAGCTCTTTATCTTCTACTAAAGGTTGTATTTGATCAAGCTCTTCTAATAACTTTTTACGTATTTGAGAATAATGTCTGTCATAGCTTGAATAAATTATTTCTTCTGTTTCATCTAGAACAACTACCTTTAAAGTAGTAGAGCCTGCATCTATACCTATTTTATAAGACATATTAACCTCTCCTAACTTACCGCTATGCTTATCTTTATTTATACTATACTTATTTATATATATATCTATAT